>NZ_QAIL01000381.1 GCF_003061025.1 Pedobacter sp. HMWF019 | reverse complement strand
GTATATCGTCTATAAGCGGATTTATTGATTCCCATAAAATAATTTCACTACGTAAATCCATTACGTACTAGGCGTTTAACTTTGTTATAAAGTTAGAAAAATAACATGAATTTTTTAAAGTATGATTTTGATCTTTCAGCCCAGGATGCTGTGAAGGTTAGCCTAAGTGGACAGGCGAATGTCCGATTAATGGACTATAATAATTTCCAGAACTATAAGAATGGAAGGGCTCATAAATATTATGGAGGGTTAGTTAAAGTAACTCCTTACGTAATCCAACCTCCTTATGGTGGTCGTTGGTATTTGGCCATTGATTTAGGTGGATATTCAGGGAAAATTTCAGCATCTGTAAGTATAATTTAAAATATAAAGAAAAGATATGTTTGATTTAGGAAAACAAAATATTGACATCAAATGCCCAAGTTGTGGCAGTAGAAACACCGTTACTTTAAGTCAAGTAGCTAATCAGGCAGCGGTGAAGTGCAGAGGATGCTCGCAAAATATCAATTTAAAAGATAAAGATGGCTCTGCTCGACGCGGTATTAAGGAACTCAATGATTCAATAAAGGATCTTGAAAACGTATTCAAGAAGATAGGGAGATAATTCCATGAAATTGATAGTTCTATTTTTGTCTTAATAAATATTCATATGTTGAAATGAATGGAAATGACATCAGAGATTTTGGGCAGCCTCGTGCAGATCGTGATAAACTAGAAAGTCCTTTGGAGGAAATATTTGTTCAGGGTCTTGAGAAATATCTGTGCCCCAGCTTGGAGATTCTGTCACAATATGAGGTTCAAACCATCGCTGGGAAATTCAGAGTTGACTTTGTCGTTGAATTAAATGGTCATAAGATAGGATTTGAGTGTGATGGTAAAAATTACCATGATGCATTTAGAGACGAATGGAGAGATGGTCTCATATTGCATACTGAGGAAATCGACACGATCTACAGATTTAAGGGTAAAGATGTTTACTGGCTTCTTGATGATTGTATTTATATCATTTACAAAAATGATCCTTTTATCTTTAATAACAGGTATGAACATTTCTGTTCTAATCTGGTGTCGCAGGCTACACTTGAATATTTTATTACTGATGAACTACGTTATAGAAATCACGAAGATACTCTTATTGGAATAGACATTAAGAATGAGGATGACAAGGTAATAGGTCAATTGTCTTTGGAAACTATTAGAAGAGGGAAGAACACCAATGGGTATTGGAGGAGGTTGGTAGAGATTGTTGTTTCTAACCCAAATAGTTCACTTGACGAACTAATCGAGTTGTATAAACAACGAAAATTATAGACTGATTCTTGGATAAGTACCCATTTAGTAAAATGGAATGCAGGCCAGATATATTTGTGATAAAGTGAAAAAAATCACATGTCTGGTTACGAAATAAAACGCCAGAAATACTTGAAGAGAATTCCTAGCTCGAAGTATAGGCAAGTTATCATATACGGAGCAAATTTTTACATTTTAAAAGTGCGATGTTCTTAATAAATATTTATTTTCAGCTTGCGCTAAATTAAATGCTTCAAAAATATGTTAGATAAGAAAATACGCAATACTGCGATTGTCGTTGCAGTATTAATGTTGGTGGGTGTTGTAATTAATTTTTTTGTGGGTGGTTATAGGACCTGGCCTTGGTTCGATAAATTTGATGCTACTGCAACTGGCCAGTTTGGTGATTTTATTGGTGGTGTAATAGGAACAGTTATCAATGCATTTGCCTTTTATTTCCTATATCTAACACTTACTGAACAAAAAAAGGCGACTGAGGAACAAAAAACTGCCACAGACAATCAGCGGATTGCAACTTATGATCAGCGCAAAGCTTTCGAATTAGAAAGGTTTGAGAGTAAATTTTTTGAACTTGTCAAATTCCCATCGAGATAACATTCAAGAACTTCAGTTTACTATGCATGAAAAAAATGATTTAGATGATCAGGACGAAATAGAGTTAGAGGTAGTTTACGAGCAGCGCAAGGTGTTCAGAGCTGTGTTTGAACAGTTCATCCAATGTAGGAATGAAATTAAACAGTTTTTTCATGGTATTTCATATGGTGATATTTACACCATCGAACATTTAAATTTTATGAATGAAGTTGAGCAACATAATGGGCTATACCTGAATAGACGTCTGTTGGCTGCGATTGATATTGCATATTGTGTTACATTTTATGGCGTTTCTGCCGAGGGAGTCACTATCTTGGAAAGAATATTCAAGCCCCGTTATAGTGGACAGCTCTACAGGGCAATTATAAATTACCTCAGGCTGAAGCCTACTATGAATTCGAAAGTTATTTGGCCACTTTGGCGTTCTCTGGCTAGGAGGAGAAGCGCTGAGAAGAGGAATTTGATTGTTCAATACATCTATGACTATCGTAACAGTAAATCGGCAAAATTGATTTATCCACAGTCTCGCTAGAGAATGATAGTTCGGATTTTGATAGTTATAAATTATATAAAAATAATTACAAAAAATATTATGGAGGGCATCAGTTTCGCCTAGGTCATTATTACCGACACTTGTATCAAACAGTCAAATTCGTTGATAGAAATAATGAACTATCAGAACAAGACAAGTATTCATATGTGAAAATTTTGAGAGGGCAGCTGTCGACTTATGAGCAAGCGCTGTTATTTGTTAACAGTTTATCCGCATTGGGTTTAATCTGGGAACTTAATCCTGATTTTGAAAAAACTGGTGATGCCACAAAAGATGCGGTATCGAGACTCGATCGCAAACTAATAACGAAATATAATCTGATAAAAAAATTGCCAACAGATAAACTCTATGGTATAAGCATACGCGAATTCTATCCCAACGTTAAGTATGAGCAATCATGATGTTTATGTGTTAACCTCAACACCATTATTCACCGTTATCCAAACATTTAATCAGGATATGTTCTAATCCTGGAATGTCTTCATATTCATTCATCATTTTTAAGTAGTTGTCTTTATGCTTCTGGTTTTTAGTAAGTTGAAATACTGCGTAGATTCCTTGGGAGTGGTTTGCGGAAAGGTACTGCTTTAGCTTAGGTTTATAGCTCTTACGTTTGCTCTCAATCTGTATTTCTGGATTATGTAGGAGTTTGAGCTCGACCACTATTGGGCCGTAAAGGCCGTAGCTGATTAGGTAATCAAACCTTTTATCGTCGTATGTTTGGACCTCCCTATGGATGTCACTCTTTCTTAGGCCGTTTTCCATTAGGGCTTTCTCCAATGCAAGTTTTAGTGTTTTTTGGATAATTGCCTCACTAGGTTTATACTGCTCGGTATTGGCATCTTGAAGTTTACTGGCGACCCTATAGAACCCCTCGTTCTCTATGAGGTTGGAAATTTCGTTCCTGAATATTTTCGAGATAAGATCCTTTAGTTCGCTATGGCTTGATATCTGTACGTATTTTTTTGCCATGGTATCATTGAGCGAGTGTATAGCGGTTAGAAATGGTTCGGCTGTTGGTGTCAGCTCGTGCAGATCAATGGTTAACCTGTCAAGATATTGAGTAAAGCCATATGTGCGCCCCTGATCGGGGTAAGCGGCTACACTTTTTCTTAGGGCCAATAGTTCGTTTCTACTAAGAATTGACTTGAAATATTCATAGATGATCTGTTGGAGATAATGACTATAGCGGAACTGCAGTTTACGTGTCCTAATCTCAAATGAATAATAGAGAAGGTCAGTTACAGCAATGCGAATCTGGTCTGATTTAATTCCATACAGACATTTTCCTAGTTGGGGTCTATCCATTTCGCTCTCGAAATCAGAGACTGCTCGAAGACCATTGTATTTGTGGTCGTCGTCGAAATCCCGCATCCTACTTTTAAGTTGGTCGATTCTCCAGGAGATGGCGTGCGGGTCTGTGAACCTGGAAACAAGGCAGGCATTTGCAATGTCCGCAAGTTTAGGATCACCTCCGTTGCTATTGGTGAGAAATATTCTGGAAAGTGCCTGTCTGTCTGAATCGCTTTGGGCAAGTTTTGCAAATGCATCCAAAACTTCCCTCTTGTCAAACTCATTGACCTTCTTATTATCGATCAATGCCAGCAAAATTGGTGATAATTGCACCGATTTAAGTTCTAGAATTACTTCAGCAAATGACCTTGCGCTGTAAACTAGTAGGTCATCTTTGCGGGCCAGCCAATATTCGTAGATTAACAGCTGCTCTTTTTCGCTGATATGTCCTATGGCTTCCAGTAAGGACGGCATCTTTGGATGGTTATTGTGGTAGATGTCTAGCCTGGGTAGTTTCTTGAGTAGTTTCTCTCTATATTTGATCAATAGGTCGTTCCGTCCGAGGATAAGCGCTGATTTGAAAAATATTTCTGCCTGGAGCGATTCGGAATTGTTGTGGGTATAACTGATTTGTCCGCTGGAATGTGATAGCCCTTTCAGTTCAAATCTTTCAGGAGTGTATCTTTCAAGCTTGGTGTCGATGACTTCGGCAAGTATTTGGACATCCTTAGGTTTTAACTGTGGCAGAAGATCCTGGAAATGCTGGATGAAAAAAGGAATGAGACCGGTATTGTATTGCGTTTTGTCCTTGACGTAGAATTTTCTTAGTTCAGAAATTGGTGTGAGTTTTTTTTCGACTTTCGGTGCTGGGGATATCACGCTGGCTGAATATTTTTTATCGATGTATTTTCTGGGAGCTTTTCCAGTTTGAGCTTTGCCTGAATGACTATTCTATCAGCCATCCAGGGTGAATTCTTTGTTAAAAGCTTTTGTTCGATCTGCTGGAACTGGTCTAAGGTCAGTTCTGTGGCGTATGATTTGACTATTTCATCTGCAGATTTCAAGAAGCTTTCCAACTTGAGAAGTTGGGGCAGGATGTTTTTGTCCTTTTTTAACATGTATCTGGCAGATTGGTCGATGAATTTTGGAAAGTACTGGTAGAAGCGCTGTTCCCTGAAGGAGGTAAGCAGCAGCTTTTTTAGAGCGCTATGAATCTGCGGGTTGTCAAGTTCTTCTATTCTTTCAAAAAGAGTATGGAAACCACTGCCCATACGCAGGGAATCATCACGAAGGATCGAGGTCTGGGAACATAATACTTTTATGACCTCGTAAATGGAGCCAATTTGACTGAGGTTATCGATAGAGAAATCAAGATTGTTCAGCTTTCTGCTCTTTTTAAGACATCGTTTGATCAGGCCCACAGTGCGCTTGTCGTTTGGTGCAAGCTTATAGCAGACCCGTAGAAATTCGTTGAGCATATAGTCTGGCTTGCGTTCAAAATAGGCAACTTGCTTGAGTACGGGCTCTGCTTCGCCAATAGAGATGAGCGCATAATAGACCGCTCTGTGCATCGAGAACAGTGATACTTCTCTGATAATGCCGATCAATACCGGAATCCATGTTTGTTTTTGAGAAACTGTAAGCTGGCTTCTGGAGGCTAATGCCTCTATTAATAATATCTGATTGGAAAATTTGACCCTTGCTGTATCAGGAAATTTTGAATTTGGGTACATTGGGATTGCTATCTTGGGGTTCGAGGTGGCGATGAACTTGGAAAGTGGGCCCGCAATGTTGATTGTAGACCTTCCAAGTTTAGTATAATAGACTGAAATAGCCTCGAAACAATGGTCTTTGTAAGCCTCATCAAATTTCTCAATGTTCGCACCGACCAGTATCTCTAGCAGCTTTTCGTCGACATTTCGGTACTTGCCACTTTCAATGAAGGAAATCATTGGTCTGAGAAATTCCGGTTCGATATCAATCGCGAAATTCAGCACATCTACCCAGTTTGGGCGTAGAAGGTCGATGTCTGTATCGATCATCAGATCGTAAATGGTCTGGAACCTGTATCCAAGACGAGAAAGTTCTTTTGCAGCAAGATATTCCTGGAATTCAGTATGTTCAAACTGTAACATCTCCCCAGTTGATTTCATTACACGCTTAAGCAGTATATCTATGTCCATCATGTTCAGAAAGATCAGGCTGATGTTGGAATTTGTCTGATCTAGGAAGGTGATGAAATCTTCTTTGCTAATTTTGTTTACTCCCTGTATTTCCATGGTAAGCGCAAGTCTTTCAAGGACCCTTTTGGTCATGTACTTCTGATTTTCCTTTCCTTCTTCCTGTTCGCTTTCCAGCTTGAAATAGATGACTTTATCAAAAAGATGCGACTTGGTTAGTGTTTTGAGCTGGAATGGTTTAACGTTTTCCTGTATCAAGTAACGGCAGATTTCATTAAGATATCTTGGCACTTTTAAGATAGAATCATTAGAGCCTGCTTTTGTGGCAGAAATAATTGCTTCGATATCTTCGTGGGAAAAGTCGAGTTCTGAGAGATTGTGACTGAGGAAACGGGTGATCTGGTATTCATCAAATGGAAGGAGCTTAACGAGTTTGGTGTTGGCATCCCACAACAGATGGGTGATCTGTCCCATATAGTGGCTCCTGTTACTGATCAACAGTTTAATTCTATGATCCTTACAGTGTGATTTTAGTGAATTAAAGGTGGAAATTGGATTCACATCTTCATCCAGCGCGTCAAAAAGTAAGAAATCAACGTCTGCTTTAAACTGTGCCTTTGGTTCGTCAATCCCCTTAATCAACTGGTATGTTGAACCTTTAAAAATAAGGGATTTTTCAAGCTGCTTAAAAAGCATACTCTTGCCGTGCCCAGGCTCAGCTATAACAAATAATAAATTTTGATCGAATAAGGCAGAGGGTTCAATATAGTGTGGGGCGCGGAAATTACTGGTCTTTTTGTTGGTCCTGTCATCAAGGTAATCCTGTAATGTTTCAAACTTTTGATAATACTGAGGTATAAAGAGCGTCTCCATTGATTTAAGGTTATAGTTTGTCGAGATATTTTTTTAAACCCATCCGATTTAGCTGGGATTGTTGTTTGGATTGGTATAGCTGAAATACGCCTGCTTATGCCAGATATGGTAGATGAAAACTTTTATGTCGGTAGTGTGATTCTTGCGATAAGAAACTTATTGCTTGTAAGAAGGAGGTAAACATGTCTTTCTTCCCCATAACTGTATAGGTCTTCAGTTTACACTGAGCAACAGTAAGAGCATTTATTCCAGATTCAGTTGCGTAGATATCTATCCCATCCTGGTCATTTCCCTGTTGCAGGTACTCTCTTACGTCGACGATATTCATTCGTGAAGCAAGCACATCTGTACAGAATTGCTCAAATGGTTTCCATTCTAGGACTTCTCCAATGGGTAATCTATCCAGGACTTCGTTTACAATAACAACTTTTGGCGGCATTTTAAAGCGTTTATCTTCAAAGATTACAATAATAATTGGACTTTTGCTATTGCTAATATTAACAGTACCTGGCCTTCAGTTAACGTTTTAATTCTTCATCAGCATGGGTTTGAATCAGTTCAAATAAATAATCAAGTAGCTCGGTGGATTCTATGAATTTTTTCTTTTCGATCTCGATATCATGCAATTTGCAAAACATGCTTAATCCTGTATTCATTGCGCGGTTCAGCCGGAACTGATTCCCTTCATCAAAATTCTCCCTTAGCCGGGTGTTGAAAATTCGGACGTGGCTTCCAGGGTGAATATCATCATTAAGTTTGCTTCCCTTTGGATGAGCAAAAAGAGTCGACAATCCGGCCATGATCATCCCGAATAATCTATGATACCTGATCTCATCGCTGTCATCCTGACTAATCAGACTTTCATAGGCAAAAGTGTCCGCTTCCTGCTCTAATTGTTTTGATAGGATAGTTTCGTCTTCGGTCAGATCGAAGCCAAGGTAATTTTTACGGGCAATGTCTTTAAAGCTATTCCAGTGGTTGTTGACCAGGTGAGCAACTTCGTGATACATGATATAGGTGATTGCATCAATAAAGATCACATTTACTTTCCTTACAGTTTCAGTGGTCATTGCTGGATTTGGCAAGTCTTCTGGCCATTGTTCATCACAATCAGTCTTTAAGTTAAATGCCCAGTCGAACAGCCAATCCATTTGTTTCACTTCGGGATCCTGCCCGTTAATTTCCATATAATTGGGCGTAACCTGTTTAGCCGTTTTTGTTTTGTTTGCGGTGACCTCGTAAATAATATAGGTGATGCACCAAACAAGCGTTAGGAAGCGCTGGTTTAAAACAATCTCTTTGCTGTTATGGTCAGAAGAGGGACCCGAAAAAGGCCCCGTATCGATTCTGATCCGGCGGCTTAATTGACTGGCATCGTACTCCTCCAGCCGTTTTTTGCTTTTCTCATTTACGTTTTCAAATGTGGTTGTTAACCTGTCGTAAAGTGTATGAATTGGGTTCTTATAGCTCATGTATAAAGATACCGGTAATATTTCAAGGATTGTAAAGGCATTTCTCTATCTATTTTTTGCATGCTAATTCCAGCTTAAGCGTAACGTCATGTACTAAACCTTAGATTTATGCCTGACTGTTCAAAACCCGTTGCGAAATTAAATAGGGCTTTCTTTAACAAATTTTTATTTAGTACTTTCCATTTTAATTGCGATATCAATGGATCAAACATATGATGACTTAAAGCGGGTGTTGGTAAAACGTGGGCTTGCTTCACACAACGATGTGAACGATAAGGTGTTTTACAAAGAGGAACAACTGCATGTCGTTTTGGTACATGAAGGTTCGAAATCCGAGCTTGCTGAAAATATTCGCAAAGATTTGATAAAAGTATCCTATGGATTCGATTTTAAGTTAACCTTAAATGGAAAGGAAAAATCTATTAGATATCCGCTTTTAGCGGATAAGATTAAAGAGTTCAACTATAAGCGGATTTATAAAGACGCCTTTTTGATGGCAACTGTAATTACTATTCTTTATGTATGTGTTATGGTTATATTGGTCAGTAGTGTCAATAAACATCCAAGCCAGGTAACTAATATCAGTGATAAGCTACTAGACGTAAGTGCCCTTATCTCATCATTTGTCATTACTTATTTGACCTCCAAAGTTTTAACGGTTAGACAAGAAAAATTGAATCGTGTAGAAAAGATTAAGGAGTTATCTAATAAACTTACGGAGTTTAGGCGAATATGCCATGTTGTTCTTGAAAGTTTACAATTTTGGCAACCTTCAGAAGCACAGCGTGCCCATGGCAAACATGTGGCAACACAAATCACTTTTAATGATCTCCATTATCTAAATACTTACGATGAAAGGTATGATGAAATACATGGATTGATGAACTATCAGACTTATGGGGAAATCAAGCCGAAATTTGTGTTGCAGATAGCCACATTGTGTAAGTCGAAGGATATCTATATTCACAATAGGTTATTCCTTGGCATGGACTTCCTTGCCAATTACATTTATTCAGGTAAAGAGCTTGTAGAATGGCAATTTCTACAAGATAACAATATGTTTTGGTATGTGTTTGAGAATGAATGGCTGGTTTACGAAAATTCATTTAACTTCAATATATCTGAACATGACAAAAAAAGAATCTCTAAATGCGCTGGAAGGTTAGATAATTTATTAGCCAATAAGGATTTCACGAAAGAGCTTTTGGTGTCCGCGTCCCAGATTGCAGAAAATGAAATTATACCAGAATTAACAATACTTGTAAAGAAAAATGAAGCCAAACAGTCTTTTATGATTAAATACTTGTTGATTTGCTTTTCCGGAATTTTTGTTTTTGGGGTCTTGTTGCAAGTGATTTTGGGGTTGTTTTTGAGTTCGTTAATAGTGAGCTACATCGCAATTATTGCCGTTACTGCAATTGTAATCCACATTCTGATCAGCCTGCCTGCAATACTTAAAAATGAAATCACATTTAGACCTAAGTATGATTATAACTAGTTCTTATTTTATTACGATTAGGTTTTTCGATTATCAAGAATTTTCGAAAAATTGCCTATTTCAACCAATTCGGTTCTTCGTCGCTTTTGGTGAATGATTCCATATGCGATAATAAAAGAATAGTTTTTAAAACTCAAAAAGTCACTTTACCTCTAGGAACCAAATTATGTGACCTGCCTTGTTTTAGATTTTTACCAAAAGTGAGGAAGAACCACTATGCAGCGGAATATCCACTTATCCAGGAACATGATTGCCAGATCCTTGTCATACTTATATTTATATCCAGTGTGACTAAGGGTATTGTAATTTGGTCTAAGGCCCTTAATGCATTTTACAAATTTTTTGACGTTACTGCGTCTCTAAGGCTTGGGTATTTCATTAGCCTATTCAGTATAAATTACGAGAATATATAAGATGGGATAGGGAATTACCTGTCAAGAAAACCACTTATTTCCGATGGATGTACAAATGGAAGCATTCGTTTTTTTATGCTCACAAAAAGGCAAATCATCATCGCGATATATGATAGGGAAAAGTAACCATGCTCATTAAAAACATTTCTGTTTTTACTTTTATCATTAGCATGCGATAAATTATCCCGGTATCTATTAATAAGAAAAAGTAGGCCATCAATATTATAGCTTTTTCCTTTTTTAAGTAATTCGCTGCTTAGCCATTGATAATGTAATGGGTATTTCTTTATTGATTCTAAAGTTTTATCCAAACTACTGTTTAGGCACTTTTTCCTTTTGTATGCATCATTTGCAATTCCCCAGCCTTTTTCGTTAAAAAAATATTCTAGCATCATATAAAATGTGCAAAATGAGGACTGATATCTCATTGAATAAAAAAGATTTTTACCATCTCTGTAGAATGAAAAAGGAAAATAGAGGTCGCCTAGTTGATTTTTATGACTTATCGTATTCCTTAACCAGTCATTTGATATTGGATCTAATTGTTGGGACTCACTGATTTTTCTGGTAATTCTGGTAAGTGGAGAAAAATGGTCATGATCATTTTCAGCGGTCCACTTTAAAGTTATGTTGGAAGTATCGATGTACTCGAATTTCCTATCTAAGGAACCAAAGGACTCCACATGGTTAATTACTTCAAGCATCTCTCGATAAGAGGATTCATTGGGTAAGACAATTTCCTTGTCTGTTCCATTAACATCGAACTTAGGTAAGCAGTCAGAGCCTTTAGAAATTGGCTTGGAAATTGAAATATAGTACTCATTCAACGTTTTATAGAGTTTTATTTTAAAAGGATGTTTTTTGATTTCAATTGAATCGTTTTGGATGTTTAACATACCATGTACTTGGCAAACCACTTCAAAAATCATAACGTCATAATTGTTTAATATATGCAGTGATAAAATTAATTGACAAATATAGACACTAATTTAATTATCAGTTTATTGGATGCCTATTTTAGCGCTCATGTATTTGTTGAAATTCACAATGGCGATTAGTGAAGTTCATAAGAAGCGAAAAAAGGTCTACCGGGGTTGTATTTATTGATTTTGGCTAACTATCGCGCCTGAATATTTGTTCTTAAAGATACAAAATCTGTGTAATTTATTTTCAGATCCCCAACCTCCGTTTCAACTTCCATAACAAATCAATCTGGTCTTTAAATTCAGCCTTGAACAGTTTGTAGTATTTGTACTGGCTTGGTAAGGAAATATCCTTAGCGTTCTTTTCAATATTGTACATGGCTGGGGCTCGCCATACTGAGATCATGTACAATGAGTCTTCTGATTTTAGGTAGCTGATTGTGCTGTTAATGGTTTGAAGGATGCTGATTAGGCCAGCATCCTTTTTATCTGAAATATCTAATTTGTTGCGAAGTTTGTTGGCTGCGTAGGTTGCATTTTTCTGTTGTTGATCTATAGCTGGACCCGGAACACTTGATCGGTCGTTTGCGACCTTCTTAAGCATTTCTAAAGCATCTTTTAATAACAATGCATACTTGTCAAATTTCCGAGTGTAGAAGTGTTGGCTATGCTTGTCGAATTCTAGTTCTGCGATTCGAGTGCCAAGGGTTAATAGCTTGCTTGGAGAAAAGTCTTTGTATTCGTTTTCCAGCATGTCTGTGTATTCGAAGAAATTTAAATTTTTGGCCATGTGATTAAATTTAAGGTCTTGTTCATTTTCAAATAGCGAGTCCGAGGTGCTGAAATAAATTTACTTTATAGCTTTCCGCTTCGCTCCAGGTCAGGATGACGAGGCGGTGATAGCAATGAGGACAAAGCGACGGATATAATGCTGAATTATTCATTTTCTATTTCTTTATGATTAGGTGTGATCGGGTGGGGTCATGGATGAGTTCATCTATAACGATTTGAACAATGTCTTGGACGTCCTGTTTGATTTGGAGGTAATTATTTTGAACGGTACTCGGGTTGATCTCACGGATTATGGGTATTTCTTCGTAAGCGGCTTCTTCTCTTTGTAGGGCTGGGATGTCGTTCTGGATCTGGCAGTGAAAGGATTTGAGTTCTATCTTATTGTCTGGGTTATCGGCTACGAGGCCAACAAACTCACCGCTGGATAAACCCGCAATCTTAGAGGCCGGAACGGCTGCCTCTAACTGTTTGCTTTTGCTAACTGAGGTGTCTCCGGAGTTGATGGACAGACTTTGGCGGTCTTGCATAATCCTTCCAATGCGGTCGGAGAGTTGCTTGGCGGTGTCCCCTGTAACCTGTCCGGAAATGATGTTACCCACGATTCCAAAAATTACATCAGCTTCTTCCCGTCCGTAGTCTTTACGTAGTTGACTTAGGTCCTGCAAACCTAAGACTGTTGCGGATTTGTAGCCCCTTGCAACCGCAATGTGGTTGGAGATTCCATTTAGAAATATGGTTGGAAACTCATCAAAGATTAAGGCGTTTTTAAGTTTTCCTTTTTGATTGACAAGTTTTAAAAGGCGGTTGACATATAGTGACAGTACAGCGCCATAGATCTGTAGTTTTTGAGGGTTGTTACCTAGACAAAGGATCTTGGGATCGTCAGGATTGTTGATGTCCAGTTTAAAGTCATTACCAGACATTACATAGTACAGCTGCGGAGAGGAGAGGCGGCCCATTGCTACTTTGGCCGAAGCAATCTGTCCCTCGAGTTGTTCCATAACGTCATTGAGGTAAGCGTTCACAAAAGGGTTGATAAGTACCTCAATTTCCTTTTCCATTCTCAGTAAGGTAAATAGATCGTCGTATTCAAGCTGTAGGAATTCAATCACATGGGGTAGGGTGCAGTATTGGCCATCTTGGAATTTTCGCAAGAACCATATGATTCCGGTTACTAAGTTGATGGGCGATTCTACGAAGAAGTCACCTTGTTTTTTTATCCATTCCCGGTTTAATCCCAATAAGATGGTCCGGGCGGATTCTGTGGCATCTGTAATATCTAACATTGTTGTTGGATCCAAAGGATTACAGCGGTTGCTGCGGGATAAGTCATCGAAATTGATGGCGTAAAATTTGGGTTCTACTTTGTAGCTTTTTCTGTTTTTTAGCCAGGCATTGTAAGCAATGATGCTTAAATCTGGGTATTTCATATCATAGACCAGACAAGTGTAGTTTTTCTCTATGGTTTGGGTGATAAAATGCCGAATGACAAAAAAACTTTTACCAGAACCAGGCGTGCCTAATACCAGTACCCCGCGCGCAATGTTGATAAAGTTGATCCAGCTTTTTCTCATCTTTCCTCTTAGATTATAGATAGCAGGTAGGTTTACCGAGTAATCATCTTCGAGCAGTCGTTCTTCTTGTGGAAAGGTCTCGTTTTCACTATTGAATATGTCATTGTTGTTTAAGCTTCCTTTGATAATCCTAGACAGTAGTGTGCCGCCTGATAAGATTAATAAAAAGCCTAATGAAGTGATCCCAATGTAAATAATGGTTACAGTTGTAAAGGGTAGGGGGATATGCAGCGCTAGAAAGCTGACAAAGTAGATGGATAATCCTGTAATGATATAACCAAAAGCGGTTTTAAAACTCATCTTTTCATCTTTCTTTCCTCTTGCACCGATCAATGAGATCACAAGAAGTGCAAGCGCCCAACATTTAGATATATGGAAGTTTCTTAGTAGACCTGTATTTCGGATATTACCCAGCACTCGGTCGGTAAAAGAACTCGTCAAGTGCCAATCAAGAAAGGCACGATAACAGTAGTAATAAAAGTGTAAGGACAGCAGGATAACTGCTATCAATCTTGTCATATCCAGGATCTTCCTAAGCGCCTGTTCGTTTTCTCCGGTTTGCATACTCATCTTATTTTGTCTTAGGTGTTATACTTAATTAAGTGCTGTGTTTTTTCTTTTTCTTCTTTTTGTAGCCTGTCATCGTGAATTCGTATGCCATGTTTTCTCCGGTATTGGTAGGAGATAACCAGATATCTATCCATCCATTTGCTTTATAATTGGCAAAAATTGCTGGGTTTCCCCTTGGCATATAGGGTACTTTGAAAAGACTCTTGTCAAAATCATTAGGGGAATAAGTTCGCCGTTGTGGTTTTTGATGAGGCGTTTTTACGTGACCTTTCGGGGCTGGTGTTTTCTTGTTGGTATAGCGTTCTTTTTTTTGTGTGCTGGTGAGAGTTGTTGGACTTTGTGTAGAAGGAGAAAGGGATTCTTTTGCCCTGATTTCTTTTTTCGTGAGTTCTTGCTCCGGCATTGGAACTGTAAATCTATTCTTTATGCCGTTGAGCCCATAAGCTTTACCCAAGTCGCTTCCTTTAAAAACACTTTTCTTTCCATGATCCACGTAGCTTACTCCACTAATTCCCCCTTGCTTGTTTTTATTAAAGACCATAGCAATTTTTTCTTTAAGCAAGCTCTGCTGAAGACCTTCCAATGATTTACTTCCGTTGCCCACAAAGTACCTGTCGATATGATTCTTTAGTGGTTTCATATCACCTAATCTTTCGATTTCATTCGGACCGAATTTTTTTTCCAACTCCTTAAGTGTTGGTTCATTAAAAAATGAACTTGCTTTAATTGGAACCCCAACCCGATTGCCTTGGTCATCCAACATCCGATACATTAAACCACCATTCTTGAAAACTCTAGAATTTTGCGAGCCTTTATCTGCATATACATTATACCTTGATAATATGGAGTTTAGTTCGGATAAAGAAGTGAACTTATATTTACCAATAACCTCTTCCAACACTATCGTAATGGCACGTTTGGTTTGTATTCGTCCATACAAAGCTTTTTGAACATTTACAGGCTCTACTTCATATTCACTGCCGTCTCCATGGCCTTTAGCTTTAATTAAGCCAAATTCATTTTCTATTTCTTCTCTAGCTTGAGAAGACTGGTTTTTCCCCATCCAATCCATATTCACCCTATCTCCATTAGCCCGTACTTTAACTGTAGCAATGTGAATGTGTGGATGAGCTGCATCGTGATGCTGATACACCACATATGGAAGATCATCCATTCCCAATTTCCTCATATAGGTATCTGCTATCTGAATTAGTGTTTCTTTGCTTAAATTTTCACTCGGATCAAAATTCAAAGAGAAGTGTACACTGTTTGAGGTTACGTCTTTATTGAGCGCCGCTTGCTTTGTTAATCGTGTCAGCTTATTTGCGAAAGTAAGATGCTTCAAATCTTTTGGATAGTTGACTGCATGGATGCACTCTGCAACACCTGCCCGCACCTTATTTTCATTATAAGTGATCACATTTCTAATGGAATGTCCATGCTTAATCACTGCAACCATTGATCTGCGATTTTATTGATCTTTTGTTTAATCTCCTCGACTTTGATGAGTAGTGTTTTTTTCTCTAAGTCGTGTAACCTAATCCAAGTCAATACGTCAGCCTTTTTATCCATTACGTATAATTTTTTTACGCTTTGTTCAAAACCAATTAAGGCCCTTTCTAATCCCTTTCGTACCTCAATCATTTCCAACATAAAGTCGTCGAGGGATTTGTTCCGATAAGATTTTATGATGGCTCTATCAAAAAGTTTTTTTCGGGCATAATCACTTAGCCTTCGACAGTTGCTCGTTTCCCATTTTTCGGTGAGAGATTGGTACTCTTCTGGGCTTAATCTTAAGCCAATTATCCGGGTACGGTTTAAATTTTTCTTACTCATCACATTATCCTTTTCACGTTATTAAATCCGTCTAATTTGCATCACCTAATGCTGACTGGAACAAAGGTAATGGTGTTGAACATTCCGGCCAATCCACGATGATTTTCTATAAGGTTCTTCTTGTACCGGATCTCTATTTTTGCTTACAGTGTTGAACGAAAAAATGTGATTTATGATGAGTGCAAGCGATGTGGCAAAAGTATTCGATACGATACTCTTAACGCCAGGAATGTTAGATGTTGTGAAAGTAGATCTGAAGATCTCTCGCAAGAATGTACTACTATTAAGTAGTGTGATCAGTAGGGGGCTGAACCCTAAAGATGAAAGCAATAACGGACTGTTGGAAAACGTACCTCCAGATTTAGCAGAGCAGCTCACTGGATTTGCTGATGAATGCCTGCAGAAAGCGGGCTTAACAGAACTCAGTCAGAAGCTGAAGTCGCTAAATAGCAAGTAGGGAAGAGGGATAAAGTAACAACTTTATCCCTTTTTTATGCAATCGTTGAACCATTTATCCTTTAAATTCTGAGTTTTATACCCCTCTCGGAAGCCCCGGGGGAGGGGCTTAAAAATCGATTTGTTTAACAAACAGACATCTGGCCACCGATGAGCGGTGGGAAGCTCTGCCGACCTGGAACGGGGCGGCATCTGAGTAAACAACAAAACGCCCCAGCTACATTTGCATTTTTCGCAAATGTAGCTGGGGTCATTAAACAGCAAGCATTGACCATTTTACCAGGAACGGCAAAGGCGTTCCTGCTTTTTTCCCTCCGCACCAATCCAAAACTACCCAAACACACAACCCCCACAACTATGCCCCAGCTCATCAATCGCATCTTCCTCCGTAAACATCTCTAGGAAATCATGCCAGTTCACCACCCGTCCACCCTCCGCAAAAGCAAGCAAATTCCTCTCAATCTCCACAGGAACCCGCTTCTGCAAAAACTCCACCTCATGAACAGGTAACAAGCCCTCCGACAAAATAAAATCCGTCATCATAGCTGGCCTTTCCTTCGTCGCCTTACGCCACAAACCAGCACAACCCGCACCCACCTTTTTTAACACCGGCCTCTTATTCAATAAAATCTCCAAACGCTTACCAGAAGAAGCCCGGACCTTAACCTCCCATTCCGATAACCTACGCTCAAAATCCTGAAGCAATTCCCCCGAAGACATACAACCCTCTAACCGATGTTTCGCCCTCGCCTCCATCATCACGATCAGGCGCAAATACTCCCGCTTATGCTCCCGCAATTCCGCCGGTTGCGTAGCCGGACAAAACACACACGCAGACTTAGGCGGAACAGGCAAACCAGCCGCCCGTATCGAAGCCTTACACGCCTCCCGATCCATTCCCCAATCCACCAGCGGATACCAATACTCATACTTCTCATCCTCCATACCCTTCACCTTATAATAACGCTTCATATCCTTTGGACTCGCATCATACCCGATCACCTTTTTCACCTTACCACCATTACGCCAGAACCGTTTCGCCAACAACCACCGATCCACCCAAATATTTTGCGGTAACACCTTCCACTTCAACGAACAACTCTTAAAACCAAAAGCCAAAGACGGCAACGTAGCATTCGTTAAACAATTCTCCCCAAGAGAACTATACTCAGGCCATTTTTTACTCTTGTTCGGAAAATGACGAACCACCTTTACCAGCGGAAAACCAACAGACAACAACCAGGCATTAATGACCGGTAAATAATCGTATGTCTCCTGCTTCTCATTACCCGTATCCGCAAACAAAATAGCATCCGGACGAATACCCCTTCTCTGAAACTCCACCAATACCGCCGTACTATCCACACCCAAACCATATGCCACCACTAACGGCTGTCTCCGTAAATCCTCTACCGTATGAAATAAATCCGTTTGAATGTTCATCATTAACCATTTAGATCGACACCAGAAACACGCCGATGAAAGAAAAAAGACGCGCAGCCGTCAGGATGGAACCATCGAAAAAGACCAGGATAATTTCGTTTCATCCTGACGGCTGCACCATTTCAAAGAAAAACCGATTTTAAGCCCCATCTGCCGGTGATCACAGACAAGAGGGGCTAACCCTTCTCATTTCATGGGGAGGTTAGCAAGCCAGTCTAAAACCACTAAAAACACCCCGAAAAGCCGAATAAGATTACCCGCCCACCGGGTGAACTTCTGTGAATAAGAAATTTCACGATCCTCATCAAAGTTCGACTTCTGTTCCTCACCACTTCTGCGGCGTTCATACCTAATCCTTCTCACATTTAAACGAATATGATAACCCACAAAAAATAAAACGATACCTATATACTGTAACCTGGTTAAATGTTCTAAAAGCTGCATAACAAAAAATTAAAAGATGAATTAATTTAAATGAGAAGATTTCTGAAACTCAGCAACCACTTTTAAAACCTTTGCTGACGTATCACAAGAATTAATTTTCTTCACCAACATTTCAATCTCACGCACCGGCGTTAAAGCCGAAAAAACAAACTCCATATAACCGGATGGCGTTTTAGCAACCACCTTATAAGGATGTGTAATTCTCTTCTTTAACTTCATAGCCTGGGAGACTAAAGAAAAATCCTGCGTTAAAGAAAACTTCACCATCAAATCATGAATACGGCTATATCTTCCGTACTTTACCAAAGGACATTTACCCACTTTCTTTTTCTTCTTATTCTTTATCTGTAGATCCTGTAAAAAATCCTCGTAACTATATGCAGGATAAAGCGCGCACATATTCTCATAAGCAAACAAAGGCATTATCTTAAATTCCCTTCTTGCCCTTCTCAACCTTCTCATTTTTTCAAGCCTTTCAGGCGAATATTTAACACCAGCCATAACAATATTTTAAAAATTAAGAACAGAAATACTCATATAGAATATGATATCTATAAGGTGCGGAGGATATCCCCCCGCACCAGGAAAGATATTTAGCTCAATACAGAAGCAACACCAGACAATAACGCCTTCTGACAAAGATTAAAAGCAGACTGGGTACGAGTTTGAGCAGTACCACCCAATAAAATTGACTTCACCTTAGCATCATCATCTTTATAAGATTTTACATTCTGGTAGTAACCAGTAACCGCATTGTACACGCCAAAAAGATTACCCTTAGTAGTCTCTAATAATTGGGTACTGCTTTTCATGGCATATTCAAAGATGCTATCACAAGTATTTGTAAACTGTGCGGAAAGCTCTTCCTTCTTACCAGCCTTTAAAAAATCAATAGTTTCTTTATTTGGAGCCATAGCCAATTGAATAAGGCGGAGAACTTCCTGATCAGTCACCTTAACACCAGTCCAAGAATTAAAAACAGATTCAATAGAATTAGAAATCTTTGCAGTAATCCCCATAACTTTATGCGCCTGCTCTAATCTATCTTTAGCACGACTCGTATGCCTGATTTTAATGGCGTTAGACAGGTTACCCAAAGCCGCATTAAGCGTATTTTGACAAACAATTCTAACCGGGGTAAAAGCAGCCGTAATACTTCCGCTTCCATCGTGAGAAGTAGTAAGGAAAAGATACTTTTCAATCATATCATCCTTACCCACACGAATATAATCAGGCAACTTTGCAGTAATAAAAATGCGCTCCCCTTTACCCAATGCCCCAGCAGTTTCATACTTAATGCCGTTGCCCCCAACAATGCTATCAAAGAAAGAAAAAGCATCCCTATTTTGTATAACCTCATAATCCTTTCCAACAACACCAAATACTGTATCAGTATCTGCCTTAATGGTTGCATAAAAATCAGGAATCACTAAATTTTTCTCACCCATTTCTAAACCAGTAGAAGTACTAATCAATCCGGTAGTTGTAGTAAATAATGGAGATTTGATCACCTCATAATCTAAACCCGCATGTACAATAGCTTCCTCACTTGTAGGGTATTCACTCACTACCTTGCCCTTTGCGTGCCATGCTGGAACATTAACAGAAAAAAAAGAATGTTCACCTGTCAACTCGTTGTAATAAATGTTGTCTGCCATAAAACCAATTTTAGTATTACACAATAATTTTTTTATATCCTCCGCCCCCCCAACATCATTCCCCCCAAAGGATGGAAGCGTCGTAAAGACATTAAAGGAGACAACCTGGTACGAGGAATTTGAAAGTTATAAGTCCCGAAGGGGGCCATGCCCCTAGAAAAATCAAAAATGAAATGGCATTATGCACTTTCGCATTCCGCCAGGTTGTAGGTTCAATGTTCTTTATCGATGGTTCCGTCCTTTGGGGATAATGAATATTATCCCCCTGCATATCTCATTCGCCAGCGAATGAGATATGCAGCTAGAAGCAGCAAATACTAAGAGGAAAAAGCGTAGGGGATAACTGACGCGGAGGACTGCATGACAGAGCCGTTATCTTTAGAGAGGAAATATAACAGGAAAGAATAAACTAGTATTCGCTACGATCATTTTCAGTTAGTCGATCGCAGCGGCATCGTCTGAGGCACGAGGACATATAGCGGAGAGCGCGGATCTGGCAACGCCAGATAACTGCCACCCTTTTATTTTTTTAAAAACAACAAACAACTAAACACCATTCTGCAAGAACAACATACTATTCTGCAACACCACACCATCCCCCCGCAACAACATTACGCGCAACAACAATTCACATTAACAAAACCAACCATATATAAAAAAACATCAAGCCATAGAAAAAAATAAAACCGTTAACATCCCATTAACGGTCTTCTACAAAAAAATATCCGAATATCGTGTTCTCATGTAGTTTGAATTAATCATGGACCCGCGTATGCGATCCAAGCACCAAAATAACTAGGAATGCAATTCACAAAACATTGTCAAGAAGCTGCCAGCACAACCCAAGCCAGGGACAAAAAAATTAATTCCATCAAACGAAAAAACACAAAACACAACCAACTTACTTGCACTACCACAGCGCAAGAATAAAATCTTTTTGATTCTAAATGACAAAGTATAGGTAACCCTTAGAGAACTCCTTCTCTGAGCCATATACGTGAAAGAAATCATACACGGTTGCTCCCAACCGAATGCTTTTTCTTACGTGACATTACCTATACTACAACATCAACAAACAATGAACAACATATTAACGAAGCCGCACAACGCAGCCTCCATAAACCTACTCTAAAGTTGGCATAGTTATGAAATGCCCTGCCGGTTTTCCGGCGGGGCCAATTTCCATAACACCCATGCCCAGCAACAAAAAACACCCAAAACCATTTAATCACATGGCAAAAGAACAACCCAATATCTACTTAGATCAAGACTCCAAAGCCTGTTTAGACAAAGCTATTCAGCTACTAGACACACTGTACCACCAAAGCAACCCAGATGAACACCTGGACCTGCTATACTACGCCCTTCACCACAGAGGCACCATAACAGACAAAATCATACACCTGGTCGATCACACAGACGAACCAGAAACCAAAATACAAATCTCCACCTTTCCATATCTGCACAACCACCGCTATAAAAGCGAAAACCTCATAGAAGCCTTTAACATCCAATTAGCAGACCTCATCATACACTATCAAAACAAACACGAAAAAATACTAGGCAAATCAGCACAACAAAAGCTCATCACCCGCTTAGGCTTCCATAAGCCAGCAACCCTCATCTTTCAACTAGAAATGGACAACTACGATCCACTTCGAATCTTAAAAATCAATATACACCCACTATATCAAATCCTTCATGCCCTACACCACCTACATGAATACGAAATTGCACTGGCCTACAGCGAAAGCCTCAGACCATCACGATACACCGTATTACAACCCACACTAGCCAAATCACTAAAAAAGAACACACCCGTAAAATATGAAATCAACGAAAAAAACGAAATCACCATCACAGGACACAACGAAGTCCTGCACCACATCTACCACACCATAGAAACATTATTACGATGCAAAGAACACAACATCATCATAGAAGTACTCGCAGACGCACCAACGCTCTGCGAAAGAATCTATAAAACCTTTGAAGCCATAGAATACAAGAACAGCCACAAACAAAACATAGACCTGCAAATCCGCATAGCCATACACCGCATCAGTTGCATGATCCACGACAAGAAAATCATCACACAACCAATCTACCAACAAAACTAACACATGGAAAACAATCCCAATCACAAGCTGATAGATCAACTCAGCATCTTCATACAACAAGAACTCCTAAGCAAAAGGAGCCAAGAAACACAACTCGAATGGTGGTATATCATCAAACAACTACCAGGCACCATACAAGA
Source organism: Pedobacter sp. HMWF019 (assembly GCF_003061025.1). Classification (GTDB taxonomy): domain Bacteria; phylum Bacteroidota; class Bacteroidia; order Sphingobacteriales; family Sphingobacteriaceae; genus Pedobacter. The sequence continues at coordinate 17,250 of NZ_QAIL01000381.1, read as the reverse complement.
CAAACTAGACTGGCTCCTAATCCAGCCCATACCATCACGCAAACTCAGTACCCTCATGGACCTGCAACAGCAGCCCGATAGCCCATGCTTCAAAGATCCACACCTCACCAGTTATTTCAATCAATCCTTCAATCAACACATCATCACCATACAAAACCAAATACCAACACTCAAAAACTATACAACACAACAAACACTCATAGAAGAACAAAAAAGACTACCCGTTAACAACTACACCTTCCAATACGACTATCCAAAAAGAAAAGAAGAAAAAGCAACCTTCAGCAAACACCTGAATAAGCTCTACAAACTCGTACACACCCAATACTATTTAGAAAAACACCAGATCACAGACCACTACTGCGGATTTGATCCACTCATATACACCGTAATCGAAAGCGAACTCGCCCAAAAATTACACCTGTATACCCACATACAAGCCGTAGAAAACCTCTACAACCTACAATACAGCCTCACCTACAGAGGCATCAAACCCATTTTAGACCAATTAGACACCATCTTTACACAACTCCAAAACGCCAAACTCCACACCACCCAACAACTCAACATAGCATTAGACCCCTACGAATACTTTCCCCGCTTTGGAAAACAACTCGCCGCCCTCCAGCTGCCACCAACCTATTATAACAAAATCACCAATCAATTTATTCAAGCCATACACGGCCTGGAAAGCCACTTTACCACCGGAAACGCAGAAGAATTACCCTATCAACACGAAACCGCCGAAACCAGCTTATATCACCTCTAAAACACAAGAACCAAACACATGACCATCTTAACCAACGATATATACGAACAAGAACTACAAGAACTGTGGAACACCACAGCAACACTCCTAACAGACGGATGGTTAGAAACACAACCCATACCAACACAAAAAGAAATCCTGTACACCATCATCTTCACAACAGGCACCGTAGGCGATAAGATAAAAAAATTCAAAGACTACAACATCGACAATAAAAAAATACAATTGATAGACCACATCTACACCAACCTCAGCGCCGAAGCCAGAACCAACACCCTAGTTATCGAAGGCTTTATACTCATGATCTTCGCTTACCTCAGTGGCAAAGACCTCTGCGATTACGAACTACAGCACGCCTTTGTACTAGAACAAATCAAGCAAGAAACATCCTCCTATACACTCATCAGCCATCTACCCATCTACGAAAGCGAAGCAGAAAGCCTACATGAACACCTCAATAACCTACATAACATCATCAAAGAACTCTATTATCTGGAAGAACTACGCCTATCCGCAACCTGGAAACAATACCCAGCCGGAGAATACACCATCTTAGAAATGCACCTGGCCCAACTACTCAACAGTAAACAAGCCTTCAGAGCAGGACTAAACACACCAGAAGACCAAAGCATCGTTTTCTATGGCCAAACCTGGATACTCGAACGCATGAACGAAAATCTAAAAATCGGAATAAAACTATCCGAAAACCTCAATCGACAAATCGAATTTATCAGCATGCCACAAGCACAACGCGATAAAATAAAAAGCAGCCTCCTACACAGCCTCCAACAAATACAAACCTGTATGGACACCTGCCAAATAAACACACTACCCATCATCAAAAAATTCGACTACTAAACCATAATAATAACATAAAACACAAACCACATGTACACAACAAACAAAAACACAGACCTATCTTACATCACCACGTTAGTAGATGATGCCGAATCCATCATCTTCCAATATTTAAAAGCATCAGAACTCACCCAACAAAAACTAGAAACCTTTTACAAAATCATCTATACACCAGGCACCCTCCGCCAAAAACTAGACCTGCTCATCAACAAAAACCTAGATCACCAGGTCCATAGCAAGCTCCAAGACCTGTACCAAAACTACAACAGCGAAGCCTTTGAAAACCTAAGCGTACATAGCAGGTTTATCAACGCCATGCACACAAGCGTCACCACACTCGCCAAAAACGAACGCATACAACTCTTAGACTACAACCAACAACAAGAACTCAAAGAAAAACACAAAGCACATCCCACAGCCTATTACCAGGTAGAATTTAACATCACACAAAAACAACTATCCTCCTTCAAAATACAATTAGAACAACTCTACAACTACATCCTGAAACTCGTATACCTCAGCAAGTGCAACTTTGCACTCAGCTATTTCGATTTCGACACCACAAAATACACCGTACTACACAAAGACATAGCCATAGAACTCGAATTTGCCCACGGCCTGCAAAGCCTGATCAACAACGACATACAGAAATATAAAATCACCTTCAAAGGCATAAAAGAAATCTTCAAATACATACAAAGCATCTTCGCACAATTCCTGCAACCAACAGAAGAGTGGAACCTAGAAGAACTCACAAAAGACCCCAGCCAGTACTTCAGCTTCCCACTCAAACAACTCTCAGACCTCTATCTGTACCCAGAAGGCAGGCAAAAACTAGAACAAGAATTTTTCACCATCCTCACCAGGATACAAACCTACATTCAAAATAAAGACCTCACCAAACTTCCGAAAATTATCGACATACTATAAAAAACACCATATGCAAAACAACAACACAGTAGCCATAGAAATCAACACCAACAATCAACTCATCAATTCACTCGTAGACATGGTAGAAAAACACCTCATACAACGCAAAGATCCACGGATCACACTATTCTACCTGTATGAACTCCTGCACACCAAAGGCAACATAGAAAGCAAACTCGCCAGATTAGCACAAATCAATACCGACGAAAAATTAAAAACCACACTCAGAATACTCTTCTATAAAAGCGACAACCAAAAATACCTCACCGATACCTTCTGCAACGCACAATTCAATGCAGCACTAAGCACCATACTCCAAAGAGAAGAAGCCATAGGCCACCGCAACGTAGACCCACCAGAAGACTTCCCGTTCAAAGTCCTCAACCAACAAGAACAAAAACAACTCGTAGAAAAAGAAATCCAAAACGGCAAACACAACCACCTGTACAGAATATGCTTTAAACAATGGAAAGACGCAGAAGAACTCCGGCAATACCGATTAGAATTTGTAGACCTGTATAACTACCTGTGGGAAATACAATATATCCACACCCAGAAAGTAGCCCTCACCTGGTACGAATTTATACACACCCACCTCGCCGTGTTACACCCACGCCAGGTAGAAAAACTCTCTATCCTCAAACTCCACACCCCACAAGCCAATGAAATACAGGATAACGACATGATGTACTTCTTTGGCGATAAAGAAATCTTCACCATCATGAACCACATGATAAAAGAAATCCTAAAAGCACCACTACACATTGACCACAAAGAAAACACCCAAGAAATACCCCAACGCTGGCCGTACATAGAAACAGTACTCAATAGTAGCCCCTTCAACAAAGACTACATCACACACCACGAACAAACCTTCTTAGATATCATCTGCAAACTCAGCACCAGGCTATACCAAAAAAATCAGCTCATCGGCCTACCCAGTATAGAAACCATCTTCTGCTCTTAATAAAACAACAACAATGGAACAATACAACGCCCTCTATCAAGTATACCCCTTTGAACCAACAGAGCAAGCACTCTGGTTGGACCTTATTAAGCTCATAGACCAACAAATACACCATGCCGACAACCTTTACCAAACCCTAAGATATTGCTACGAAATGCAGCAATGCAAAGGGAACGTAAACAAAAAACTTAAAACCCTCTACAAACTCGATTACGATACCAACATCATAACAATAATTCAAAACCTCCACAACACCCACACCAAAAAGCTCATCAAAAAAGACAAATTCAAGCAACCCTTTAACCAACTACTGCACCGTAAAATTAGAATCCTACAAGCCCTTATCCACAAAAAACACAAGAAAGAAAAAGCAAAAAAAGCAAAGTGCAATTACAACTACCTACCCGATTACCTGTACCCCATGTTAAGCCAGAGGGAACAAGAAAACACCATCAATGAATACCTCAACACAAACTACCAATACACCATCCAGTTCGGAAACCTAGAAAAAGAAAACCAAATATCCTCACACCACATAGACACCATCGTAGAACTCTATGAGCTGATCAGAGAAGTAAAGCTCATCAACAAACACAAACTCATCCTTGGCTATCATCCAGAAACCAATCATATGGCAACCATTCTCGATAAAGAACTATTAGAAAAATTAACATCAAACACCCTGAAACCCTGTCCAGCAAATCCAGAAAAGCCCTACGAAATCAGCCTCATCGGAGACGGAGATCTACTGCTCCACCTCAACGATATCATAGACGAATTGATCAAAGGAGACTTAGACCGTAATTTCGTAAAAGAAATGCAAACCTTTCCAAAACGCTTCCCATACTTCTATGAGATCTTTGCAGAAGACCACTTTCGATACGAATACACCATCCCCCTGCTAGGCAGGATCTACAATCAGCTTATATATACTAGAGCCATGATCTACTGCGGAGAGATCACTCAGCGCCCCAGCATAGCACCACTACAATATCCAAAAAAGAAAAAGGAGGCCATATAGCCTCCTATTGCACCTCTTTTTTCACATTAGACCATTTCCAGCCCCGCCGTTCATAAGTATCTTTAAAACCTATGTAAGGATTTGAGCGCATGTTCAGATTAAAAAAAGGCGTCGTATCCTTCAATTCATACCAGTAAGAAAGCACCGTCTGTTTTCGGCCCTGCGTAATTACATTCTCTATCTCAATCTTTTTCCCCAGCTCAACATTAGCCGTCCTTACTACGTAGTACTCCTTATCCGAAGACTGCTCCACAAACTCTATCCCCTTACCCGTAATCGTAAGATAATCCTTCGACGCAGAAGAAGAATCCAACGTTAAATACCCCAGCTTAGCCACCTTTTGAAAAGAAGTATCTTTCGTTAACAACCTCATATGCCTGGGAATATTCAAATGCCCAAAAGCATCCAGATCCTTCGAAGCCAATCCCCGCGCTTCCTCCATTGTCATTTGCAACGGACCAACATAACCACCCCCATGATCCACCCACTTACCATTAAGATCAATAAACTTATGCTGATACAACATCACCGTATCAAAATTATACTGGCAAACAGAAAAAGGCGACACACTATCCAGCAACACCTGAACATACGCCACCTTAACATAACGGTCACCCTCCAATGTATCCGAAACACTCAACACCTTCCACGAAACAGGAAAACCCACACGCACACGATTAGAATCAGCACCAGGCACCCTAAACCGTTTACCCTTCTCCGTTAGCGACACAAAAGTAAAACCACGCCCATCAGGATCAGCATAGTTTAAATAACCATCCTCCCGCAACATCCTAAAACTAGAAGAAGGCTTCGGCATATTCCTCTTGCCCAACTTCAAATCAATGTACCATGCAGAATCCAAAGCATGGGTTTCTTTAACCAATAAAAACGCCTCGTCATTAGATAATTTGGGGCGACGATTACACGCCAAAGCCACGGCCATAACCGACAAACAAAGAACAACATGTTTCATACAGAAGTGGAAGATTTAAATTACATGAGATAAAACAGCAAATTAAAGAAAAGCCTAACGCGAAAGCGTTTATAAGAAGTTAACAAAACCAAACACCCTAAAAAAACGAAAGGAGGCATTACACCTCCTTCGCTCCCTATCTTGTGAGTAATTCGAAACCCACAAAAAAACTTACCTAGAAATATGAATCCGCACCCACTTCCCATTTTTATATTGAAACCTCGCCGTACCCGTAGCCGCCAGGAAATCTTCAGATTGAAATAACGCTAAGCGCGAAATATCCTTATACTCAATCCGGTAGCCCACAGAAGCAGCCGGAAAGCCATTTTCCTCATCCTGCGTGATCCCTGTAATAGACAACACCTTATTCGCCAAACGCAACCTCTTCTCCGTAGAATCCGTAGGAGAAGTCGAAACCACATCCTTCAAACCCAAACCCACAACAGACACATAAGGCGCACCACCAATCACACGGCCCCGGTTCACACGAATCAAATTTTCCCGTTCCAAAGTAGGCAATGCCGGATTTTTTAATATACGGTAATTACCTGTATACAGATCGAAATAGACCGTATCGCTCAACATAATCGCCTTTTTCACCAAATCAAACGCCAGCGTCTTATCCATCGTCCTGTTGCCCGTAGCCATATAACAACCAGAAAACAACACCACCAGCCCAATTAAAAAAAATTCACGTTTCATCATCTTTATCAATTTTTAAGTTAAACCATTAACAAACTGACCGTAAATTACCTCAATGAGCCATCCCACGACGTTACCAGCTTGTTAAAGGAAAAATAACACAAACGTGTTATACACACCCCACGCAAAAAACGATGAGGATGCCCGATCAGGGCAGAGATCCCGGACCTGATCCGGGATCTCACATATAATACAAATCAAAATGCTAAAAAACTTAGTAAAAAGAAAAAATAATGTAGTAATATTGAGCCAAAACAGACCTCATGCTGCAATTACTAAGTGAAAGAGAAAACGAAATGTATGAACCATTACAGCAACCCGGAGCCACCAGCGGCTTCCCATCACCCGCACAAGATTACACACAAAAGCGCCTCCATATCTCGCAGCTCCTGATCACAGACCCCACCAACACCCACTACTTCAGAGCCAGGGGAGAAGAGCTGAACAAATTCCACATCCGCGACAACAACATCCTCATCGTAGACAAATCCATCCGGCTCTACCACGGAGCCACCGTAATCTGCCACGCAGAAGGCACCTGGATGATCAGAGAAGTATTGCTCCACCAGCAAGACGTATTACTATCCGACAAACAAAACAACCTCATTAACCTGCGGCACACCCAAACCAGATACACCCTATGGGGCGTTATCACCTGGACCTGCCATAACCTGCACAAATAATGTTTGCCATAGCAGACTGCAACAACTTCTATGTATCCTGTCAACGACTATTTGAACCACAGTACATAGACAAACCCGTTGTTGTGCTGTCCAACAATGACGGATGCGTAATCGCCAGGTCCAACGAAGTCAAAGCCCTTGGCATCCCGATGGGTATTATCTACGATAAAATCTATCCAGAAGTACAACACTTCAACATCAAAGCCTACAGCAGCAATTACGCCCTGTATGCAGATATGAGCGCAAGAGTGATGCAAAACCTTGCCCGCTTCAGCCCATCCGTAGAAGTCTATAGCATCGATGAATGTTTCTTGGACCTCAGCGGATTCAAAGACCTGCACCAATACACCAACACCATCAGAGATACCGTTGTACACAACACCGGTATCCCCATCAGCATAGGCGTAGCCGCCACCAAAACCCTAGCCAAAGCCGCCAATAAACTCGCCAAAAAACAAAACGGCACCCTCGTGCTAGACCAGCCAGAAGCCGTTACCACGGCCCTAGAACACTATCCCGTAGAAGACCTTTGGGGCATAGGTGGCCAATACACCAAAAAGCTCCAGAGCATGAACATCCACACCGCCCAACAGTTCCGATCCCTACCATTAGCCTGGGTAGAAAAAAACATGACCGTAACCGGAGCCAGGACCTGGCGCGAACTCTGGGGGCAAAGCTGCATACCACTCATCACCGTATCCGATCCCAAACAAATCATTAGCACCGCAAAAGGCTTTGGCAAAGTCACCAACGATTATGCAGAGCTACGCGAAGCCACCACCAACTACACCACCAGACTAGCAGAAAAACTCCGGAAAGAAAAACTATGCACCAGCATATTACACGTTCGCCTGATTGCAGGCCGATTTAAAAAAGATGAACCACTTTTTTGTCCCTGCATAGCCATACCACTACACCACCCCGTAAACAACACCATAGACCTGGTGCGTATGGCCCAAGCCGGCCTACGCTGCATCTTCAAAAAAAATCACCTATACCAAAAAGTAGAAATCACCTTTAGCGGCCTACTACCAGAAGCAGAAGTACAACTCCACCTCTTTGCAAAATACCAGGGCGAAAAATTCGACAAAGTAAGCACCGCCCTCGATCATCTTAACCAAAGATTTGGAAAAGGAACCGTCAAACTCGCCTCCGAAGGCAAAAACCACCGCTGGGCCATGAAAAGAAAGTATCTATCACCCAATTACACCACCCATTGGGATGATATAATTGAAATACATTAACATCACATTAACCGAATAAAAAACAAAAAATCACATCTTTGTAGCCGTTTACGAACAATGCAAAACGAGTACTCATAAATGCTGCTTTCAGTCGGTGAGGTTTATTTTTAGCAAAGTTCAAAACAGCGATCACCTTGCCGCTCAGATAAATAATTGTGATATTTGGTTTTAGGCTTTTAACTTTCTAACTTTAAAAGAAACAAAAAAGACACAGATCAGTAACACATTCCCAACAATGAGGAAAAGTAAAAACGATGCGTATACGGATGAACAGCTCACGGCGTTATGGCTCCACCAAGCCCCCAATGCTTTTGAGCTGATTTACAGACATTACTTTAAGCCGATCTATCATTTCAGTCATAAAATGTTGGCCGATGAGCAACAGGCAGAAGACGCTACCCAGCAACTGTTTGCCAACCTGCTCGAAAAAAAAGACCAGCTAGAGATCACCTCCATAAAATCCTATCTCTTTAAAAGCATCAGAAACATACATATAGACCTAGCCCGAAGCAAGAAAACACGTATAGACTATATAACCGCCTTTAAAGATATATATGCCAAAGGTGAGTACAGCACAGATAACCAAGTGATAGAAAATGACCTCATCCGTCAAATAGAAAAAGAAATAGAGAACCTGCCACCACGGATGAAAGCCATTTTTAAAATGAGCCGACAACAATACCTCAGCAATAAAGAAATTGCAGAAGCACAAGGACTATCCCAACAAACGGTTAAAAACGTAATAACTACCGCGATGGAAAAACTACGGAGAGGCTTATCCGATATGTTCCTGTTAAACCTCATGTGGCTCATCCTCTGGTGGCATAAAAAATAAAAAAATATTTTTTAGGTAAGACTAGTACTTTCCATATCCTGATCCGTCTCCATTCATAATAGCAACCAGATTGTCAAAATAAGGATGAACGAGAACCAAATCGAGTTTGAACAGCTACTAGAAAAGTATACTTCAGGCACTGCAAGCCCAGAAGAGGTTACCTTATTAAACAGTCTTTATAACCAATTGGCTGAACAGCTCCCTAGCGCTGCATCTTCCCAAAACTTAGACCAAGTTGAAAACAGAGTTTGGAAAGCATTACATGTACAACAACCGACTGTACATTACCTGCCCGTATTGCGCTATGCAGCGGCAATCCTTTTAATCATCGGGTTAGGCTTTATGATCCGTTTTGCATTGATTCATGACAAAGACATTCACACCAAAACCGTATTCAATGACGTAGCACCGGGTGGAAACAAAGCCATACTCACCCTGGGCAATGGACAGAAAATAGTTTTAAATGCACACTCCAACGGCGCGGTGGCCACCATAACCGGCGGAGGCAGCATTACAAACAACAGCGCCGCAGGCGTTGTAAGCTACTACCAACAGAGCAGCAGTAAAGCGGAAGGCAAATTACATGAGGAATCTAAAAGTATGAACACCATCAGCACACCGGCAGGCGGTCAATACCGCCTGGTCCTTGCAGACGGTACGCGCATTTTTCTAAATGCGACTAGTTCAATATCGTTTCCCGACCGCTTTACTGGCTCTAGTAGAAACGTTACCCTTGTAGGAGAGGGATATTTCGAAGTCGCAAAAAATCCAAAGCAACCATTTCATGTACAGGTAAAAGACCAACAAATCACCGTAACCGGCACCCACTTTAATGTGAGCGCCTATCCCGCCGATACCGTGAAAACTACACTTGCCGAAGGCAGTGTAACACTTCTTCAGCCCTCAACTGGCAAACGCCAACCATTACTCCCCAATCAGCAAGCCGCGCTATTATCAAGCGGCTTCACCATTAGACACGTTAAAATCAAACAGGAAATTGCCTGGATAGACGGGTTGTTTGTCTTTAGACATACCCCGCTCAAACAGGCTATGCAACAAATTGAAAGATGGTATAATATCGAGGTAGATTATAGCAACCTGCCAGATGTTCCTTTAGATGCAGAACTCACACGGAGCCTAACGCTCAACAGAATTATAGAAATCCTTGACACAAACGCAGATTTAAAATTTAAACTCATTAAAAACGGAAGGAGGCTCGTCTATATCGGAAAGTAGAAAACAGAAAACAACCAAAATCAGACGGGGATAGAAAATAACCGGAAGTGGTAGGAACACTCCCGGTAAGTCGGTTTTTATATCCTGTTACAGAGAATGCAACCAATCAACTAAACCACGCAGTGCTCTTGAACACAAGAATCAATAGACACCACGTGAAAAAACCAACAATTAAACCACCAATTTATGAATTTTTCAATTCATCGAGGCAAAGGTATGCGCATTATTTTGCCAAAATGCCGATCTTTAAGTAGACCTCTAGTTAAATGTATTGTCATGTCCAAAATCGTTCTACTTTTACTCGCCCTGAGCCTACAAGTATCTGCCAATATCTATGCACAACAGCAAGTTACATTGAATGTAAAAAATGCCGATTTGACAGACGTACTCAGCAGTGTAAGAGAACAAACCGGATATATGTACATGTTGCGTGCCGCAAACACCAAATTAGCTAAACCTATTACCCTCACCCTTAATTCAGTGCCTCTTGAAACAGCTCTACAACAAATCTTTTCCAATCAACCTTTCAGCTTTGAGTTGAAGCCTAACATGATTGTCATTAAGCTGAAACCTGAAGCTGAAAAAAAAAGCTCCAGAGAAACGGTGGAAGAACAGCAAAGAGAGCTGAATGGAATAGTGTTAGATGATAAGAGGCGGCCATTAGAGGGTGCGACAGTTATTTTGACAGAATTAAACAATACAGGAACAGTAACCGATCAAAAAGGCAGATTTCGCTTTGTAAATGTGCCAGCAAATGGCACATTACTTATCCGGATGATCGGACATGAAAGTAGGCAAGTTTCCTATAAAAATTCTGCGATAAAAGATATTATCCTAAAGGAAGTTGATTCTGCACTGAAAGAGATTCAGATCATTGCATATGGTACCCAGCTTAAAAAATACAGTACCAATAACGTAGGAATAGTAACAGCAGCAGATATTGCAAAGCAACCTGTTAACAATCCTTTATTAGCCCTACAGGGCCGTGTTCCAGGCTTATTCATACAACAATCATCTGGGGTAAGTGGAAGTAATGTAAAAGTGAATATTCAAGGTATTAACTCTCTTGGAAATGGGAGTGATCCATTTTATGTAATTGATGGAGTGCCTTACACACCACAGTTTACTAATTCTCTTGCAAATAGTGCTTATGGAAGTATTGGAGGAAGTACTTTTAATTTTATTAATCCGGTGGATATAGAAAGTATCACTGTATTAAAAGACGCGGATGCTACAGCTATATATGGTTCCAGAGCGGCTAACGGGGCCATTTTGATCACAACAAAAAAAGGAAAATCTGGAAAAACCAAAATAGATGTGAACTTACAAAACGGCTGGGGCGAAATAGATCATAAACTAAATTTCTTAAATACACAACAATATTTGGAAATGCGTAAAGAAGCCTATGCCAATGCTGGACAAGCAATTCCAACTTCTCCAAATAGTGCAAATAGCTCTAATTATGATTTGATTTTTTGGGATCAAAACAGATATACTGATTGGCAAAAAGCATTGGTAGGAAATACAGCACGTTTCACAAATCTTCAAGCATCTATTTCGGGTGGTAGTGCTAATACCCAATTCTTAGTTAGTTATGGTTATAACAGGCAGACAACCGTTTATCCGGCTAATCTTGGAGATATAAAAGGGAATGTTCATTTGAATTTAAATCACAACTCAGCAAATAATAAATTTCATTATAATATCTCTGCCGTCTATCTTCAAGATAAAAACACATTGGGTGCATTTGATCTAATGGACCAGGCAACAAAACTGGCTCCAAATGCGCCCGCGCTCTATAATGCAGATGGAACATTAAATTGGGAACCCTTTCCAAACAACCCATTAAAGTATAGCTTTAATAATCCATTAGCAGCTACACAGAGCCGTTATAAAGGAAATAACAGTAATCTCATAGCAAATAATACCATTGGCTATGAGATTATTCCTGGCTTACAAGTTAAAACAGTAATGGGTTTTAATCGATTGTCAGGTGATGAAATCTTGACGAATCCACTGACAGCAGTGAGACCGGATTTCTTTGCGCAAACAAGGTCCGCAAGTTTTCTTACTAATTCAATCAATTCTTGGAGTATCGAGCCTCAAATTACTTATACTAAAGAAACAAAGTATGGCGTAATCGATGCAGTGATTGGGAGCAGCTTTCAACAAACAAGAAACGATTTATTATCGCAAACCGGTACAGGGTACACTAACGATGCACAATTAGGAAGTCTCTTAGGTGCTTCTGGTATTATCTTAAACCAAGTAGATAAAACACTTTATAAATATAACGCCCTTTTCGGTCGTATCAATTATCGCGTTGACAATAAATATATCATTAATCTAACGGCGCGTAGAGATGGTAGCAGCAGATTTGGTGATGAAAATAAATTACACACGTTTTATGCTATAGGTGGTGCCTGGTTATTTGGTGATGAGAACATATTAAGAAATAATTTGAGTTGGTTAAGTACTGGTAAGATAAGAGCCAGCTACGGTACTACAGGAAATGATCAGATTGGAAACTATAGGTATTTAAGTTTATTAACTCCTTACAGTGTGGATATTCCTTATGGTCAAAGCGTCGGCCTAATTCAATCCAGTATTGCAAACCCCTTACTACAATGGGAAGAAACTCGCAAGCTCAATATAGGAATGGATTTAGGTTTTTTGAAAGATAGGATTTTACTAAGTGTAAATTATTACAGCAATCGATCATCTAATCAGTTAATTGGTTATCGTTTGCCTGATATTACAGGCTTCGGCTCTGTAGATCAAAATTTCCCGGCCACAGTGCAGAATAAAGGCTTTGAAGCCCAGCTTGATCTGTCAGCAATTAAATCAAAAGACTTTAATTGGCATTCTTCATTTAATATCAGTTTCCAAAGAAATAAGCTGATTGCTTTTCCCGGATTGGCAAGCAGTTCTTATGCTGATTTATACATAATAGGACAGCCGATCAATATTATGAAGGTTTATAAATTTGCTGGTGTAAACTCAACTACAGGATTATATCAATTCATTGACCATACTGGAAAAACAACCTCTAATCCTGATTACACAACAGACCGAACCGTATTGTTAGATCCAAATCCAAAATTCTTTGGCGGATTAGCAAATAATCTACAGTATAAAAACTTTCAACTAGATTTCTTCTTTCAATTCGTGAATCAGATAGGTCAAAACTATAAGTTTGGAAAGTTCCCTGGAGCAAGTGTACTTAATCAGCCGACTTCAGTTTTGAGGCGGTGGCAGAAAGTAGGAGATATAACAGATATACAAAAATTTACTACAGATCTTTCGCAAACCAGGACGCCGTATAGTGCGGCGGTGGCAAGTGATGAAGGCTATGTAGGAGCCTCATACGTTCGTTTAAAGAATATATCCTTGTCGTATTCAGTACCAACGCTATGGTTAAATCGTGTTAAAATTACTCAAGCTAGGATATTCATGCAAGGTCAAAATTTATTAACGTTCACAAATTTTATTGGTAGTGATCCTGAAACACATGCCATTAGTGCATTGCCACCATTAAGAATTATGACTTTAGGCATTCAAATTACCCTTTAAAAAATTGAATATGAATTTATATAAATCTTTTTCAATCAGGATCTTATCTGTAGTAATGCTTACAGTTACGAGCCTTATATTTAGCTCATGCAAAAAAAATGTCGAAGTAGATACTCCGCCGACTAAAACCAGTACGGAAAGCGCATACAAAGACAATACAACAGCAACAGCAGTGTTAACAGGTATATACGCACAAATGAGCGATAACTATTTTTCTACTCTAAACCTACCTGCTATTTCTTTATTAGAAGAATTATCCGCAGATAATTTAGTTATGTATGATATAACCGTTAACGATGCCTTTAGAAGCTATTATCAAAATTCGTTAGAACCGCAATATTTAGCCTCTGGAACCCCTTATTGGACAAAAGTTTATGGAATGCTATACAATATTAATGCCTCGATAGCAGCACTGACGAATAACACAGACCTTAAACCAGCCGTAAGTAAAAGACTTTTAGGAGAAGCCTATTTTATGCGGGCCTTTTGTTATTTTTACTTAACAAATATCTTTGGAGATGTGCCATTGATACTTACGACTAAATACGATGAAAATTCACATTTGGCACGTACACCTACAGCAGATGTGTATAAGCAGATTAACTCTGATTTGACGCAAGCTGAGGGCTTACTTGACAATAGTTATGTAGCTACAATTGATGTAACCAAAATTAGCTCAGAACGCACACGGCCCAATCTGGGCACTGTAAATGCACTACAAGCAAGAGTTTATTTATATCAGAAAAATTATGCACTGGCAGAAGCTGCGGCTACAAAAGTGATTAACCAATCAGACCGATATAGTTTTACCAATTTAAACGCTGTTTTCCTTAAAAATAGCTCAGAAACTATTTGGGCTTTACAACCAGTAAACAACAATTTCAATACTAGAGAAGGTGGATTATTTATCTTAAATAGCGATGGACCTAATGGCGATCATCCACTGCTTATATCTTCATCACTAATGAGCAGTTTTGAACCTGGTGATGCACGTAAAGATTCATGGATCGGTATCTTAACAGAAGGAACAGATACTTTCCCTTATCCTGCTAAATATAAAATATCATTTTCTGATCTGCCTGACGATTCTAAGTTTGAAAATCTAAAAGAATATGCCATCGTTTTCAGATTAGCAGAACAATATCTCATTAGAGCAGAAGCCAGAAACGAACAAGGAAATACCGCTGGATCGGTTGAAGATTTGAACGCACTTCGCACTCGTTCCAGAGCTGTGGCCACTGCATCAGTTCCAAACCCTTTACCAAATCTTTCGGGATCATTGACAGAAACTCAGCTTAGGCCGATTATCTTAAACGAACGTCGAGTAGAACTATTTTCAGAGTGGGGGCATCGTTGGTTTGATTTAATACGGACAGGAAATATTGACGCTGCTATGATCACTGCTGAAAGCTACAAAGGCGGTACCTGGGCGCATTATAAAAGCCTTTTTCCAATACCGGCAAGTGATATTCTACTTAATCCTGCACTAACTCAAAATTCTGGATATACAAATTAAAAACGCCTCTCTTGTTTAATGTTCATCCCTGATGGAGACAACTCCATTAGGGTGAACTCAATTTAAAAAAAATCAAAATGAAAAAGATTGTCTTCTTATTCTGTTGGCTATTTCCAACATTAACTCAGGCGCAAAATGATCAAGGAATTACCTTCCAAGTTTTTGAGAATTGGCAACAATTACTAACAAAGGCAAAAGCAGAACATAAGAACATTTTTATAGACGCATATGCAACCTGGTGCGGTCCGTGTAAAAAAATGGATGCTGAAGTCTATACCGATCAGAAAATAGGAGCATTAATGAATACTAACTATATAGCCGTAAAAGTACAATTTGATCAATCCAAGAACGATAATAATCAAATTAAAAGCTGGTATACAGATGCAGAGCATTTAATGAGCACTTTCCATATTGATGCCTTTCCAACGTTGTTATTTCTCACTCCTGATGGTCAATTGATTTACAAAGATCTTGGATACAAAGATGTAAATCAGTTTGCCAATTTAATCAAAGACGTAAATGATCCTGCACTTAATTACAGTAATCAAATTGCATCATTTAAAGCAGGTAAGTTAAAATATTCACAACTTCTCCGACTTTCTTTGAAGGCAAAGGAGTATAAAGATTCTATAGCAATTGATATCGCCAAAACTTATAAAACTAAGGTACTAGATGTAACTGAGCCTACACAATCATTCAATAAAGAAGTACGTGATTTTATGGTTGAGTTTCAGCAACTTTTTACTTCTAAGGATAAAGTAGTGAGATATATCATCCAATATCAAAGTAAATCCGATCAACTACTCGATCAGAAAGGTTTTGCAAAGAAATTTTCGGATTATTTGATTACAAAAACGGAGATAGACCCCATGATTATGCCATTAGGAAAATATGTAACAAAACAGCCAGATTGGTTTACATTAGAACGAAAACTTAAAAATGCTTACGGAAATAATACTGCATATAGATTATTAGTCACTACAAAATATAACTGGTATACTCACAAACAAGATTGGCCTAATGCTGTAAAATATACTACACAGTATTTGGACATGCAAGGTATTGATACAGCTACTTGGGCCGCAAGTGGCATAAATGGAATAGTGTTTACTACCATATTTATGCACAGTGATGATCCCAAATATTTAAGAAAAGGAATGAGTTATATGGAGATTATATTGAAAGCTCATCCAGAACATCATACCTGGATAGATACCTATGCAAATTTGCTTTACAAATCTGGGAAAAAAGAAGAGGCTATACAACAGGAACAACGAGCATTAACCTTAGCTACTGACTTGAAAGATGAAAATAGAGTGATAAGTTATCGAAAAGTATTAGAGAAAATGCACAATAACCAACCCACTTGGGAGTAGTAAGTTCTAGCTGCAAATCTATTGCGCTGAGTTTCGATAATTTGAATTTAAATTATACAATAATATTTCTATGATAACTGAAAATCTCGAAATTCCTTGTTTTCAAAAGGGGTTTATTCCGCCAGATGCTATTTTGATGAATAATTTAGATAGTCTAATAGATAAACATTTCAAAGAAAATAAGATAATTAGCTTTTATGCAGACCAATTGTTTGTAAGTAAAAAGGTTCTTAATTCAAAAGTGAAAAGACTGCGGGGTAAAACACTCTTTGAATTGGTACAGCATAGAGTATATAAAGAAGCGGTTGTACTGCTTTTAGAAACAGATATGTCTATAAAGGAAATTGCCAATGAACTAGGAATATATGATGCAGCATATTTTTCTAGGGTATTTAAAAAAGCAACAGGATTGCAGCCTAAAAAGTATAAAGAATTTAGAAAAGCAAACGAAATGTATTTTAATAAATAAAAGTAAATGAAAAAATTGCTGGTATATCTGATCTTTCTGTTCGGGGCAAATTATTCCTACGGTCAGAAAGAATTGATCAACGATTCTACATATAAGAC
>NZ_QAIL01000380.1 GCF_003061025.1 Pedobacter sp. HMWF019 | reverse complement strand
GAACCACCTTCTCAGTCTGCACCCAAAAATATATTATTCAATAAAAGAATTATCTGGTCCAACATTTATTAGTTAAATTTATACAGGCCATTTAAAAATTAGAAAATAGATGAGACCATTAGAAAACGCAAAGCGGGTAGCCATTATAGGTTACAACAGAATTCCATTTGCCAGATCGAATACAGCATATACCCATGCAAGTAATCAAGATATGCTGGTCGCAACTCTAAATGGATTGATAGCAAAATACAGCCTGGAGGGAAAGTTACTGGGTGAGGTGGCAGGCGGTGCAGTGATCAAGCACAGCAGCGAAGGAAATCTGGTTAGAGAAAGTGTAATGGAAACAAAATTAGATTCCGGTACACCTGGGGTAGATTTACAACAAGCATGTATTACTGGTATTGAGGCCGCCATTTACATTGCCAACAAAATAGCACTTGGTCAAATTAATGTAGGTATTGCTTGTGGAGTAGATTCTACAAGTGTCGTGCCTATTGTAGCCAGCGAAAGGTTGAACAAGATCTTGCTCGACGCAAGAAGAGCAAGAGGTGGCTGGGCAAAAGCTAAAACATTTTTCAAGCTACGTCCAAAAGATTTAATACCAAGTGTTCCGGAGATGACTGAGCCAAGAACCGGGTTAACAATGGGCGGACATACAGAGCTTACCGCTAAATACTATGAAATATCTAGGGAAGCACAAGATCTTTTCACCTTAAAGAGCCATCGCAATCTTGCAAGTGCATATGAGCGAGGTTTTTTCGATGACATGATCACCCCCTTTCTAGACTTAAAAAAGGACAATAACTTAAGAATTGATACAAGTCTAGAAAAGCTGGCCAAACTCAAACCTGTGTTTGCCGAAGAAAGTGGCATTTCGCCCGGCACACTTACTGCAGGGAACTCTACGCCCCTCACAGATGGAGCCTCATCGATTCTTATTGCCGGTGAAGAGTGGGCAAAAGAGCATAACTTACCCATACTCGCTTATGTCAGTTACATGGAAACTGCGGCAATCGAATATGTAGAAAATACACACAATCTACTTTTGGCCCCAGTATTTGCAGCAGCCAGGATGCTAAAAAAAGCAAACATGAAACTTCAGGACTTTGATTACTATGAGATTCATGAAGCATTTGCAGCGCAGGTTTTAACAACCCTCAAGATCTGGGAAAGTACCGAATTAAGCAACAGTTTTGGACTTGAACCTCTGGGTTCAATAGATCCCGATAAAATCAATGTGAATGGAAGTAGTCTGGCTGCCGGCCACCCCTTTGCCGCCACAGGAGGAAGGATTATCGCAACCCTAACTAAACTTTTACATGATAAATCAGGCTCAGCGAAAGGCCTTATCTCAATATGTGCAGCCCGGGGTCAGGGAGTTACAATGATTCTTGAAAAATGAAAACAATTTAAATATGAAACCTATCATTCTGCCCATCTTCATTATATAAGCCACCAATTGCAAATCACTGAGGAAGGTGGTAAGCTATTTGTTGAGGCATTAAATCCAAATGACAGATTACCCAAAGTTCAGTTATATTCGGAAGCAGTAAATAACTTCTACATTAAGGAAGCCCCATTAAAATTTGAATTTGTAAATGACGGAACAACTGAGGCTTACAAAATCATTACTTACAACAATCGAGGTAAAGATGCGGAATGGAAAAACAATAAATTTAGACTGTTGTTTCAAGCATTATACATTACAAATAACCGAATAAATAAGGCTCCGCTATTTCACCCAACCCGGTATGCACCTGGAAAATTAGATTTTATAATAGACGAGCCTCAGGGTCTATAAGGTTCAGAGAGGCCATGAAATCTTTTTCAAAAAAGAACTTTCTTTTATAAAGCGCTATTCAATAACTTATTTTTAAGTTGTATAACTGAAAAATAAGTTATATGTTCGCTAACCGTATAATTACAAGAAAACCTAACCAATTAATCCAGCCAGCGCTCATTTCATGATCAACCCTGCCCTACGCCAAACGTATCTAGTACTCTCTTTGTTAACTAGCATTATTTCAACCACATTCGCACAAAATAAAGCCGATATCATTATAAAAGGCACAGTCAAAAACACAAAAAATGAGCCAATAGACGGAGCAACATTGTTTTTAAAAGATACCAACAGCGGTCAGGTTGTTAAGCAAACACTGAGCAATCCCGATGGCACCTTCCATTTTACAGTTCCACCCACAACCTATATCCTTTCCATGACCTATTTAGGCGCACTCAGCTACCAGACTGAGCTGCTAAAATTGTCAGGCAATACAGATTTAGGCATCATCAAAATTGAATTCAGTGGCCGTAGCTTAAAGGAAGTCGTTATTCAAAGTTCCGCCAATAAGCCACTGATCAAGATCGAAGGCAGAAAAATGATTTATAACATCGAGCAAAGTATCACCGCACAAGGAACCAATGCATTAGAATCACTTAAGAAAATACCGGGCATCATCGTCAACCAAGACAATACCATAACCCTGAACGGAGCCAGTGGTGCTTTGGTGATGATCAATGGCCGGCAAACTTACCTGCAGGCAGAAGAACTTGCCCAGTTGCTGAAATCAATGTCAGCCTCCGACTTAAAATCCGTCGAGGTTATTAAAAACCCTTCAGCAGAATATGACGCTGCCGGAACGGGTGGCATTGTTAACCTTGTACTTAAAAAATCAATGGCCGAGGGCTTTAATGGCAGTATCAATAATGGCATCGCCTATGGCAAAACCTTAAAGCAGAACACCAACATGAATTTGAATTTCCGCAAAGGAAAACTGAATATGTTTGGCAGTTACAATCACAGCTTCGGATATTATGCAATGGACTACGATAATGACAGAACAACCAATGGGAAGATCTATCTGAACTCCAACCACGATATAGATAAAAAACACAACATAGGATCAACCCTAGGTGCAGATTACGCAATAGATACCACCAAAACGCTAGGTATAGTGATGAATACTAATCTTTCAGGTGGTGGCGGCTTGATCCTCCCGGTCACCAATATTTACGACCAGGCAACGGGCAGCCTTTTACAAATCCTCAGAAGCAAAAGTGATTATCCCGAACAGAAGGCA
The DNA here is from genome assembly GCF_003061025.1 of Pedobacter sp. HMWF019. GTDB lineage: Bacteria > Bacteroidota > Bacteroidia > Sphingobacteriales > Sphingobacteriaceae > Pedobacter. The sequence continues at coordinate 6,423 of NZ_QAIL01000380.1, read as the reverse complement.
CACCGATACAATGGTAACCTAAACTATCGTTACAAAGGCAGCAACCAGACCAGCCTGGATATAGATGCAGACTACGGAATCTTTGATGCAGCCACAAAAAATTTGAGCACGAATACATTCTATTCATCCGATGGTACATTTGAATCCTCTAATAATTTCCTGGTATCCAACAGCAGAGACATTAAATTATACGCCCTTAAAGCCGATTATGGTTTTCCAATTGGAAAAGGAAGAATGTCTACAGGTACAAAGTTTTCGAGCGTAGCCGCAAACAATGTATTTGACCAATACGATATGAACGGAAGTGTAAATGTGATCGACATCAACTTATCCAATACCTTCAATTATAAAGAACAAGTAAGTGCAGGATACCTGAAGTATGAAACACCCCTAACAGATAAACTTAACGTAGATATAGGTCTAAGATTAGAAAATACCCATTCTAAGGGAGATCTCCAACCCCGTGAAGGCAGTATGATCCCACCAACATCGGTAGTTAGAAATTACCTTAACCTCTTTCCAACTGCCTCGATTACCTATAAAACCACACAATCCGGTACTTACAACTTAAGTTTCGCCCGACGTATTGACCGTCCGGCCTACAACAACCTTAACCCATTTTCCTACCCCGTAGACGAATTGTCGTACTGGAAAGGCAATCCATTTTTAAAACCCCAGTACGCAAACACTTTGGCACTACAGTATAGTTATCAAAAAACTGCCGTATCCGCCAGTTACACGCATACAAGTGATATTAGCAATACCATAACAGAAGTTTTTCAGGATAATCTCATTAACATGATACCTAGAAATATCGGGTTTCAAAACAACCTGAACCTCACCCTGACCCAGCAAGTTAACCTTACAAAGTGGTGGAATATGACCCTAACCGGTATTGCATACCGTTTAGAAAATAAAGTAGGCACACCTGAATACGGAAATTACAGCCGTAGCAGTTTATCCGGTACCCTGAACATCCAGCAAAACTTCAACCTGCCAGGAGGTATCATCGCCGAAGCCGCAAGCATATGGAACTCTAAAAGAATCAGTAGCTTAAACACCAATGTAAAAAGCAACTCACAAGTAGACCTCGGCTTAAAAAAGAACCTGATGCAAAACAAAGCCACCCTTAGCCTGGGTGTTTCGGATATTTTTAGAGGAAACAGATACAATACAGACACCGAACTTAATAACCTATTGCTTCATACCACCTACGTTGGAGAAACTCGTCAAGTCCGGTTAAACTTCAGCTATCGTTTCGGCAATAACAAAATCAAAACACAAGAAAGGCGAGAATCCGGATTAGAAAATGAATCCCAAAGACTATAACCTCCCAATCCCGGTAGGAAAAAGATCTTTAGCAAGAAAAGCTCCGTAACAAGGAGCTTTTCTTACAAATTTGTTGTCAACTAATCCAGTCTGCACCCAGGAAAATAGATTTTAATGGGCGAACCTCAGGGCCTGTAAGGTCCAGAGAGGCCATAAAATCTATTTTCATATATCGCTGGAGTTACATTCTCTATTTGATTACACCAGCAAACCCGCCATTTCTAGCCATTTTCACCAGAAAACGATCTCCAGATTTAACCTGTATTGTTTTTTTTCTGTAATCCATGGCCTGACGGTCCGCATTGATGCCATCTTCAAAATAAGTCATTGTATAAGTTTTGCCCTTCTCCAGAAAGTCAAAGTTCAACTCCACATTCCGTTCCTTCATTTTGCCATTAGTTATACCGCCAATGAACCAGGTTTGCCCCTTACGTTTGGCAACTACAGCAACAACACCGGCCTCTGCTTCCAAAGCTTTAGTTTCGTCCCAGGTGGTAGGTACCTGCGTAATAAACTCCGTACAATCCAGATTTCTGTAATATAATGTCGGGTTATCCGCAAGCATTTGTAGCCCGCTTTCAAAAACAACAAACAGAGCCATTTGATAAGCGCGGGTTCCAATACTTGCTGCATTAGGTCTTTCCGCTTTATATACTTCTGGTTGCATACTCAGCATGGCACCAGGTGTATAATCCATTGGGCCAACCGCATTCCGCATAAAAGGCAAATACAAACTGTTGTCAGGAAGCGTACCACCCATCTGCTCCATGCCCCTAACCCCTTCATAAGAGATCACATTTGGATATTTATATTCTAAACCTGAAGGCTTAAAAGCACCATGAAAATCGACCAGTAATTGGTGTTTTGCCGCCTCTTTAGCTACACTTTCGTAATAGTTCACCATCCATTGGTCGCTCCTGTCCATAAAATCGATTTTCACCCCTTTGATTCCCCACTCCTGGAAAGTCTTAAATACATCCATATGGTTATGAACGGTGAGCCAGGTTAACCACAATACAATTCCTACACCCTTTTCTTTTCCGTAACGGATCAGTTCATGAACATCAACTTTAGGATTCGGGGTAAAAGGATCTGTTGTACTTTTAGCCCAACCTTCGTCCATGATGATGTATTTCAATCCGAATTTGGCTGCAAAATCTATATAATATTTATAGGTCTCCAGGTTATAACCCGATACAAAATTCACGTCCGGGCCATATGGAGCCGCATCATTCCACCACTCCCAACTCGCTTGTCCGGGCTTAATCCAGCGCGGATCTTTAATCTGAGATGCAGAAGCTAGTTTAAGCGTCATTGTATTCTCTATCAATTGCTTGTCGCTAGAGGTAATGACAAAATATCTCCACGGAAAACTCCGGGTGCCCGTTGTTCTGGCAATATAACCAGCTTCCTTCAGGATTTTTTGACTACGGTCTCCGTCTTCACCAAACTCCAGAGGTACTTTTGGAAAGGCAGAAAGCACACCGTTATTTCCTGTGCCTTTAAGGAACATTCCCGGATAGTCAGAAAGATCCGATTCACTGACCAATATCCTATAAGCTTTCCTGGTGTCTATCAGCATGGGTAAATTCGACATCTTGTTTGTGGCTTTCCAATCCTTTGAATTCACCTGACTATAAGCTTCTTCATAGGCGGTTTTAAAACCACCCGGTTGCTGCACATGGAGTAAATAATCTTCGGGGAAATTCACTGCAAAATCTTCATTTACAACATCGATTTGTCCCTTTATTTGAGTTAAAAACCGATAAGCAAGACCGTCATCAAAGGCACGAAATTCTACAGAATAATCGCCCTTAAAATTCAGCACCAGGGAATTATAAGAATTATTGACCGCAGAGAACTTTAAAGGTACATCGGGTTTTAGTACTTGGGTCCCTTTGCCTTTTTTGATGTTCAGGAGCTTAGGGTTTTGTCCAAGGGTGCCGTCATTTAGCTGTAAGCTCAGATAATTCTTCTGCATCAGGCTTTCCTTATTGATGGCTACAGAATAATAAATCTTGTCTGAAAGCGCTATAGAGACTTGAATGTTTCCGCCAGGAGATTGCAAGGCAATCTCTTTATCCTGTGCGTGTACAGCTGCAGATATCGATAGTAAGATAAATAGGATGAATCTTAATTTGTTCATGAGGTGTTGTAGGTTTATCATTTAATTTAAGAAATAGTAATTATCAAAGTTTGATTTTTTCCTATATTGATTTTGTCTTTTAAAAGGATCTCCAAAGCATTACTTTCCTGCATAAACTTTAGAGGAATTTGCTTGCCGCCCAATACTGCCAATACGGAAATAACTTTTCTTCCGTCCTATTTCTCTAACGAGATCTTATTTAACTGCAGTTGGCCATACTTCAATTCAAAACCATGGACTTGCTTAAGACCTGTTTTCCTTTGGCTGTACGTACCCCATCCTGCCGCGGTTGTAAATGCTGCTTTAAAGTTTTCTTTACTCCATTTAGGTGCAAAACCAATATATCCTTTTGGCCCATGGTATTCAAAACCGCAAGCTGTAATAAATGTGCCATAACTGGCCATGGCTCTCGCATAATGATCACTGCACTCAATTTCATTAAAAGGATTTCGTTTTGCTGCATGATGCCTATCATGAATAGCACGGGTTAAAATCAAACCTTCATCAGGCATTCCCTCAGCCATAAAATGTGCCGCTACCTGGTGTTCAAAGCCACTCATACATTCATGGAAATAGCCCAGCTGCCAGCTTACATTTTCTCCGAAGGGCTTAGCTTCATTATGTGGGTTTGTATTCATGACCATTCCACCTTCACCAGCCAGTGCATAAGGACGTCCTCCCGTATGGGTTTTGATGTATGGCCCAACATCCATGGTGAAATTATATCTCCGTAGAGCCGTCAGGGCGGCAACTGTCTTTTCCTTATCCAAAATCCTAGGCAAGCCTACCTGGAACGCCCAACTCTGTCCATATACCTGATCGATATGACAGGTATTGTAAGAACCCAGTTTTTGGCGGCCTTGAACGGCATCTGGACGGTGAATGAAATATTCTCCGTTAAAAAGCTCCTTTTCCATATTCTTACGACCATTGGTTACATAGGTTTCACAAACCTTTGCAAATGAAGAGTCTTTCATTTCCTCGGCCATCAACTGGGCCGCCTTTGCAGCAGCAATACACAAACCAACAATCCAGGCAATCTCTCCCTCCCATACTGCGTCCAGGGTATTCTCCATTGGTGTATCCGTCATTCCATCTCCATTTTTATCCTGATCCAGCATAAACCGGACGGCCTTTTTAATTTTTGGCCAGTTGGCATTCAAAAAGTGATTGTCTTTGCTCATTTGATGCTCTCTGTAGAATCTGAGTATCGTACCAGCCTGGCCATCAATCGCCGGACGGGTTTCATTTTCTCCCCGAAAAAGAATTGCGCCACTTTCCTCTATAAAGCCAATGCCAAGATCAACCCGTTCACGTAAGTCTTTTTCCAGTTCCGGAAAAATCCTGGCAACGGCTTGTGCATACTGCCACACATGAGTACAGGTTCCTGCGCATGCACCTACACCCTCCCAGCTCCAAAAACGGCCGTCTGCAAAACGATAAGTATTAGCTGTAGCCAATGTGCCTATATTTACAAAGGTGCGTTCCAGAAACCAATGTGGCAGTGTAGAATCTTTCCAGGTATTTGCCCAAAGTTCAGTTTCAGCAGAAAGTTCCTTAAAATTGGCATTTATAAAAGTAGAAACTTCTTTGGCATCTTTAAATCTTACACCGTAATGGAAACCACGCTCTGCATCTTTAACTAATTTTTTAAGCTTTGGATTAGGGTTGTTAAAATACCAGCTCACCGAATAATCTGCGCTAAATCTTTGTCCAGAAGCTAATGTGGTACCAGTCCCAATTGCCCCAATCAACTTTTCAGAAAAATATTCTGAAACAGAGCTGGTTTCAGACGTGTTAAAGTGTTTGTCGCTGATTGGCCATGGATTAAATGAAACCTGGGCTTTTCCTATATTATGATGCAGCATAAAACACATCGAACCACTATCATTAGCTTCCTGTACTTCTTTATTACTGCTATCAGAAGAGAAAAAGATACCTGTTGAATCCTCAGCTTGCAGCAGTGTATTCTTTCTCTGCCCCATGTTCTCTTTACCCGTCAATTTGTTTACACCATTTTCCATCCAGCCCAACAGAGAGATATCTATTGGTTTTTTACTTGTATTAACAGCTTCTACCCTAAGTATAGTGGCGGGTAAAGCTGATTTTTCCGCATCCAATGGAATAAATGGAGAATAAACGCTAAGTTTTATCTCTAAAGGGAAGTCCTTGCTGACATATTTAATGGTGGCAACTGGGTATGATCCTTCAAAACTCACTTCATCCCAATAATCTTCATTTAATTCCTTAATTAAGGTTTTTCCTTCATAGTCTATTTTAACTGCAAAGCCCTGTTCCAATACACGTCTGTTATTGGCTATAGCTGGTTCCACATAGGCAGATCCATCTCTTGGACGAATTTTACGCAAAGAAGTTCCATCATCCCAATTGACCAATTTAGGGTCTATTCCTTCATGCACTCCTTCAAAACTCTCATTGTAAATTTGCCAAAGCCAGAGCCTGCCATCTCCACCTACATACACCGTTCCTGCATGCAGCCCACCAACAGGCATTCCTATATACCTAAGTTCATTCTTGCTTTTTAAATAGGTAGTGGCTTTTCCTCTGTTAAAAAGTGAACGCTGCCATGATGGATCTATAGATTTATTTTCAGGAATATTGTGTGCAGGATATCCAACGGAAAATATGCTTTGGGCCCATACAGGGAATTGTAAAGCTGCAAGTCCTGCCGTGAGCAAGCTTACATTCTTTATAAAACTTCTTCTGTCAACTGTTTTATTTGTCATGTTGGGTATTCAAATATTTGATTGACAATGTATATCCTTTTATTAGATAATCATATCCCAATTTAGAAAACAACTTTGATAATTACTGCTGAAGGAAATCAATTATTTAATATCTTTAAATAATCTAAAATTTCTAAACACTGTAGTTACATCATTACAGTTTTTCGACTTAACTAAGGTTGCAGATATGCTGGTTAGATA
>NZ_QAIL01000379.1 GCF_003061025.1 Pedobacter sp. HMWF019 | reverse complement strand
ACCAAAAAGTTTCCGGTACTAAAGGCGACCATAACAAAGTTTATTTTCTCATTATCGTAATAGCAGCATTAATAGGCACAAATGCCTATTTATACATAAAGGACAGACAGGAGAGTGAACGCTTTGTTACTGTCAGCAACGAAAAAGACCGGTTAAAACTAGAAGTAGAAAAGATAGAAGTAGAACTGGATAAAGTCAATGCAATTAACCTGTCGTTAACTAACAAACTTCTGGAGGAGCAGGGACTTGCACGTCAGAAAATAGCAGAACTGAAGTCTGCATTGCAAAAAGGACGATTTAACAAAGATGAACTTTTAAAGGCCCAGAACGAAATCCGGGAACTCCATGAATTTGTAAAAACCTACAACGAGGATATCAATCGCCTGCAGCAGGAGAATTTTTTACTAAAAAATGAAAGGGATAGCCTGGCGAAAAGTTCCAGTAAAGCCAGCGAAAGAGCCAATACCCTAGCCAGAAGAAATTCTGAACTCAACGATAAAGTAAAAACAGGAGCTGTGCTAAGAGCCTTCAATGTTGGTGTTGCAGCCTACAAAGTAAAGAACAGCGGAAAACATATAGAAGTGAACAGTGCCAGTTCAGCAAAAAAACTGGTCATTTCATTTGGCATTGCACCTAATCCTTTGGCCACGAAAGACTACCATAAAATCTATCTCAGGGTTTTTGATCCAGCCGGAAATTTAATTGCAGATGAAAGCAATATGTTTGACGCGGAAAGCCAGCAAATGCAATATAGTGAAATGATTACCATTTCGTATAACGACGATAACACAGCTTATTCTATTCAATGGGTTAATCCAAAAGAATTTATAAAGGGAACCTACACGGTTATTCTCTATGCCGATGGCCGTACCATGGGGAAATCTTCCATCCTGCTGAAGTAAGTCATCAAATCAGGCCAGAGGAAAGCTTAAATAAAAAGTAGTTCCCTGATCAATCACGGAGTTGAACTCGATAGTTCCTCCTGCATTTTCTACCGCTTGCTTTACAAAAGCAAGACCTAAGCCTGTTCCTGACGACTTCGTTGTAAAATTTGGGGCAAAGATCTTGTCCTGCAATTCATCATCAATACCTTTCCCATTATCGGAAACCTCTACCCAAACTTTTTTCTGATCATTCCTGATTTTAATATAAATCAAACAACCATGTGTTCCTGTTGAGGCCTCAATTCCATTCTTTAATAAATTATTAAAGGTTCTCAGCAACTGGTCTTTATCCCCGAGAATAAACACATCCTGATTACTCTGATTCTGAATATTAATCTCTACTCCTTTCTCATTTACAAAAACATTTCTGGCCTGTTGTATAATCGGCAGGAGCTGTAAAGTCTGCAGCTTCGTATCCGGCATTTTGGCAAAGTTGGAGAATTCAGAAGCAATGGTTGCCAGACTGTCTATTTGTTCAATAAAAGATTTATTAAACCTTTCAAATTTACGTTCAAAATTGACATCCTTCTCCTTCCAGGCTTTCTCCAACAACTGTACACCAAGCTTTAACGGAGTAAGTGGATTCTTAATCTCATGGGCTACTTGTTTAGCCATCTCTCTCCAGGCGCTCTCTCTTTCAGATTTAGCCAGTTTTACAGCACTCTCTTCCAGTGCTGCAATCATTTTATTGTACTCTTTAATCAGAGAGCCAATCTCGTCATGCCGGGACCACAAAATAGGTTGATTCTTTTGTCCGAGTTTTGTTTTCCTGATGCTTTCCTGTATAAAGGTAAGCGGACTTGTGATCTGGTTAGCCAGAAAGACTGCAAGTATTCCAATAGCAACAAAAACAAGAGCGTAAATATTAATTAAAGTATTGACAAACAAGCCTATTTTAGATTGATAATCGCCCTCATTACCATAATACGGCAGACCAATATAAGCAATCGTTTGGTTCTGAGGATTTCTTATGGGTGCGTAGGCAGCAGAATAAGTAAAATCACCGATTGTCTCATTCGCACTGATATATTCAGATCTTTGCAGCTTATTCAGATAAATATAGGCTTTTGCCCCCATTTTAGTCCCCAGGAGCCCATAATCGTATATCTTTGGAATAGATGTATAGAGGAGATTCCCACCGGTATCAAAAAGGTTCAGATAAGCACCATTAATGTCTGAAAACTGATTAAATTCTTGGTTAGATTGATCAGAAGCTGTTGGTATTCCGTTTACATAGACTTGTTTCTCATACGACAGCTGAATCTTCCTCAGTTTTTCCCTGATAAAATCGTCCTGCTGTTTCCTGTATTCTGAACTGATATAAAAGAAGGTCGTCCATCCAACGATGAGCAAAGTAGCCACAACCGAAAGCACAATAGAGAATTGTATCCTGGTCCTGTATAAAATCTTGTTGGCATTGATCATCAGCGACCTGTTGATGTTAAACCAGCCTCCCCAGCTCTCATCGATATTTTTGACAATCCATATGAGGATGTAAAGCAAAACAGCAAAGACAATAAAGACCAAAAAGAAAAAAGATAAAATGGCCAGACGGGTTACATAAGATACTTTCTCCTTGCTAATGACTATGGTTTTAAAAGTACTGGGCATATACACCATATGGCTATACCCAAGTACATCATCATTAATATATACGGGTTCATCTTTATGCCCTTTAAAATCAATACTGGTTAGTTTGTAGGTAAATTTACCAGACTGTTTAATGAGTTTGCCATTGTTGTAGAAAGCAAAAGAGTAGTCTTTATAATCTTCATCACTTTTTACCTTCCCATCAACCAGTAACTCAGGAAACTGGCTATTGTAATCATAAAGCTGATATTTAAGCTCAAGAACTAAGGTCCCCAGAATATGTTTATTATAAAAAACCGGGATGATTCCAAAATAGCTCTGGTAGCCAAAAGTATCATTAAGCCGGTAAAAAAAATTGGAAACCTTAACAGATCCGGACCGGACCAGATTTTTATAATGAGCAAGCGGAATACTTTCCTCCTGACTCAAAGAAGAATCCGCATAGTTAAAGGTGTACAAATTGTATTCAAACTGGGCAAGGTAACGATCCAGGTATTTTTTATCAATGAGTTTCTCCAGTTTAATCTGCTTATAAAGTGCTGGGGTCTTAAAATAATTCAGTACGAAATGATCAGATGAGACACCGTTCTCCAAACTTTCAATAGAACTAATCACCAATGGATTATCCATCGACTGCAATTTTTGTGCGATGGCATATCTTTTGGTGCGTTCCTTTATATCCTTATACTTGACATACTTCACTGAAGAAATCATAGCCAAACAGAAAAAAAGAATAGCATAAATCCCAATAGAAAACTTATTTTTCTGGATATAGATATTCCATCCCATAATAAACAGGAAGAATGCATATATGATAAAAAATGCGGTAAACTCGACTTCTGCCCTATAGATAAAGTAAGCAAAAAACAGGACTAGAAACAGGAACAGACGCTCCTTATTAGACACGTTCAATTTTCTGCTCAGCTGCATGGAAACACTTACCGTCAGGTAAACATTAAACCAGACCAGACATAAAATTACGATACTGATCCAGCTTGTCCAGCCAAGATTTATAATATTGGTGATGTCAAAATTAATTTTCGAGTTGTAGATCAAACCAGAAAAAACCTGATCGATCAAAAAAGCTATTCCAGAGAACAGCAGCAACATTACTCCATGGAGAAACCAACCTACTGCTTTACTCCTGGCAAACCGGTCTGGCAGAACGTATTTATC
>NZ_QAIL01000378.1:12103-19443 GCF_003061025.1 Pedobacter sp. HMWF019 | reverse complement strand
GTCCGGGCATGGCGCAGACTTGTAATGAGTTTTTATTCAATTTAAGTATTCATATTTCTAACCTATTTCCATAACCTATTTTGCGCCATGCCTGGATTCTCCTCCCAGCTAAGCGCCCTATAAAAAAACAATATTACTCAGAGAGGACCTCAGGGTGCCTTGCCACAAGAGCGCAGCGAGGCAAGGAGTCCAGTCCTCGAAGAGTATATTGTTTTTTTCCAATAAGCTTATGCCCTTTTACACTCTTCGAAGAGTAATTTAATTTTTCAACTAGCTTACATTCCATAAATCTTTACATTTGTGCGCAATACAGCACTAGCCGCTACCGGCTAACCTGGTGCTGCACCTAAATTAAAACATACGCTGAATGAAATACCTGATCGTAGGTTTAGGGAACATAGGCCCTGAATACGCCCATACAAGACATAATATTGGATTTGATATCGCAGATGAACTCGTGAAACAATTGGGAGGCAGTTTTTCCAATATGCGCCTGGCCTATTATGCAGAATGCTCCTTTAAAGGAAGAAAGATCCATGTGATCAAGCCAACTACTTTTATGAACTTAAGTGGTAAAGCGGTAAATTACTGGATGCATGAACTGAAGATTCCATTGGAAAATATCCTTGTTCTGGTAGATGACCTGGCTATTCCATTTGGTAAGCTGAGACTGAAGCTAAAAGGAAGCAGTGCGGGGCATAATGGGTTACAGAATATTGAAGATGTATGTGGCGGGCAGAACTATCCCCGTTTGCGGTTTGGGATAGATGACAACTTCTCCAAGGGAAGGCAAATTGACTATGTACTTGCACCTTTTGACAAAGAGGAACAACCGGAATTGCCAGCACTGATTGACAAGAGTGTGGAGCTAATCAAAAGTCTGGTTACTATAGGTCCGGCACAAACCATGACCGCATTTAATAAATAGTATTCAGGCCGGTCTCTGATTCATGTTTGAGTTTTACCTCAGCAGTAGATAAGAGACCTGCCTGAGGCTATTTTACTTCTTTCGGGTATAAAAGGCAATTTTCTTGTGCAGAACATCCTGTTCAAATGGCTTGCTGATGACGTCATTGGCTCCGGCGCTCATGGCAGTCTTTTTATCATCGTCCATGACGGCTGCAGAAAAGGTAATCACAGGAATATTTTCCTTCCCGGGTGCATAGCCTTCTCGAATGAGTTTGATGGCTTCCAGTCCGTTCATTACGGGCATAAAAGTGTCCATTAAAATAAGATCATAATCGTTCTCTTTAAGCTTCTCCAGAGACTCTTTGCCGTTTTCGACCAGATCAAACTGAATGTTCCAGTCTTTCAGGATCTTTTTGATCAGAAAGGCATTAATGGAGTTGTCCTCGGCGATGAGGATCTTTACATTCTCGAAAGGTGTCAGTTTGCCACTTCCGGGAGTTTCTTCATATTTTTCGTTGCTCACGACTTCATACCAGTTTGTAAAGCAGAAGGTACTGCCTTTTTGTTCTTCACTTTTTACATTTAGGATACCACCCTTTAATTTGGCCAGATTTTTTACAATGGAAAGCCCAAGTCCTGTACCTCCAAATTTGATGGTGGTCTGTTCATCGGCCTGCTCAAAAGTTTCAAAGATCTTTTCGATATTTTCTGCAGCAATACCAATGCCGGTGTCGGTTACAGAAAACTCAATCTGAAGATTATTTCCTTTGCTGTCGAGGACTTTTACTTTAAGTGTAACCGTACCTTTTTGGGTAAATTTAATAGCATTGGCGATCAGGTTCATCAAGATCTGATTTAAACGGAGTGAATCTGCCATCACCAGTGCCGGTATTTGCTGATCATATTCGGTTAGCAGTTCAAGGTCCTTTTCTTTGGCATGGATCCGCAAGAGGTTGACCACCGAATTGCAATTTTTAATCAGGTCCGTTTCTGCACGGTTGATCTTAAACTTGCCAGCCTCTATTTTGGAGAGATCCAGGATATCATTGATGACCCCAAGTAAGGAATTAGAGGAGATTTCCAGTAACCCGACCATTTCTTTTTGTTCCTCAGTAAGAGGAGTACTGTTGAGTAAGTTTGCAATGCCGATGATGCCATTGATCGGTGTACGGATCTCGTGGCTCATATTGGCCAGAAAGTTTTCTTTAATCCGTTTCCCTTGTTCTGCCTCTTCTTTTGCCTGAATCAGCTTTTTCTGGAAGGCCTGGAGTTCCTCATTTTTCTTTTTGATGTCACGTTGTGTGCGTACAAACTGTATAAAGGAATCGACTTTTGCCGAGGTAACAAAAGGGTTTAGTGGTTTGTACAGATAATCTACGGCACCTGTATTTAGCCCCTTTACCGCATATTTGGTGTCAGTGGAAATGGCTGTTACGAAAATAATGAGGATGTCTTTGGTGCGGGGATTGCTTTTTAAGATTTCCACCAGCTCAAAGCCGTCCATTTCCGGCATTTGAACGTCCACCAAGGCTATGGAAATATCCATTTCCCAGGACAACCGGAGTGCCTCATTGGGCAAAGTTGTACTGATTACATTTACATCGTCTCTCTGCAGCAAGGCCTCCAGGGCAATGATGTTTTCCGGTCTGTCATCAACAATTAAAATGTTAATCTTTTCCATTGCTTTGTTTGTTATTCTTAGTGTGCAGCTAGGCTGTCTTTTGATAGATGTTATTTTTCTTGTCGATTACTTTAAATCTTCCTATTTCTGTACTCCGGAGCGTTTCTTTGGAGCCCAGGCACAGGAAGCCAAAATTAGCTAAACTATTATAAAAAAGATCTATAACCTTTTTTTGAAGATCTGTATTGAAATAGATCAGTACATTGCGGCAGGAGATCACCTGAAACTCATTAAAGACACCGTCTGAGGCCAGATTATGGGCTGAAAACAGAACATTCTTTTTGAGGGAATGCCGGATGGATGCTGCATCGTATTTTGCGGTATAATAATCAGACAAGGTATGTGAGGTCCCTGTCTTTAAATAGTTCTCGGAATAGAGCTTCATTTTCTTCAGGTCATAGATGCCGTCTTTTGCAAAATCAAGTACCTCAGAATTGATATCTGTACCGTAAAAGAAAGTCCGGTCGTACAGTTGTTCTTCGGCAAACAAGATGGCAAAAGAATACAGTTCTTCTCCGGTAGAGCAACCTGCGTTCCATACTTTTATGCGCTGATAGGAACGGATATAGGGTAAAATGTTTTCTTTTACGGAAGTATAAAATGCAGGGTCCCTGAACATTTCAGTTACATTAACCGTTACCTCAATCAAAAAGGATTCAAAGTAGTCCGCATCATTGGTCAGTAAAGTACGTAAATCAAACAGACTCAGATTCTGAAGTTGCATGATCCTGGTCACTCTTCTTTTCAGGGAGGCACCGGAGTAGTTGCTGAAATCAAAACCATGGATCTTGTGGATCAGGATAATCAAGTCTGCCAGCTCTGTATAACTAATGGTTTCGGGAAGATGCTCTATTTTATGTTTCATGTTTAACTTAGCCATACCCTCATCATCGAGAGCAATTGATCAATATCGACTGGTTTGGAAATATAATCGTTGGCCCCGGCCTCAATACATTTTTCTCTGTCTTGCTTCATGGCCTTTGCAGTCAAGGCAATGATAGGAACTTTGGAGAATCCTTTATTTAAACGGATGGCACGCATCGCCTCGTATCCGTCCATTTCCGGCATCATGATGTCCATGAGCACCAGGTCAATATCCTTGTTCTCCTCCAGTTTTTCGAGGGCTTCCCTGCCATTGTTGGCAATCACAATCTGGAGATCATAGCTCTGTAAAGCGCTGGATAAGGCAAATATATTTCGCATATCATCATCTGTGATTAAGACTGTTTTATCCTTCAGGGCTTTTTCGATCGTGGACACATTCTTGGTTTTTCCTTGTGAAATACTAAAGAGTGATGGATCGTCCTCTTTCCTGATCTTATTCATAAACAAACTTACTTCATCAATCAGCCTGTTGTTGGATTTGGTTGATTTCAGGACCATCGCCTCCGTATATTTCATAATATGGGAGATTTTTTCCTGGTCTAGTTCCATTGCTGTATTAATGATCACTGGGATATGGGTTAGCGTAGGTTGCGTTTTGATCTGATCCAGCAGGTCAAAGCCTGAAATATCGGGGAGGTTCAGATCCAGGATGATGCAATCAAAAGTTGTCGTTTTTAAAACATCCAATGCTTCCTGGCCTGTAAAAGCCTGGACCACTTCTATACCTTTACTGACCAGTTCTTCCTTAACAATCATGCTTTGCAGTTCCTGGTCTTCAATAAGCAGTACAGTTTTAAAGTTATACTGATCTGTATTGTTCATCAATAGGTTAAAGGCAGTGTCTAACTGGTCCTTTTCAATGGGCTTTTTCAGAAAGCCGATCGCACCCTCTTTGCGGGCTTTGTCTGTTTTTTCATCACCGGCAGACATCATATGCACCGGGATGTGTTTGGTCCTTGGATCTGCTTTTAACTTTTTAAGTATCGTCCATCCATCCATTACCGGGAGCATGATGTCCAGTACAATGGCATCAGGCAATTCAGAGAATGCCATTTCCAGTCCGGTATCACCGCTGTGGGCAAGTATAGGCTGGAAGCCTTTTTCTTTGGCATAATCTTTTAGTACATCTGCAAAGACAAGATCATCTTCTACGATGAGCAGGACATGGTCTGATTTCTTCTGTATAGGTTTAACTTCTGGTACCGCTGCTAAAGCCGATATTGTTTCGGCCGGAGCGGTTGATGTTTGAGTTTCGGTAACCTGGTTCCCTGTTGCATATTCAGCGGGAAGGAACAGTGTGAAGGTACTTCCGCTTCCCGGGGTACTTTCAATCTGGATTTCTCCGCCAAGGATATTTGCCAGCTCCCTGCTGATGGATAAGCCCAGTCCGGTGCCCCCGTATTTTCTGCTTGTAGATCCGTCAGCCTGTTGAAAGGCTTCGAAGATGAGTTTTTGTTTTTCCGCCGGGATGCCAATCCCGGTGTCACGAACTTGCATTGAAATCACATTCTGAGCTTGTTTAAGGTGTTCGGAAAAATAAGTTTTGCTTTTGGAAGAATGGCTCAGTTCCAGTGTGATCTTACCATGCTCAGGGGTAAATTTAAAAGCATTGGAAAGGAGGTTCTTTATAATCTGCTCCACCCGGGAAAGATCTGTAAGTAGCCTCTCCGGAAGTTCTTTTGCTCTGATGGTCTCAAATTCAATCTTTTTGCTGCGGGCAATTTCATTGAACAGGGATTCCATATTTTGGGTGATCTCCTGTGGTCTTACCGGTTCAATGTTCAGGTCAATTTTGCCAGACTCTATTTTGGAGAGATCCAGGATATCATTGATCAAGGTAAGAAGGTCTGTACCCGCATTGTGGATCACACCGGCATATTTGATCTGGTCTTCGGTTAGGTTTTCGGGCTTGTTTTCTTTCAGGATCCTGGCCAGGATCAGAATACTGTTTAGCGGTGTTCTCAGTTCATGGCTCATATTGGCCAGGAATTCCGATTTATATTTACTGGACACAGCAAGTTCTTCTGCTTTGAGGCTCATGGCTTCACGTGCCTGATTAACGGAGATATTCCTTTCTTCAAGTTGCTGTGCTTTTTCTTCCAGTTCAGCATTAGTTTGCCTTAGTTCTTCCTGCTGTACACGGAGTTCTTCTTCAGAAGCCATCAACTGGTCAGATTTATAGATCAGCTCCTCATTGGTGGTACGCAATTCTTCCTGCTGGCTTTCCAGTTCTTCAGCTTGTTGCTGGGTCTGCTCAAAGAGGTTTCTGAGCTGAATCCGCGCAGCTGCACTGTTGATTGCAACACCTATACTTTCGGTGATGGTTTCCAGAAATTTTTCGGTGGTTTCATCGGGACTGTCTTTCAGACCAATTTCGATTACTGCGATGGTCTCTTCTTCAAAGAGAATGGGAACTAAGTAGATACATTTAGGAAGGGTATGACCAAGACCCGAGACGATTTTTATATAGTCATCCGGAACATCGGTAAGGAGTTTCCGTTTCTTTTCCAGGGCAGTCTGACCCACCAGGCCTTCTCCCAGATGGTAGCTTTCAATTATGCCTTTTTTACGTTGATAAGCATAACCACCTGCAAGGAATAAATTTTTCTTCTTCTCGTCGGTTAAGAAGAGTGCACCTACAGGTGCCCGAAGGTAATTGCAAATTTCGGTGATGATATTGGTGGAGAGTTCCTCCATTTCCTGTTCACCGCGCATGGCCTCATTAATTGTGGTTGCGCCTGAAAGGAGCCAGTTCTTTTGCTCATTCTCAATAGACAGCTGTTCCAGCTGCGCGTTATTTTGGCGGATCTGGTCTTCTGTTTCCTTTTGCTGATCAAATGTTCTTTTGATATAAGTAAACAGGAACATGATCAGACAGAAAATCACTAAGGCACTTCCAATAACAATGGCGATGGTTTTGGTTTTGCTTTGTACTGTTGCATCGATTCTTTTTTTGAGTAGAGCCCTCTCTTCAAGAATCATTTTGGCACCTAATCTGGTCAGGTTTTCTCTTCTCATTTTTGCCTTTTCGCTCAGATAGAGTTTATAAGCCGTTTCCCTACCTTCAGATTGATCGGCCTGAAGGATCTCTTTCATGGTGCTCATCCTTTGCTGGGCAAATAATTCCAGCGAATCCACCCGTTGCGACTGGAGTGGATTGTCAATCACCATATTCTTCAGGTCATGCAGGCTGCTTTCTGCTTTGTCCAGATTATCAGTATAAGTACGCATGTACATCTGATCCTCGGTGAGGATATAACCTTTCAGTGCATTTTCGGCAGAGGTCATTTGAAGATCAACCTTCTGGGTGAGCAGCATGACTTCATAAGTGTGGTTTTCCCAGTTAGAGTCTTTGTCAAAAGATTCAATGCTTAGGTAAGAAGTAACTGCAGAAAAGAGGACAAATAGCAGGGAAACAGCAAATCCCGTAAGTACCTGTTGTTTAAATGATAGCTTGATCATATCTGTTGAAATGTGGCTTTTTATATAAGTTCAGGAAGGTCGCTCCCAGAAATTATGCAATATTACTTAATAATGGATGCAGAACTGTTAATTTAATAAATATTATCGGTGAAAATTATTTATTTTAGCCGATAATATCTATAAGTACCTTCTATGATCACAGTCTACGGCATTCCCAATTGTAATACAGTAAAAAAAGCAGCTACCTGGTTAAAGGAAGGTGGTTTTGATTTTGATTTCCATGATTTTAAAAAGAAGGGCATCGCTGCAGAAAAATTGAATGAATGGTGCGACATTTTTGGTTGGGAAAACATTCTGAATAAAAAAGGAACGACCTGGAAGAAACTGAATCCTGAAGAGCAAGAGGTGGCAAAGGACCAGGCCGGTGCTGTCCAAATTCTGC
>NZ_QAIL01000378.1:0-12093 GCF_003061025.1 Pedobacter sp. HMWF019 | reverse complement strand
GCATACGAGTGCAATCAAACGTCCGGTGATAGAAAGGGATGGAAAAGCCATTCTTTTGAGCTTCAATGAAGATCAATATAGAGCCCTTTTCAAATAGTTGAATCCTTTTGTTGTTATTTTTTGTTAAATAGCTGTGCAGGTACTAAAACTGTATTAAATTTGACCATGGTTAAAAGACTGATAATTGCGCTTGTATTGCTGCTGCCCATTAAATTAATGGCACAGGGAAATGTAAACGGAACTGTTTATGATTTCGATAATAAGACTTTTCCGTTACAGCAGGTAGCCGTTAGAAATTTGAACACCAAACAGGTTGCCGTAACTAAGGCTTCGGGCCAGTTTACGATAGCTGCCAGTAAAGGGGATCTCATAGAGTTTTCCCTGGTGGGTTACCATACAGACACACTGTTTCTAACAGACTTAAATCCCAAGACTATATTTTTGCCAGTAAATTCTAAGAACCTGAAAGAAGTAAGTATTGTTAGTGCAAAGCTTTCTCCTTATCTGGACCTGAAGAAAAATCAGGAAAATGCTAAGGAGGTTACCCGGGTTTCTACAGATGGTTTGGATGGTAAAAAGAACGGCGACCGTGCAGGAGGGTTGATCTTATCTTTGGGCTACGGGAAATATAAAAGGGAACAGGCCAAGTTGCGGGCACTCGAGGAGCGGGATGTTTACGAAACAGAAATCAATAACAACTTTAACGAGCAAACGGTTAGTGATCTGGTCAAGTTGAAAGGCCAGGAGCTCAAAGATTTTATGTCTATGTTCAGGCCCTCTGTTCCACTAGTTAAAGGAGAGCGCCCATTTAATTATTCCTTTTATATTGCACAGGCTTATCACCGCTGGTTGAAAATGACTCCGGAGGAAAGGAAGCCGGTACCTATCCAGAAACTGAAGCAAAACTAACGTTACATTGCAGAAGCATCAAATGGATTTAATACATTTACTTCTGTCAACCGTAAATTATTGATTCATGAACTGGAAGTCTTCAAAACCCCGGTGGGTTTTAATTCTGCTCTGTGCTTTAAGTTTAAGCAGCACAGCACAACAAAACAATCCTACTGATGGTAACTATGATGCTCATGCTGCATTTGGACCATTATTCTATACCCAGAATGGAAATGAATACCGTTCTGCAAGTGGTTACCCGGGACCAAAATACTGGCAGAATCGTGCCGACTATAATATAGCGGCTACGCTGGATGAGGTTAAGAATACTGTTACAGGTACAGTAGTCATTACCTATAAAAACAACAGCCCCGATAAGCTACCTTATCTTTGGCTGCAGCTGGACCAGAACTTATTTTCAGAAAAGTCGAGGGGGGCTGCACTCATCCCTCCAGGAAGTCGTTATGGTGCAAGGGGAGAAAAGGTAGACGGTGGCTATCGTTTGAAAGATCCCATAGTTTCTCAAAAAGGTAAGGCAGTTAAATTCACCCCCATTATCGAAGATACAAGAATGCAGATCCGTCTTGAAGAGCCTTTGGCAGCAGGAGAA
This sequence comes from Pedobacter sp. HMWF019, assembly GCF_003061025.1. Lineage (GTDB taxonomy): Bacteria > Bacteroidota > Bacteroidia > Sphingobacteriales > Sphingobacteriaceae > Pedobacter. The sequence continues at coordinate 10,592 of NZ_QAIL01000378.1, read as the reverse complement.
GTAATCAGTATTAAAATAGATTATTCTTTTGTGATCCCGGCCAATGGGTCTGACCGGATGGGGCATCTGGAAACCAAAAACGGAGAAATTTATACAATTGCGCAATGGTTTCCGAGAATGTGTGTTTATGACGATGTACTGGGCTGGAATACCCTGCCTTACTGGGGGGCATCTGAGTTCTATTGTGAATATGGTGATGTAGATTTTACCGTGAATGCACCGGCAAGTCATCTGGTGATGGGGTCTGGTGAATTATTGAATCCCCAGGAAGTGTTTACTGCGCAGCAACTGAGCCGCTGGAATGCGGCAAAGTCGAGTGATCAAAAGGTAAGTATCCGCTCGGAAGCGGAAGTGACGGATCCGAAGTCTCGCCCGGCTAAGGACAGATTGACCTGGAGGTTTAAAATGAACAACACCAGAGATGTGGCCTGGGCTTCTTCAAAAGCATTTGTACTGGATGCCGCCAGGATCAATTTACCAAGTGGTAAAAAGGCGCTGGCCGTTTCGGCGCAACCTGTAGAGAGTAACGGTAATGACAGTTATGGGCGAGGTGTGGAGTATGTGAAAGGTGCTATTGAACATTATTCTCGAAAATGGTTTGAGTATCCTTATCCAATGGCGGTAAATATTGCTTCAAATGTTAGCGGTATGGAATATCCTGGTATCGTTTTTTGCGGGTGGAAGGCAAAAACTTCTGAAACCTGGGGTGTTATTGATCATGAATTTGGTCATACCTGGTTCCCTATGATCGTAGGGAGTAATGAACGTAAGTATGGCTGGATGGATGAGGGTTTCAATACTTTTATCAATGGCTTATCTAATGATGCTTTTAATAATGGAGAGTATAAGAATGCACCAGTGGATATGCATGCGAATGCCAGGTTTATGGGAAGTCCGGGTGTGGAGTCTATTATGCTGAGCCCTGACGGGATGAAGGAAAGAAATATTGGCTTGAACTTATACTATAAACCTTCCTGGGGATTGAAAATACTGAGGGACCAGGTGCTTGGTGCAGATCGTTTCGACTATGCTTTTCAGAATTATATTAAGCATTGGGCATTTAAACACCCTACACCTTTTGATTTTTTCCGTTCTATGGATAATGGTGCCGGCGAAGATCTTTCCTGGTTTTGGAGAGGTTGGTTTCTGGAGAGCTGGAGGATGGACCAGGCGATTACCAGTGTAGCGCCAGCAAAGAAAAATGGAGTTGCAGATGGTTATAATATTGTCGTGGCGAATTTGGAAAAAATGCCGATGCCCGTTATTTTACAGATCACGACGGCTAGTGGAAAGAAAGATATTGTTAAGCTTCCTGTGGATGTATGGATGAGGAACAGCAGCTGGATCGTACACTATCCGACAAACGAAGAAGTGGTGTCTGTAGTATTGGATCCGGATAAGGTACTGCCAGATGTTAATCCCGACAACAACACCTGGAGTAAGTAATCTTATTGTAGCGGAGTTTCCTTAAGCGTGGCTGCTGCTGGCGCCTTCGAGTTCAAAGATCTCCAGATCGAAATATCTTGCAGAAGCTAAAAGATGATCGAAAATGTCGGCCATAATGTATTCGTAATCCGCCCATTTGGTGGTGCTGGTAAAGGCATAAATTTCTATAGGTAGTCCGGTTGCCGTTGGGGCCAGGTGTCTGACCATCATGGTCATCCGTTTGTGTGTTCCAGAGTGGTTGCTGATGTAGTTGTCTATGTACTTCCGGTAGAGCCCGGCATTGGTTAGGTTTCGGCCGTTGATCAGCAGACTTTTGTCAGCACCAATACGTTCATTGTTCTTGTCAATGTCTTTTTTCCGGTGATCAATATAGGCACTGAGGGTTTGGATTCTTTTAAATGCTTCTGCCTCTTCATCGGTAATGAAACGTATAGTGGACTGTTTGATGTAGATGGCCCGTTTAATCCTTCTTCCTCCGGTTTCCTGCATCCCTCTCCAGTTCTGGAAGGAGTCTGAAATCAGGGAATAAGTGGGGATGGTGGTGATGGTTTTGTCAAAGTTCTGGACTTTTACAGTGGTGAGGTTGATTTCTATCACATCACCATCGGCTCCATATTTGGTCATGGTGATCCAGTCTCCGATGCGGACAATATCATTTGCACTGACCTGTATACTAGCTACAAAGCCCATGATGGTGTCTTTAAACATGAGTAACAAGACTGCTGAAATGGCGCCCATTGCGGAGAAAAAGGCGACCGGAGATTTTCCGGTGAGGTTGGAGAACATCAATATTGCGCCGAACAGGAACAAAAATATGCGGATGACCTGCAGGTAGCTCTCTATAGGTTTTTCCCGGAAGGTGGTTTTTTTTCTCAGGGAATCTGCACCGGAGCGAAGCAGGGACATGATCATCCAGATGATGATGATAATCATATAGATGTCTGTGAGCTGGTTTAAGGGAGAAATCAGCGCGGGGAAATGGATGAAGACAGCTGGAATGGCATTTTTGACCAGGATCAGCGGAACACTCAGGGCAAGAAAATGTGGAAATCTGTTTTCCAGTAAATGGTGGAAGAAATCTATCCTGGAGCGTTTGGCAACACGGATCAGTGCGATCCTCAGCAAGCGTCTCACCAGGTACTGCAGGAGGTATACCAGCAGTACCAATAGAGTCAAAAGTGCAAACAGGTTAATGTAAACAGCCAGGCTTTCCTGTATTCCCCATTTCAAAAGGAGCTGGTAAGTGTACTGACTGATGTGATTGAGACTATCGTAGTTTGCTGCTGCTTTCATTTAAAATGGGTTAAATTAAGTAGAGGCAACAGATTACGAAAAATATTTTAAAATCCAGAATTATTTAAAAAAGCTTGCAATAAGTTTGTCTGCATCGATTGCCGGTGCCGGTGGGTCCAGACGGATCAGCCAGCCTTTTTGTTTAAGTAGGGCGATATCTACTTTAGCTACAGATAGGTCTTTACCTTTCAGAGACTGATGATAGATCAATGGTTCTTTTGGAGCTATATTGGCCGGGGTGTGGTACAGAATTTCCAGTTGGAATTTTGGCCATAATTGTATGTCTCCCATATTAGCAGAAAAGATCCGGACGGCTTTATGTGGTGGAATGACACCTGCAAATTCCCCTTTAAAGTGCTGGTTCTTCTCTGTGGTGAAACTGAGCAGAAGCTGATAAGAACTTTCATTGACTAGATGGAAATGAGCAACGGCCTGACTGTGCTGGTCGCTCACCAATCCAAGGTATATGCCTTCATCGATAAAAACGGCTTCTGGAACAGTGGTTTCCGTCCTGTTTTTAACTATACCGCTTTCATCTGGGATATCCCCGTGTACAAGCGTTACTTTTGAAGCCATTACGGGTATCTCAAAGTCGTTGTTATCTGTTACACCGATCATATCTTTGTCAATGATGCGGGTAATATACCCTTCTATATTCTCGTCTACAAAACGAACAAAATCACCTAATTTTAATTGCATAATTCAAACTTAGATAAAATTGAATGAAATCTACCTCATTCTTCCTAATTTTGCAGCATGGCAAATGCAGAAGAACAGGTAAATAATCCCCTGCACGGGAAAACACTGGAGTTTATTTTAAAACAGCTGGTTTGGCATTACGGCTGGGAGGAACTCGGCCAGCTGATCCGTATTGCTTGTTTCAATAACAATCCGACAATGAATTCCAGTCTTCGTTTTTTACGCAAAACGGATTGGGCACGTAAAAAGGTAGAGCGTCTTTACCTGAACACTTTTCATTAGAGCGTAAAAATTGTTAAATCGGTGTATTGATTCCGGTTGATCTCTATTAAATACCTGATTTAATGCTTAACTTTAAGTATGATCAACAGATTTACTCTTTTTTTATCCTTTGCCCTGCTGAGCCTGGGCGTTCATGGGCAGCAGCTGAAAGGAACTGTGTCGGACCGAAATTCAAGGTACCCACTGGAACAGGTACAGGTTTTTAATAGAAATACTGGGCATAGTACTGTCACGGATGCGAAGGGAAGGTTTAAGATCAATGCTGTCGCCAATCAGGTCATTATATTTTTTCAGCCGGGGTATTTACCAGATACACTTTTCCTGGTGAATATGAGCCCTGTGAAAAGGTATTTGACTGCAGATCGTAAAACTTTGAATACCGTAGAGATCAAAGCAAAAACATTTAACCCGGAGATCGAATATGCGGATGTTTACCGTAAAGCGGATCCTACCCGGCTGGAAGTGAACAAGCCTTTTGGATTTTCGCCTTCTGCGTACTTTGGCAAGGAAGGGAAAGAGGCCCGGAGATTGAAGCGGAAACTGGAAAAGGAGAAAACAGAGCGGAAGATCGATGCCAGGTTTAACAACGCGGCTGTAACGGCACTTACTCCTCTTAAAGGCACTGATCTGGATGCTTTCATGACGCGTTACCGTCCTACTTTGGAAGTACTCAATAAAATGGATCAGGAAGATCTTAAGTTTTATATCATGAATTCTTACAAGGAATTTAAGGACTTGCCTCCGGAAAAAAGAGCAATGCCAGATTTACATTAACAACACAACAGATTTTAGGGGCTAAATTAGGTCGGAAACCCTTGTACGCTGCTTCAAGGCTAACGATATGAGGAAGGCGGAATTAGGCCGGAAAATTCTGTACAGCTGCTTCAAGGCTAACGATATCAGGCGGCTGAAAAAGCCGCAGATCTCTGAGGCCTTTCTGCAGCGTACGAGAATTTTCCTTAGCAAATTGCAGAGGGAGGGAGGAGACCAGGCATGATGCGGTTTTTTTGCACGTCTGGTTTGCCCTGATTATTCTATATTGGAATAAGTTTACATGTATGCAGTTCTAAGTTTGTTGTTTTTCAATCCTGTTGATGTGCTGGCGTGCACAACCAGAGCAGGATATATACAGCAAGTCTGATTAGGCTTGAAATCCGGAAAAAAAGAAGGTGTAAGGGAGAAGGCCTTTTAAGGTTTGCGGGCTTTTCTGCCCGCCTAAGCTTAAGCAGCCTTCGAGCTTATCCTTCTTTTTTAAATTAAGCACCCGGCAACTTCTCTGTTTTTTTATTAAACTCCCTGTAAATTTCTTAATTAAATCCATTGATTTCTAAATTTGCAGCTCAGCGCTCCTTATTGCTGAAAGAAGTAAATCCGTTATACAGAACAACAACCGCGTTAAAATTATCCCCGGAGGAAAAATCAGATTTTATTTGCTAACGACTTGATTTATAAATTGTATTGTCTTACCTTTGCAGTCCCTTAGTGAGGGGTAAAGTTTTTAAACATTAATAGAAAACAACAAAAGAACAATGCCAACCATTCAACAATTAGTTAGAAAAGGTAGAGTAGCACTGGAGTTCAAGAGTAAGTCTCCGGCGTTGGACAGCTGTCCACAGCGAAGAGGTGTATGTACACGTGTGTACACCACTACCCCTAAAAAACCAAACTCAGCAATGCGTAAAGTTGCCCGTGTACGTTTAACCAATGGTAAAGAGGTGAATGCCTATATCCCTGGTGAAGGTCACAACTTACAGGAGCACTCAATCGTATTGATCCGTGGTGGTCGTGTTAAAGATTTACCTGGAGTACGTTACCACATCATTCGTGGAGCATTAGATACTTCAGGAGTAGCTGGTCGTAACCAACGTCGTTCTAAATACGGAACAAAACGTCCTAAGCCAGGACAAGTAGCTGCGGCACCAACAAAAGGTAAAAAGAAATAATTAGGAGGACAAAAAAATGAGAAAATCAAAACCAAAAAAGAGAATCATTCTTCCTGATCCGAAATTTAACGATGTTCAGGTGACCCGTTTCGTTAACAACATGATGTTTGACGGAAAAAAATCTATCGCTTATTCTATTTTTTATGATGCTGTTGAATTGGCAGAGAAAAAATCTGGTGAGAATGGATTAGAAGTATGGAAACGTGCTTTAACAAATGTAATGCCTGCTGTAGAGGTTAAATCTCGTCGTGTGGGTGGTGCAAACTTCCAGGTACCTACAGAGGTAAGACCTGACCGTAAAATTGCTTTAGGCATGAAATGGTTAATTTCTTACGCTCGTAAACGTGGAGAAAAAACAATGAAAGAAAAATTAGCAGGTGAAATCGTTTCAGCAGCTAAAGGTGAAGGTGCAGCAGTTAAGAAAAAAGAAGATACGCATAAAATGGCTGAAGCCAACAAAGCGTTCTCTCATTTCCGTTTCTAATCCAAGTAGAATCATAAAATGTCAAGAGATTTAAAATACACAAGAAACATTGGGATTGCAGCTCACATTGATGCGGGTAAAACCACAACAACAGAGCGTATCCTTTATTATGCTGGTGTTAGTCACAAAATTGGAGAGGTGCACGAAGGTGCTGCAACAATGGACTGGATGGCACAAGAGCAGGAACGTGGTATCACGATCACTTCTGCAGCAACAACTGTAGGTTGGAAATACAGAGGACAGAACTACCATATCAACATTATTGATACACCGGGACACGTGGATTTTACCGTAGAGGTAAACCGTTCGTTACGTGTATTAGATGGTTTGGTATTCTTGTTTTCAGCAGTTGACGGTGTTGAGCCTCAATCTGAAACCAACTGGCGTTTAGCCAACAACTACAACGTTGCCCGTATTGGTTTCGTAAATAAAATGGACCGTTCCGGAGCAGATTTCTTAAAAGTTGTTAAACAGGTTAAAGACATGCTGGGAAGCAATGCAGTTCCTCTGCAATTGCCTATTGGTGCTGAAGACAGCTTTAAAGGTGTAGTTGATTTGATCAACAACCGTGGTATCGTTTGGAATGAGCATGATAAAGGAATGACCTTTACTGAAGTGCCAATTCCTGAAGATATGCTGGATGAGGTTGCTGAGTGGAGAGAGAAATTGCTGGAATCAGTAGCGGAATATGATGAGACTTTGATGGAGAAATTCTTCGAAGCCCCTGAAACCATTACTGAGCGTGAAGTTTTAGACGCTTTGCGTCAGGCTGTATTGGATGCTAAAATTGTACCTATGGTTTGTGGTTCATCTTTCAAAAACAAAGGTGTACAAACTATGCTTGATTATGTGATGGAGTTATTGCCTTCACCTATGGATCAAGAAGGTGTAACGGGTATCAATCCAAATACTGGTGAGGAAGTATTACGTAAACCTGATGAAAAAGAGCCTTTTGCAGCTTTAGCTTTTAAAATTGCAACAGATCCTTTCGTAGGTCGTTTGTGCTTTATCCGTGTATATTCAGGTAATCTTGAAGCAGGTTCTTATGTGTACAATGCACGTTCTGAGAACAAAGAGCGTATTTCCCGTATCTTCCAAATGCACGCCAACAAGCAAAATCCAATCCCTAATGTAGGTGCTGGTGATATTGCTGCGGTAGTAGGATTTAAAGATATCAAAACTGGTGATACGCTTTGCGATGAGAAAAACCCGATTATTCTGGAATCCATGAACTTCCCTGAGCCGGTTATCGGTTTGGCTATTGAGCCTAAAACTCAGGCTGACGTAGATAAATTAGGTATGGCTTTAGGTAAACTGGCTGAAGAAGATCCAACTTTCAGGGTTCAAACTGATGAGGAAACTGGTCAGACTGTTATCTCTGGTATGGGTGAGCTTCACTTAGATATTTTGATTGACCGTTTAAGACGCGAATTCAAAGTAGAAGTTAACCAGGGAGCTCCTCAGGTTGCTTATAAAGAGGCAATTACTGGTACAACTCAACACCGTGAAACTTATAAGAAGCAAACAGGTGGTCGTGGTAAATTCGCGGATATTCAGGTTATTATTTCTCCTATTGATGCAGATTACGAAAAAGGCGGATTGCAGTTCGTAAACGAAATCGTGGGTGGATCTATTCCTCGTGAGTTTATCCCTTCTGTAGAAAAAGGTTTTGCTGCTGCCATGTCTAATGGTGTAGTTGCAGGTTACCCGCTTCCTGATATGAAGGTTCGTTTGATTGATGGTTCATTCCACGCGGTCGATTCAGATGCTTTATCTTTCGAGATTGCTGCTCGTTCAGCATTCCGTGAGGCATTGCCTAAGTGTAAACCGGTATTAATGGAGCCGATCATGAAAATTGAGGTGCTTACACCAGAAGAAAACATGGGTGATGTTATGGGAGACTTAAACCGTCGTCGTGGCCAGCTGCAAGGTATGGATACACGTAATGGTTCTCAGGTAATTAAAGCCTTGGTTCCACTTTCAGAAATGTTTGGTTATGTAACTCAGTTACGTACAATTACTTCTGGTCGTGCAACTTCTACAATGGAATTCGATCACTACGATCCAGCGCCTAAAAACGTTCAGGAAGAGGTGATTGCGAAATCAAAAGGAAAAGTTAAATCTTCAGATTAATAAATAACACCGGCAGCCTGTTATTAATAGCTCTAACAGGCCGCCTTAATTAAATAAATAAGATGAGCCAAAGAATCAGGATCAAATTAAAATCTTACGATTACAACCTGGTAGATAAATCTGCTGAGAAAATCGTAAAAACTGTTAAACCTACGGGTGCAGTGGTTAGCGGACCAATTCCGTTGCCTACAGAAAAGAAAATCTTTACAGTTTTGCGTTCACCGCACGTGAACAAAAAGGCTCGTGAGCAGTTTCAATTGTGTGCATACAAACGTTTGTTAGATATTTATAGCTCTAACTCTAAGACAGTTGATGCTTTGATGAAACTTGAATTACCTAGCGGTGTTGAAGTAGAAATCAAAGTTTAATGACGATACTTAATTGAACAAAAGGCCTCTGCATTTATTTGCAGAGGCCTTTTGTTTGACGTGATGCCGGCCTGCGCGGGGATGATGGCTAGCGTTTATTAACGCTCCCTGCTTTTATAATCTTCAAGTTTATTGCGTTCGTCCTGTAATTCCCGGGCTAATTTTTTCTCTTTGTCATTGGCTTTTACTTTATAGGCCTGGTATTCATCAGCTATTTCCTGGTATAGGGTAGACCTGTATTTGGCTTCATGAATGTGTTTAGCAGAACGGACCACCACAAATGCAAGGGCAAGTGCCAGTACAACGATTAGTGTCCACACAATGCTGTTATAAGTCGATTTGGTAAAGGGAATGCCCAGAAAGCTAATCTCATTCAGTTTTGCATTCGAGCTCGCCAGAGAGCTTTCTTTGCCTTCTATCTGGGCCTTTAGGTCTGTGATGGTTTTTTGCTGCTCTTTAATTTTTGCTTTGGATGCAACGAGTTGTTTTCTTTCTGTATTTATGGTGTCTTTTACATTTTTCCAAAGACCAGACAGTCTGGCTGGGTTGATTAATTTAGCGCCATAGAGTGTTTTTGACTTTGACAACATGAACTGGTACTGACCGGAAAGAGAAGGGTCTGTTTTTGTAGTGTCTTGAGCAAAAGTGACTTGCGTAATCAGCAGTAAACAAATTGCTGCGAATAAAGGAAGTATAAATCTTTTCATAACATAGGATTGGTTTGCTTAATTTAACATAAATATTTTAATTTTATTGTGTTTTAATTGTAGATGGTATATTTGTCGGGATGTCGGTACTACTATTTACAGTTATTGTTTTGGCTGGAGCTTTTCTGGCTGGCCTGGTAGGTTCTTTAACTGGTTTGGGAGGGGGTGTAATCATAATTCCGTTGCTAACCCTTGCTTTAGGTGTAGATATCCATTATGCCATTGGTGCCTCCATTGTATCTGTAATTGCGACCTCTTCCGGTTCTGCCGCAGCTTATGTAAAGGAGGGAATCACCAATATCAGGATCGGGATGTTCCTGGAGATCGCAACAACTATAAGTGCCATCTTTGGTGCAGTAATCACGGTGTTTATTAACCCCAGTTATATTGCTGTGATCTTCGGATTAATCTTGCTTTTTTCTGCAGCCATGATGCTAAAGAAAAAGGTAGATCATTCTGATACAGATGCTTCTGGTAAAATTGCTGGTTTTTTTAAATTGAACGGCAGCTATCCTACCGAGGCAGGAGAAAAGAAATATGGGGTGCATAATGTGATTGGTGGTTTTGTGATGATGTTCTTTGCAGGTATCATTTCTGGTTTGCTTGGCATTGGTTCCGGAGCCTTAAAAGTGGTCGCAATGGACAATATCATGAGAATTCCGTTTAAGGTCTCTACAACAACCAGTAACTTTATGATGGGGGTTACAGCTGCTGCGAGTGCTGTAGTTTATCTGCACCGGGGGCAAATAGACCCAGGTATAGCGATGCCTGTAACCGTGGGTGTTTTGTTGGGCGCAACGATAGGTTCTAAGATCCTGGTTAAAGCAAAGACTGATAAATTGAAAGTAATATTTGCTGTAGTGGTGGTTATCTTAGCTCTGCAGATGATTTATAATGGCTTATCTGGTAAATTATGAAAAAGTCAAAACACTATTTTGCTGATAAGGATGTACAGGTGATATTGGGTACCTTGCTTAGAGTGGGGGTTATTTTATCCATGTCTGTGGTATTATTGGGTGGAATAATTTATCTTCTGCACCATGGAAAGGGTTTGGTTGATTACAAGGTATTTGACTCGTCAAAGAATCAGTATGCTTCTATTCTGGCTATTTTTGAAGGAATAAAACGTATGGATAGTCAGGCAGTTATACAATTTGGCGTGCTTTTACTGATTTTTACGCCAATAACAAGAGTTGTTTTTTCTATCTTTAGCTTTCTGATTGAACGGGATTATATG
>NZ_QAIL01000377.1 GCF_003061025.1 Pedobacter sp. HMWF019 | reverse complement strand
ATAAGCTGGCTGATGATGGGCTTTATTTTGAACACTAGCCCTAACCTTGCCAAAGGTCATTCATTACGCACCCTTATGGGCGCACGCCCGTTTTCTTGCGAAATCCACCAAGGATCCCTTGTCTTAATAGTCCCATAATTTTAAAAATTTAAATGATCAATACTTCTGTTAATTCGTCATGACGATACAAAGAGAAGCAAATTAAAAGACCTGTGGCAGTCCAGGGAGGTACGGTACCCCAGAGGCAAATTAGGGTAAAAAGGAGCTTCATATGTGTGGTAGTCAATGAAAATAATATCTCAATAAAATAATTATTTAGAATGATTAAAAATAATAATAGTTTTCAATACCTTCGCTATCTATAATTAATCTAAATAATTTTACATGAAAAGAAAGCTACTAAACGTTCTCCTGTTATGGTTCGCCTTCAGCAGTTTAGATTCCTATGCCCAGCAAAACGGCACGATTAAAGGGAAGGTACTCACTTCAGAAGGCAGGCCTGCCCAAAACATCTCCGTCCAGTTGCAGGGAAAAAAAATAGGGACATCAACAGATAATAAGGGAGAATTTACAATAGGAAAGGTTAAACCAGGAGATTATATTCTTAAAATATCCGCAATTGGTTTAAACCCTATTCAAAAAATGATCAATATCCATGATGGACAGCAACTTGAACTCAATTTTACCTTATCAGAAAATTATGCCGAGCTGCAAGAAGTGATTATAGGTGGCGGCAAAGTGAATAAATTTTCAAGAGCATCCAGTAATACTGTGGCAAAAGTACAGCTAAAAGATCTGGAGAACCCTCAGGTATATACCAGTGTGAGCAAAGAACTTATACAGGATCAAATGATCGTTACCTATTCTGATGTGCTGAAGAATGTACCTGGTGTTATCCTGCAGCTCCAGAATAATGGAAACGGCCCAGGAGGCACAGTGGCTATGCGTGGATTTTCCGGTGGCTCCTATTTAAGAAATGGAGTACCTGGAATGACCGTAGGCTACCTGGACCCCGTAAATCTGGAAAGCCTTGAGGCCATCAAAGGTCCTTCAGGTGCACTATTTGGCAGCAGCAGTTTAACTTCCTTTGGAGGTTTATTTAACCGCATTACCAAAAAACCTATGGATATATTTGAAGCCAGTGCAGGCTATTCAGCAGGCAGTTTTGGTTTAAGCAGGATCACATTTGATGTAAATGCACCTTTAAATAACGATAAAAATTTATTGTTCCGCATTTCAGGCGCGAAGCATTATGAAGGTAGTTTCCAGGATGCAGGCTTTCAGTCCTATGTCTTTGTTGCACCGTCGCTGACCTATAAAGTAAACGACAGGCTTAGCATTTTTCTGGACGGCGAATACATGAAAGGAAAAAACAATGGTTTTTACCGTTTATTTGTTGATGCCTCTAATGCGACCGGAGTGCATACACCTGCAGATCTGAACTTTGATTTTAAACGGCGTTTTGTTGGCGATGATATGGAGTCCAATGTAACTACAGGTAATTTCTATGCCCAGGCAGATTACGAACTGGGCAGAGGCTGGAAATCACAAACCAATTTTTCTTATTCCAGCACTGATGGCGATGGTGCCTCTGCCTATCTAAGCATGGCAGCAGGCAATAAATTGTTAACCCGAAACGCTACCCTGTCTTTGTATAGTAAAAATGCAATGACCGACTTGCAGCAGAACTTTACAGGCAATTTTAAAATTGGAGATATAGGCAATAAATTACTGATTGGACTGGATTATCTCCACAATGAGGCCAGATCCAATTCTGCATCCGTGGCATTTGACCAAATAGATGCCGTTAATCCTGGTGCAAATTATGGCAAACTGAATAAACCAGCTTTAATCGATCGTTTAAGCAATAGCCCTTTTACCCGTACCAGTAATTTTCAAAATACCTACAGTGTCTATACCCAGGACGTAATCGACCTGACCAATCAACTCTCAGCTCTGGCCAGTATCCGCTTAGACCGTTTTGAAAATAACGGAACTTTTAACCTGAATACTGGTGTAAATAATGGCCAATACAAACAGACCAGCTTCTCTCCAAAGTTTGGACTGGTTTATCAACCAATAAAAGATAAGTTGTCTGTATTTGCCAATTACATGAATGGGTTTCAAAATGTCGCTCCCGTAACACAGCCAGACCAGAGCATCAGTAACTTTAAAGCAAGACAAGCCAATCAAACCGAGGGCGGTCTGAAATTAAATCTTCTGGATGGCAAACTGACCAGTACACTCAGCTACTACTACATTAAAGTAAACAATACCGTACGCCAGGATCCAGATCGGCCGGGTTTCAGCATCCAGAACGGAAACCAGTTAAGTAAAGGCTTTGAAGCAGAAGCTGCGTTTAACCCAATTCCAGGCTTTAATCTTGTAGCTGGTTATGCTTATAATGACAGTAAATACTTACAGGCATCAGCCAATGTAGATGGTTTACGCCCTGAAAGTGCCGGGCCGCGGACAATGATCAATGCCTGGGCAAGTTATCGTTTTACAGAAGGTCAGCTCCAGGGCTTCGGTCTCGGTTTTGGCGGGAACTATGCCAGTAAAAACATCACTGCCATAACCACCACAAGCTTATTTACATTGCCGGCATACACTGCTTTGAATGCATCTGCTTTCTATGACCAGCCCAGATTCAGAGTTGGATTAAAAGCAAACAATCTCACCAACGAAAAATACTATATAGGCTGGGGTACCACCATACCTCAAATGCCTGCGAACTTTATTGCAGAATTCACATTAAAACTTGGCGGTGTAAAATAAAACATCCTACCAATTAGCACCCTTCCCGGTCTGCACCGAAGAAAGATAGGTTTTCATGATCAAGCCTCAGAACCTAGCAGGTTCAGCAAGATCAGAAAACCTATTTTTTCCCTGATTAAACTCCTTATCCAACAATTTCCATTCCTATCTCATCTCAGAGAAGGCCACATCATCACCGGCACCTGCAAGGTATTGGTGCATTTCATCCATTTCCAGATGCGCCCTCAGTCTTTCTTCTCCAATCGTATCCAACAGCTCAGTTATGCCATAATAGTCAATAGCGACAATGATATCTACAAAATCAAGTAAACGACGGGTTTCGACTTCAGAAGCATTAAATCTATGCATTGTCTGCACCAGATCAATATAGTCTCGTTTAGTATTTATTACCTTATCTTTCATATTCTTCTCTCTAATAGGTTTCAATTTTGAAATTTCTTTAAAAGGATCATGCAGACTTGCATGAAGCGCCAAACTCTTCTTTGTTTATTGTTTAACTATTTTAAACTCTGTTCTTCTGTTCAACTGATGAGCTGACTCCGGACAGTTCACTCCATTAGAGCAGTGATTTAATAACCTGCTTTCGCCATAACCTTTTGCTGTGATTCTGTTTTTCCCGATTCCACGATCAATAATATATTGAACCGCTGAATTTGCCCTCCGCTGAGACAACCACTGATTATATTGATCATTACCTCTACTG
>NZ_QAIL01000040.1 GCF_003061025.1 Pedobacter sp. HMWF019 | reverse complement strand
GATCTATATTATTAATATTTAAATATAGAAAAATAAATTTATCGTGTAATATTTTCTACACTTTTTCCTACTCAATTCTAATGCCATGAAATCTACTTCCCGCTGAAAGATGGCTTTCTCTTTTCGAGGAAGGCTCCAACACCCTCTTTAAAATCAGCAGTGCCAAAGCACTTGCCAAATTCACCGATTTCAATTTCAAATCCATCTAATTTGGAATCTCCAGACGCATTAATCGCCTTTATGGCACTGGCTATAGCCAGTGGGGCACGTAGTTTAACTTTATCTAAAATTTCCAAGGCCCTCGCTTTTAAATCTGATGCCGCAACGACGTGATTAACCAGGCCAATTTCTGCCGCCCTTGCGGCAGTGATCATATCTGCTGTAGCAATCATCTCGATCGCACGGCCTTTCCCAACCAGGCGGGACAGCCTTTGGGTTCCTCCATAACCAGGGATCAATCCCAGTGTCACCTCTGGCAGGCCTAACTTCGCACTTTCGGAAGCAATACGGATATGACAGGCCATTGCAAGCTCAAGACCTCCACCGAGAGCAAAACCGTTGATGGCTGCCAAAACAACTTTAGAGCAGTTCTCAATGGCGTTAAATACAGTAGCCTGGCCATGAGCAGCGAGCTCAGCTCCCTCCCGGGCATTATAATGAGCGAATTCAGAAATATCAGCCCCCGCTACAAAAGCTTTTTCTCCAGCTCCGGTGAGTAATACCGCTCTAATATCCTCATGATGTTCTGCAAAAGAAATCGCATCTGCAAGTTCGGCCAGCGTATCTTTATTTAAAGCATTTAATTTTGATTCGCGATTAATCGTCAGGTGCAGAACCTGTTCTTTTATTTCTGAGATAATATTTTGATAATTCATAGTTTAGAAATTTCTGTTTTCAGCTACCCAGTTTTTAATATAATCAACAATTGTCACCATGGTTGTGCCTGGCGCAAACAATTCACCCACTCCTAGTGCTTTAAGCTTCTGCATGTCTCCTTCAGGAATAATCCCTCCACCCGTTAACAATACATCAGACAATCCTTTTTCTTTCATCACAGCAATAATCTTCGGGAAGACCGTCATATGTGCACCAGACAAGATCGAAATGCCAATTGCATCCACATCTTCCTGCAGAGCTGTATTCACAACCATTTCAGGGGTTTGCCGGAGACCGGTATAGATCACTTCCATTCCTGCATCTCGCAACGAGGTTGCAATCACTTTTGCTCCCCTGTCATGTCCGTCCAACCCAACTTTAGCCACTAAAACACGTACTGGCCTGTTTAATGTATTGCTCATAAATTATGCGAATTGTGAAAGGTAAAAGTAATTAATTTAGCGGTTTTATGTTAACTTTGGAGTCTAAATTTACAGTTTTTATGAGTGAGGAAAGATCATTGAACTTTATTGAAGAGATCATTGAAAACGATTTAAACAGCGGAAAATACAAGACCTTGGTAACTCGTTTTCCCCCGGAGCCGAACGGCTACCTGCACATTGGTCATGCCAAGGCAATTTGCCTGAATTTTGGCTTGACCCAAAAGTATGGCGGCTATACCAATTTAAGGTTTGACGATACAAATCCGGTTACAGAGAAAACCGAATATGTAGACAGCCAGCAGGAAGACATCAAATGGCTCGGATTTCAATGGAAAAATGAACTCTATACCTCCGACTATTTTGACACACTGTATGATTTTGCAGTCAAACTGATTCAAAACAATCTGGCTTATGTTGACCACAATACTGCTGAAGAAATTGCAGCACAAAAAGGGACACCTACAGAGTCTGGTGTAGACAGTCAATACAGAAACCGCAGCATCGAAGAAAATCTAGACCTTTTTACCCGCATGAAAAACGGGGAATTTGAAGACGGGGCCTGCACTTTAAGGGCAAAAATTGATATGTCAAGCCCTAACATGCTCATGCGTGATCCGATTGTATATCGCATCAAACACGCAGAACATCACAGAACTGGCAACAAATGGTGCATTTACCCAATGTACGACTTTGCCCATGGCCAAAGTGACAGCATCGAGGAGATCACCCATTCCATCTGCACATTGGAATATGTGTCACATCGCGAACTCTACGACTGGTTCATAGAAAAACTGGAAATCTTTCCCTCACACCAGTATGAATTCGCCCGTCTAAACCTGACCTACACGGTCATGAGTAAGCGTAAACTCCTGCAACTGGTTAACGAGGGAGTGGTTAGTGGCTGGGACGATCCCCGCATGCCAACCATCAGCGGACTGAGACGCCGCGGATACACTCCAGAAAGCATTCGTGAATTTTGTGAAAGAATCGGAATCGCTAAAAGAGAAAATCTGATAGAGCTAAGCCTTTTAGAGTTCTGCATCCGCGAACACCTGAATAAAACAGCCAACCGGGTTATGGCCGTTACAGACCCTATCAAAATGGTTATAACCAATTATCCGGCTGACCAGGAAGAAATACTCGTTGGCGAAAACAATCCAGAGGCAGAAGATAAAGGCGGATACAGGGAAATCCCTTTCAGCAATGAACTTTGGATAGAACGTGAAGACTTTATGGAGGAACCGGCAAAAAAATGGTTCAGACTTGCTCCGGGAGCGATGGTAAGGCTTAAACATGCCTATATTGTAAAATGTGAAGATTTTGTAAAGGATGCAGACGGAAATGTAACCGAGATCCATTGCAGCTACATTCCAGAATCCAAAAGCGGCGAAGACACCAGTGGTATCCATGTTAAAGGAACAATCCATTGGGTAAGTAAAGCACACGCTAAAACAGCCGAAATACGCGTTTACGATCGCTTATTCAGTGTAGAGTCTCCAGATAACGAGGAAGGTGATTTTAAAGATTACCTAAATCCAAACAGTATAGAAGTGATCAAAAACGCCTACATAGAACCTTATCTTGCCAATGCAGATGTAAACTCAAAATATCAGTTCATTCGCAAAGGGTACTATTGTTTTGATAAAGAATCCACCTCTGACAACCTGATCTTTAACCGGACAGTTGGTCTTAAAGATGCCTGGGCAAAAGGGAATAAATAAAACCCATAACAAAAAGGGGCTGATTCTTTGAATCAGCCCCTTTTTGTTATGGAAACATTGCTCTTCTTCCTACAAATACTTTGTGTATAAATTATACAGAATCAGTTTATCGGCAGGCGTTAGCTTTGGAGTAATATCATTTTGAACAAAGTGTCGCTTAAAAGCAGTTATAGCAGCTCCAATATTACTGACATCATATCCAATCAAACGAAGCGCCACATCTGTGTTAAAATCAGAAGGAGGTAATTTCAGCACAGGGTCATACCAATAGCCAAAACCCTTTTCCGCCAGTTTTTTCCAGGGAAATTTATTCGGATCTGGTTTCCGTTTCGGCGCAATATCCGCATGACCAATAAAATTTGCAGTTGGAATACTATACTTTTTCTTCAGCGTGGCCAACAAATAACATAAACTGTTGATCTGCGCATCGGAAAATGGTTCATTTCCATTATTATCCAGCTCAATTCCAATAGAGGAAGAATTCAGATCAGTATCATTTCCCCAACGCCCTACACCAGCGTGGTTCGCTCTTAAATAATCGTTAACCATTTGCACCACTTTACCATCCCTGCTGACCACATAATGCGCACTAACCTGCGTTTTGGTCAGCGTAAATGTTTTTATTGTTTCTTCCAGCGAATTTTGAGCCGTATGATGAATAATCACGAAATTAGGCTTTCTGATACCGAAATTCACGGTCCCGATAAATGACTGTAAACCTTCACCTAAAGAATCTATCCGCTGATTTTCCGGAGGAAAAGCCTGTATCGTTTCGGCAAAAGATTTCGCCTGCTGTTTGTAAACCTTATTCGTTGCAGCATACCTGCCTGAGGAACACGCACTCAAAAAAAGAACAATACTGCAGATCAGCAAAATATTTGCCGGGAAGCTTTGGTTTGACATTTTCAATTTCTTAATCACCCTGTGAAATTAACCAATATTTATCTAAATGGTTTGGAATACCTTAAACTTTGTTTGTGCCCTGCATTTTTTTACTAATTTAGTTGCACTCTTAAATGCGGAGAAATTTAAATTTCGCGTTCCCGGGTAATTAAAGAATATTCATGAAAAACAATTGTGGACCAGGCAAGTAACACATGCCTGAAAAACACAATAAAACAAAAACATCCAAGATGAAGAACATAAAAAAGGCAACTCATCTCCTCATCGGCTGTGCTGTAGTCGCAGGCATGGCATCATGTACGGGCAATCCGGACAAAAAAACGGCAAAAACGGGAAAATCAACTTCCGCACAAGACAGCTTGCAAGACTATGTAAATCACCGTATCGGTATCTATGAGACCGTGAAACTAACCACCAACCTGAATGACCTGAGTATTAATGAAAGAAAAATACTTCCCTTACTGATTCAGGCTGCCCAGATCATGGACGACCTGTTCTGGAAACAAACCTACCCAAAAGCAGACAGCCTTCTCAATACCGTTAAAGATGAAAATTCAAGGTCATTTATAAAAATCAATTACGGTCCCTGGGACAGGTTAAACGGAGATAAACCTTTTATTACAGGAATTGGCCCTAAACCAGATGGTGCCACTTTCTACCCGGAAGGTATGACCAAAGAAGAGATTGAAAAAGCCAATCTCAAAGATAAGTTCAACCCTTATTCTGTAATTAGAAAAGATGGTACAGGCAAATTAAGTGTCGTTCCTTATCATGTACTTTTCGCCACCGAACTTCAGCAAGCCTCAAGTTTGCTCAAACAGGCAGCTTTACTGGCAGAAGACCCGGGGCTAAAGAAATACCTTAATTTAAGATCAGAAGCCCTGGTTACGGATAATTATTCGGCCAGCGACTATGCCTGGCTCGACATGAAAAACAATGGTTTAGATATCATTATCGGGCCGATTGAGAATTACGAAGACAAAATGTTTAATGCCCGTACTTCTTATGAATCTTATGTACTCGTGAAAGATAGGGTCTGGAGTAAACGTCTTGCAAAATATGTAAGTATGTTGCCAGAATTGCAAAAAGGACTGCCGGTTGCAGAAAAATACAAAACAGAAACACCGGGTACCGATAGCGAACTGAATGCCTATGATGTGGTTTATTATGCGGGCGATTGTAATGCCGGATCAAAAACCATCGCGGTAAACCTTCCAAATGATGAGATTATCCAGCAAAAGAAAGGTACACGCCGTTCTCAGCTAAAAAATGCCATGAAGGCGAAATTTGATAAAATCCTTATCCCTATCGCAAAGGAACTGATTGATAAAGACCAGCAGCAATACATCAAATTTGATGCTTTCTTCGCTAATGTGATGTTCCATGAAGTTGCCCACGGACTAGGGATCAAGAAAACCATTACCGGTAAAGGATTTGTTAAAGAAGCGTTAAAAGAACAGTATTCCTGGCTGGAAGAAGGAAAAGCAGATATCCTGGGCCTTTATATGGTGACTGGTTTACATAAAAAAGGAGAGCTCTCCGGAGACATCAAAGACTACTATACCACCTTTATGGCAGGTATCCTGCGTTCTGTAAGATTTGGTGCCGCCAGCGCACATGGAAAAGCCAATATGCAGTGTTTTAATTTCTTCAAAGAAAAAGGCGCTTTTTTAAGAACAGAAACTGGGGCCTATAAAGTTGATTTTGACAAATTTGCAACTGCGATGAACGAACTGAGCAATGTCATCATCACCCTTCAGGGAAATGGGGATTACAATGCTGTTGCCAAAGTACAAAAAGAAAAAGCAGTCATTCCTGCAGAATTACAGTCTGACCTGGATAGACTTAGTAAAAAAGGCATTCCTGTAGATATTGTTTTTGAACAGGGTGTAGATGTTTTAGGCGTTAAGTAACGTTCGTTTTTAAGTTTTGAAAAGCCGGAGATGTTATATTTCCGGCTTTTTTTATGGATTTTGGTGAGAAAATTTCGACCTCTCTGTAACCTTTTCTTTTTTTCCTCGTCTATAAAAAAACCGCAGATACTACTCTTAATTTTTCCCGGATACAAATGGAAAACATAATTCATTATGCCAAGGGCTTGGTATGCGCATTATAAAACCTAAATTCATGAAAACACTCTACGCATTTTTCCTGATGCTGTTTATTACAACGACCATATCACAGGCCCAGACCCCTTTAGCTACAGGAAATATTTCTGGTACCATCACAGATGAAAATAAAAAGAACCTGGATTATGTGACTGTCGCCCTGTTTCACCTCCCCGATTCTACCCTGATAAAAACAGCCCTGACAGATCCGCAGGGAAGATTTCAATTCAACCAGATCAAAGCTGGTGCCTACTACCTTAAGGCAAACATGATGGGTTATTCGCTCTTAACTTCAAAAGCGTTCGTACTCGACAATACACATCAGAACATCAGCTTAAATGACCTTCAGATCATCTCTACAAGCAAGGCCCTGAACGAGGTCAGTGTGGTTGCAACCAAGCCCCTGCTGGAAAGAAAACTGGACAAGCTGGTTATGAATGTAGAAGGCAGCAGTGTAATGACTGGTTCATCAGCCCTTGAAGTCCTTCAAAAAGCACCTGGCGTTTCCGTGGATCAGAATGATCAGATTTCTATGCAGGGAAAACAAGGCGTAATGATACAAATAGATGGAAAACAAACCTATATGAGCTCCGCTGATGTAACCAGCATGCTGAGAAACATGCAAAGTTCCCAAATCGAGTCTATTGAGCTGATCACCAATCCATCCTCTAAATATGAAGCTGCAGGCAACTCTGGTATCATTAACATCAAGACCAAGAAGCAGCAGAACGCAGGCACCAATGGAAGTATCATTCTGGGCGCTGCACAAGGCCGTTATTTCAGAGGAAATACGGGCATTAACCTTAACCACCGGGCAGAACACTTCAACATCTATGGAAATTACAACTACGGGGTCGTAAAGCGCTTTCAGGAAACTTCCATAGACCGCATCTCTACCCTGGGTACAACCAATACTTATTTTAATCAGACCGGAAATTCCATCACCAGGAATTATAACAATAATTTTAAAGCAGGAATTGATATCTTCCTAAATAAGAACAACACGCTGGGCTTTATGTTTAACGGGTATTTGAACAACGAGAAACAGAACTTTGAAAATCAAACCTTTATAGGTTCTGCTGCCGGGAAAGTGGATTCGGCGCTTTTTTCGAATAATGATTTTAAAAATAAATACCAGAATCTTTCCTATAATCTGAACTATAAGGCAGTATTGGATACTACAGGTCAGGAACTGACCGCCGATCTGGATTATTCAAAATATTATGGAAATCAAGATGCCAGTTATGTCAATAACCACCTGTACCCAGATGGTTCTCCTCTACGGCCAACCAGTTACATGAACAATCAATCACCTTCCCATATTGATATCAAAGCCCTAAAGGCCGATTACACCTTACCATTAAGTACATCCTTGAAACTGGAGACAGGCGTCAAAGGCAGCTGGGTAAAAACAGACAACAACTTTATCTTTCAGGATGAATTCAACGGGGCAGGGAGCAATCGTTTTATCTATAAAGAAGACATCTATGCCGGATATTTCAACCTCAGTAAAGAATATAAGAATACAAACATTCAGATTGGTTTAAGAGCAGAACAAACCAGCTCTCTGGGCAATTCTGTGAACAAAGACAAAATCAATAAAAGGAATTACCTGAACCTCTTTCCCACGATGTTTGTCAATCAGAAACTATCCGAGCAGCACAGCATTGGATTTTCCTACGGCCGTCGCATAGACCGCCCCAGCTATGATGCTCTGAACCCCTTTATTTTCTACCTGGATCAGTATACTTATAATCAGGGCAATGAATTCCTGAAACCCCAGTACACCGATAATTTCGAATTCAACTATACTTTCCTTCAAAAGTACACCCTTACCCTAAACTACAGCTACGTACACGATGCGATTATTGAAGTTTTGTTGCCAGATAATGTGAAAAAGGCCTTGTATCAAACCAGTGTAAACGTAGACAAGAATACCTCTTACAGTGCCAATTTAAATGTCCCTGTCGCCATCACAAAATGGTGGCAAACCAACAATAACCTAAATGTATTTCATTTGAATTTCCAGCAGGCCGACCTGAGTGGACAGGACCTCAATACAGGAAAAACCTCCTTTCAGTTCAAGTCTCAACACTCCTTTATCATTAGAAAAGATCTAAGCGCAGAACTAATTGGGTCTTATGAGTCTCCATTGGTTTACGGAACCTTAAATCTAAAAGCCCGTTACGGTATCGACATGGGCCTCAGCAAATCTTTTATGGATAAAAAAATGAATGTCAAACTTGCGCTTAGCGATGTTTTTAATACGCAGATCACTAAGCTCAGCAGTGCCTATCCCGGACTTAAATACAACCTGAATCAAAAGAATGAAAGCCAGGTTGGCAGGATAACCCTCACCTATCGCTTTGGAAAAAATGAAATCAAACCTGCCCGAAAACGTGCTACAGGTGTAGAAGAAGAAACAGGGCGAATGAAAAACTAAACTTATAAATGTTTGCTTACGATCTTCTCCAATTCCTCAATATCAAAGGGCTTGGAGAGGTATCCATCCGCTCCCGCTTGCTCTGCAAGTGACTTTACATCGTTATTTGCAGAGAAATAGATGACAGGAATATGCTTTAGGTTCTCGTGCCTTTTAAGTTCTCTGGTCGCATCTATGCCTCCTACATCCGGCAACCAGTTATCCATAAAGATCAGGTCTGGTATATATGCCGTTACCTGGTCAATAATGTCGTTGGAAGTTGAGGAGGTCTTAATTTCGTAACCTGCATCCTCCAGGATAATTGTACATAATTCCAGTATTTCCGCATTGTCATCAAAAATGAAGACTTTTTTAGGTGTAGCCATTTATAGGGATTATTTAGGACAACAAATTTATGAATTCTGCCATATCTTCAATGTTTAAAATTCGATCTATTTTCACATGCTGTTTTGCCTGCTGCGGCATAAAAGCGACCTGAGCTGTCTCCGGATTCTGGATAATAGCCGTTCCACCCCATTCTTTAACTGTTTTCAAACCATTAACGCCATCCGAATTTGAGCCCGAAAGCAGCAGACATACCAATTTCCTTTTGTATACTTCGGCGGCGGTTTGAAACGTAACATCGATCGCCGGCCTGGAATAGTTTACCTTTTCGGAGTAATCCAAAGAAAATGTCCTGTTCAGTTCCACCAGTAAATGATAATCTGAAGGAGCAACATATACTGTTCCGGGAACGATCTCTTCTTTCTCTTCAGCCTCCTTAACTTCCATTCTCGTTCGTCCGGAAAGCAACTCAGGTAGTAAAGAATCTGCCCCATGCTTTCTGTGTATCACGATAATAACCGGAAATTTTATATCTGGCCTGATCGCTGGCAATACACGAAGTAGAACATCCAGGCTTCCGGCAGATCCTCCAATAATTAAAGCTTCACAGTTTTCCATTTTAATTCGTTTTTCGCCAGATTTTCTCGCTCTGCAGTCTTTTGTATTTCCTGGAAATCCTGGAAAAGTCTATCGTTTCCTTCGTTCCCAGGGCAAGATAGCCGAGATCTTCCAGACTGTCATCAAAAAGCTCCAGGACCTTATGTTGTAAATCACGGTCAAAATAGATCAACACATTTCTACATAAAATTAACTGAAATTCATTAAAAGAATGATCTGAAACCAGATTATGTGTCGAAAAAATCATTTTGCCCCGCAGTTCGTCATTAAATTTCGCAAGTGAATACTTTGCAGTATAGTAGCTTGAAAAATCATTTTTACCTCCGGAAAGTATATAGTTCTCTGAATATTGCTTCATATAACTTAGCTGAAACATTCCCTGCCCCGCTTTTTCCAGGACAGAAGGGTTAAGATCTGTAGCATAAATCAACGACTTATGCAGCAAATTTAACTCCTTTAACAGAATAGCAATAGAGTAGGCCTCTTCTCCGGTAGAACAGCCGGCCAACCAGATCCTGATAAAGGGATAAGTCCCCAATCTGGGCAACACAACATCACGCAGCGTTTTAAAGAAAACAGGATCCCGGAACATTTCCGTAACATTTACCGTAATCTGTTCTACAAATCGCTTAAAATATACGTTGTCGTTAATAATTTTATATCTGAACTCTGCAAAACCCGGGATTTTATCCAGGGAATACAGCCGGATCACCCTTCTTTTTAAGGAAGCTTTAGAATAGCCTGTGAAGTCATATCCATAATGTTCCAAAAGGTCTGACAACAAGATCTCAACTTGTTCATCGCTAATTAAAGGCAGTTCCAAATTGTTTATTTTAGGTGTTGTGAGAGTAACAGTGTCAAACTGTCTACGTTAATTGGTTTAGAGACGTAACCTTTGGCTCCGGCCTCCAGACACCTCTCCCGATCGCCCACCATAGCCTGTGCGGTGACAGCGATTACAGGAATATCCTTAAGATCCGGTATCTGCTGCATTTTTGCCATAGCCTGATAACCATCCATTCCTGGCATCATCATATCCATCAATACCACCCCAATTTCTTCATCTTCAGCTAGAAGCTGAAGTCCTTCTTCCGCACCTGTAGCAGACAAGCAAGTATAGCCCTTTGCCTTCAAAACCGCTTTAAGAGCAAATATATTGCGGTTATCATCATCTACTATTAATACTTTTTTTGTGTTCCCCATAAACTCTACGGTTATGTCTTTTAAACTTTATTATACAACCAAACCCTTAGCAAAGAAACCAGCTGGTCTATATCCACAGGCTTTGAAATATAATCAGATGCCCCCGCGGCAATACATTTTTCCCTGTCTCCCATCATTGCCTTCGCAGTAACAGCAAGTACAGGAAGATTCTTATACGCAGGAATTTTCCGGATTTGTTTGGTACTTTCATAACCATCCATTTCCGGCATCATCATATCCATCAGTACAATATCCACAAATGGATTTTCCTTTAAGATCTGCAACGCTTCCTTACCGTCAGTTGCAGCAAGCACTTTCATCTTATGTTGCTCCAGGGCTTTCGTGAGTGAAAAGATATTCCTCACGTCATCATCCGCAATCAACACTGTTTTATTGCTCAGTACCTCATAAAGCCCCCCAAGCTTTTCCGATACAGGCTTTTTCTTATCTTCTTCTTTGGCTTCCACTAAATGCAGGAAAAGGCCTGCCTCATCCAATATCCGTTGATAAGAATGAGCTGTTTTCACCACAATAGAGTCCGCGTACTGCTTGATCCGGTTTTCTTCTCCCTTTGACAAATTCTTTCCTGTGAAAATGATAATCGGCAGATTCTCCAATCCCTCACTTTTCTTAATCGTTTCCAGCGTTTCATAGGCATTTTTATCTGGGATACCCATATCCAGGATCACACAATCCACCTCTTGCTTTTTAAGTGCATCGATACTCTGTGTTACATTCGTTGCAACTTCCGTTTGAATGCTATAATTGCTGAGAAAATAACTCAAAGCTTCGGCATGTTGTTTATTCTCTTCTACAATCAGCACTTTTTTAGGGTGTCTGCTTAGTGCATGCTCCAACTTCTGAAAGATTTGCTTCATGTGCTCCAGGGCCACTGGTTTATTGATAAAATCAACGGCTCCTTTCAAAAGGCTTTCCTTTTTAACTTCCAGAGACGACATAATATGTACTGGTATATGCCGGGTTTTTGGATTTGCCTTCAGTTCTTCCATCACCTGCCAGCCATCCTTAACGGGAAGCTGGATATCCAGAAGAATAGCCAGTGGATGATAATGATTGGCCATTTCTATACCAACATCACCCCTAACGGCAACAATCCCCTTATAATTCCTTTTCCTGGTAAATGACAACAGCGTTTTCGCAAAGGCGGTATCATCCTCTACAATCAAGATCACCTTATCCTCCGGCAGGATATGATCTCTGTCATCTTCTACTTCCTGGGGGATCTGTGTAACAGTAAATCTCTCCGGAAGCGCCTCAGGGATCGTATCCACATAGCTTGGCACAGCGAAAACAGGTTCTTTTTTCGCAAGACTTTCACCTTTTTCTGCTCCATTCAAAAACAAGGATAGTGTAAATTCACTGCCCACATTTTCTTTACTGGTCAATTCAATCTCACCTCCAAGCAACTTCGCAAGTTCCCGGCTAATAGATAATCCCAATCCCGTGCCTCCAAATTTTCTCCTCGTAGAACCATCTGCCTGTTGGAAAGCTTCAAAGATTAATTGTTGTTTTTCTACGGGCACCCCTATTCCTGTATCAGACACCTTGAACAGCAGGGCTTGATTTTCTTTATCTGAAGTAATGGTCAAACTTACTTTTCCCTGACCTGTGAATTTAATCGCATTCGACAACAGATTCTTTAAAATCTGCTCCAGTCTCATTTTATCTGTATAAATGGCATCAATATTCTCTTCCACTTCGACAACCAGATCCAATCCCTTATTTTTCGCAATCGGATTAAATAAAGAACGCATATCTGTAGCAACCTCAGTTACGCTTACCGTTGCAAATTCCAGTTTCATTTTACCAGCCTCTATTTTAGAAAGATCCAGGATTTCATCGATCAGCCCAAGTAATCCTTGTCCGGAACTTTGAATCACTTCAGCATATTCAATATACTCCTTATCCAGCTCTTTATTCTCAGACATCAATTTAGACAGCAACAGAATAGAATTCAGCGGCGTTCTCAATTCATGGGACATATTGGCCAAAAACTCCGATTTATACTTAGTACTGAGTTCCAGCTGCTGGGCTTTTTGCTGAATTTCCAGGTTTCTTTCCTGTATCAGCTGATTCCGCTCTTCTAACAGACTGGTCCTTTCCTCGAGCTCCTGATTACTCTGGAGCAGCTCTTCCTGCTGTACCCTCAGTTCCTCCTCAGAGGTCTGGATCTTCTGCGTCTGCGCTTCCAATTCTGCATTCAAGCCCTCCAGTTCACTATGCTGGGCCTGAAGCTCTTCGGCCTGGGCCTGGGTTTCTTCCAGGAACTCCTGTAACCGTTTCCTGTTCTGGGCAACATGAATTGAGATCCCTATATTTGATCCTATACTGTTCAAATAATCCAGTTGAAGAGGGCTATACGTCGCCAGCGAGCCTAATTCCAGAACGCCAACAACAGAGGCATCCCTGATGACGGGAACAGCCACAATGTTTCTCGGCCGCGTACTTCCTGAGGCATAACTAATGGTCAGTTCCCCCTCCGGAATATCATTCAGCAAAATCTGTTTCCCCGAAAGTGCCGCCTGCCCCGCAGTCCCTTCCCCTAAAGGAATAAGTTTAGTTTCCTCCTGACGAGTAAGGGCATAACCTGCACTAAGGGCAAGGCTCTTATTCTCCAGCAGATAAAAGGCGCCTATTTGACTTCCTGTCCTTTCTACAGTAAAGTCCAGAATCTCATGGGCCAGTTCAGCCACTCCTTTTTCTCCCACCATTTTATCGTTCAATCCTGCTATGCTCGCCTGAAGCCATTCTTTATCGGCCAGCAAACCGAAAGAATATTCCAGAGATTCTGCCATAGCATTCAAATGTGCAGCAAGGCTTCCTAAACCATCTTCCCCTTCCTGCTCAAGTCTGATGTGGTAATTTCCTTTGGAGATCTGACTCGACAATTCCTGTATTACCCGAATACGGGTATCCATTTCATCCTTTTTATCTTGTAAAGCTTGCTGAAGTCTCGTTCTCGTATTAAAATCCGAAGAAACCCTTCTATAAAAGAAAAAGGTAATCAGTAAGGCAAGACAGGCTGCGATAACAATTAACACCGGCGTATAACGAGCCATTTTATTCAAATCAGCTGTGCGTTCCTCCAGGAGCCTTTTCTCTTCAACCTGCATGGTTTTAATCAGGGCCCTTGCATTGTCCATGTAAAGCTTCCCATTTAAAAGCTCTATCATGCTGACGCTTCCGCCCTGGCTTTTAATCGAAATGGTCTTATCCAGGATGTCCATCCTGTGCTCAATATTATCCTGCAACCGTTTAATGTTCTTTTGCTGAAAATCATTGTCCCTTGTCTGGCTCATGACCTCATTAACCAAATCCAGGGCTGCAGTTTTCGCTCCTGTATAAGGTTCAAGAAAAACTTTCTCTCCTGTCAATAAATATCCTCTTTGCCCTGTCTCAGCATCCTTAAGTGTCGATATGATGTTATCGAGATTAGAAATGACATCATTGCTATGCGCAACAAGTTCAGAATTTTTGATCAGGTTCCTGATGCTGAAATAAGATGCAGAGGAACTGACGAAAAGTACTAGTAAAGATAGCCCTAGACCAATTCTGAGGTTATTTTTTATCGTTTTCTTCATAAAATTATTCTGTCTCGGATGTTAATGGAATATAAAAATAGAATTCAGAGCCTTCCCCCGGAGTACTTTTTACCCCCACCTCACCACCATGCCTCCTAATGATCTCTGCAGAAATGTAAAGACCGATTCCCAATCCCTGAAATTGGATTGCAGTTTCTTCTACCCGAAAAAATTTATCAAAAACACTTTGCTGCTGTTTTTCATCAATACCAATACCAAAATCTCTCACACCTAGATACAGCCGCCCATTTTCATTTCGTAAATTAACCAGGATTTCACTGGTGCCAGGAGAATATTTTATCGCGTTGGTCATAAAGTTGATGATCACCTGCTCTATCCTCATTTCATCACCGTATACTGGCGCAGATGCAGATCCATTCTTTAGGATTTTAAACTCAGGATTAGATTGTTGAATAATCTCGATCACTCCATCCAGTAACTCATGCATCATAAAATTCTTCTTGTTGAATTTGAGCTTCCCACTCTCTATTTTAGAGATGTCCAGCAAATCAGCAATCAGTTCATTTAATTTTTCCAGTTGAGTTTGCGCTTTTTGCAAATGCCTCTTAACCGTCGTCACATCACCCTTGTCAATACTTCTGTCCAGCAGTTGCATATATCCCTTAACACTCGTTAGCGGGGTTTTAAGCTCGTGACTGGCAATACTGATAAATTCATCTTTCTTATTTTCGGCCTTCTTTCTAAATTCAATTTCATCCAGCAATGCTTTCTGGATCTCGATCAATTTCCGGCTTTGTTCGTAAATCCGATAAAATGTTTTAACCTTGAGCAACAACACATCCATATCCACAGGTTTTGTGATATAGTCGAGTCCGCCTGAAGAATAGCCTTTAGTAATAAAACGAAGTTCTGTATTGGCTGCAGACAGAAAAATAATCGCAGTTTCCCTGGCCTTACTATAGCCCGAAATCGCTTCTGCAACTTCGAAACCATCCATCCCCGGCATCTGAACATCCAGAATGATCAAAACATATTCATTCCGGAGAACTTTTTTCAAGGCCTCTTCCCCGGACGATGCTGTATCTACCTCAAAATTATGTGCTTCGAGAACTTTTTTTAAAGAAATAAGATTTTCTGGTGTATCGTCTACAATTAGGATCATTATTTAAGGTAAATTGGACTTACCAGCTTCGTTTTTCTGGAATCAGCCGTTTAAAATATTTCTAAGATATACAACTTTAAAGAATAATGTATGCTTTCCGTCTATATTATTGATTATTGAATTTGGGTACAGCCGCTCATCTGTTGGTTAACACCTTAAAGTTGCCTTGCATTAAAAGTATCCCCCTGGTTAATGTCACCAGTATCAAATCCTTTTTTAAACCAATACACCCTTTGAGCAGATGTTCCGTGCGTAAACGCATCGGGAACCACCTGTCCCTGCCCTTGCTGCTGAAGTTTATCATCCCCAATTGCATTGGCTGCATTCATCGCTTCCTCGATATCGCCGGGATCGAGACGAAAATCCTTTAGATCCTGTGCGTGCCTGGCCCAGAGACCGGCGAGAAAATCGGCCTGCAGCTCCAGTTTAACAGACATCCTGTTGTACTCTTTTTCGCTGAGCTGACTTCTGTAGCGTTCCATTTTCGCAGAGATTCCTAAAAGGTTCTGTACATGATGCCCAACCTCGTGAGCAATCACATAGGCCTGGGCAAAATCACCTGCAGCACCAAAGCGATCTTTCAGTTCCTGATAAAAGCTCAGGTCGATATAGACCTTATGATCTCCGGGACAATAAAAAGGCCCTACCGCTGAACTGGCATTACCACAGGCAGATTGCACTATATTATCAAACAAAACCATCCCCGGCTTTTCATAGGTTTTGTTCATTGCAGCAAACTGCTGCTCCCACACCAGATTGGTAGATTCCAGCACACCGTCTACAAATTTACCTTCTGCGTCTGTAGGATCCCCTTTTTTAGCCTCCTGCTGGGTAGTTCCAGCAGGAATCTGGCTCACCAGACCCGTAAGATCTTTTCCAAAAAAGAGTCCAACAATGATGACCAGAAGACCAATTCCTCCACCCAGAACAGGACCTCCTTTTCCGCCCCTCCTATCTTCGATATTACCACTACCCTTACCGAACCATTGCATATTAATTTTATTTAGTTAAACGCCAATAAAGCCTTTCTGATTCTGTCTGCAGTTTCTGAAGCCCCAAGCAACACCGCTATATCAAATACACCAGGGCCAAATTTTCCCCCAACCAGCATAATCCGGAATGGAAGCATCAGTTCACCTGGCTTAAGGTTGTGTGTCAACGTTAAGGCTTTAAACTCTTCTTCCAACTCCACAGCACTTAACCCGTCCTTCAAAACAGCAATAAAAGCATCAAAAAAGGCAGCCTTCTCTGCTGTCCACTTCGGTTTTACCGCAGCCAGATCATAGGCTTCAGGAGAAACAAAAAAGTAACGGCTTTGTGTGATAAAATCTGTTAAAAGATGACAACGGTCTTTCACCAGATTAATCACCTTATCCAGATAGCCAGCTTCAACGGACTCCAGCCCGCTTTTCAATAACTCATCTTTTATAACAGGAGCAATTTTTTTCGCCTCGGCATGTTTAATCCATTCATGGTTGTACCATTTTGCTTTTTCGAAATCAAACTTTGCCCCAGCTTTACTGATCCTTTCCACAGAAAACTTTTCGATCAGCTCTTCTATGGTAAAAATCTCCTGGTCCGTTCCATCATTCCATCCCAGCATCGCCAGCAGATTTACAAATGCCTCAGGCATAAAACCGAGTTCTTTAAATCCTGCAGTCAGATCTCCGGTTTTAGGGTCTGTCCAGTTTTGAGCATACACAGGGAATCCCAGTCTATCCCCATCACGTTTACTCAGTTTTCCATTTCCATCTGGCTTTAAGATGAGCGGAAGATGCACCCACTGCGGCATTTCGTCTTCCCAGCCCAGATATCTCCAAAGCAGAATATGAATTGGTGCGGATGGCAACCATTCCTCTCCTCTAAAAATATGGCTAATCTCCATGGCCTTGTCGTCTGCAACAACAGCCAGGTGATAAGTTGGCATTCCATCGGCTTTTAAAAGCACTTTATCATCCACCAGATTGGTATCAAAGCTCACGTGGCCACGGATCAGATCAATAAAAGAAACCTGTTCGTTTTCCGGTATTTTAATTCTGACAACGAAAGGCGTCTGCTTTTCCAGTAATACCTCAACCTCATCTGCGGGTAATGTCAATGAATTTCGCATCTGCATACGGGTAGACTGTCCGTATAAAAAGTTAGGAAATTCTTTACGTTTTGCATCCAGTTCTTCAGGGGTATC
The DNA here is from genome assembly GCF_003061025.1 of Pedobacter sp. HMWF019. Lineage (GTDB taxonomy): Bacteria > Bacteroidota > Bacteroidia > Sphingobacteriales > Sphingobacteriaceae > Pedobacter. The sequence continues at coordinate 24,144 of NZ_QAIL01000040.1, read as the reverse complement.
AAAAGCATAATAAGCATAGCCATCCGCAATGAGCTGGTCTGCGTATTGTTTATAACTCGCTTTCCGTTCACTCTGACGGTATGGCCCAAATGCACCTCCTTTTTGAGGACTCTCATCAGGAGACATGCCACACCATTCCAGGCAGGAAACAATATATTCTTCAGCCCCCGCCACAAAACGGGTCTGGTCTGTATCTTCTACACGCAAAACAAAGGTTCCGCCATGCTGTTTGGCAAATAAATAGTTAAACAATGCGGTCCTTACACCACCTAAATGCAGTCCTCCTGTCGGACTTGGAGCAAATCTTACTCTAACTTTCTTTTCCATAATCTTACCTGCAAATATATATTTTTTACACTGTTACCGTTCTATTGATGCGTTATTGAATGCTATTTTGTAATTTGCCTCCACATTTTATGAACCCTTACGAAAAAAAACGTCGCTGGAAATTATTCTTACTTGCTTTTGCGGCAGTAATCGGTGCAGCATCCGTTTTTTACAGCGATTTTTTCGTTAAAAAAATGGAACGGGAAGAAAGAATACAATTTGAGCTTTGGGTCAAAGGAACCGAAAAATCCTCCCAGATCTTTGAAGATGCACTCTATGCAGAAGTACTCAACATGATCACTTCCAGTAGCACTGTACCTGTCATCCTGACTGATACTACCGGAACAAAAATAGAAACCTACCTGCGCCTGGACAGTACCAAGACCAATTATGTAGATGCCACCTCCAAGGCGAATTATGATCCGGGCTATTTCCAACGCGAACTGAGCAGAATGAAAAAGCAGCATGCTCCTTTGCCTATTAATTACATGGGCAGAAAGATGCTCGTCTACTATAAAGATTCTTTTATCCTCACGCAACTTCGTTATTTTCCATATATACAACTCGGGGTCATTGCCCTTTTTCTTCTCACCGCCTATGTTGCCTTCAGTTCTGCCAGAAAAGCCGAACAGGATCAGGTATGGGTCGGTATGGCTAAAGAAACTGCCCACCAGCTGGGCACGCCGATTTCTTCACTTATGGCCTGGGTAGAACTGATCAAATCCCGCTTTGATGCAGAAGACGATCCTCTTATCGCTGAAATGGAAAATGACATTAAACGTCTGGAAGTGATTACAGACCGCTTTTCAAAGATCGGCTCCAAACCCATTCTGGAAGACCATGTGGTTTTCGTTGTGATCCATAATTTCGTTGATTACTTTAAATTGAGGACTTCAGACAAGATCATCTTTAACATTACCGGAGATGAACAGGTCCGGGCGATGTTAAACGTCCCCCTGTTTGACTGGGTGATTGAAAATCTGTTAAAAAATGCAGCTAATGCCATCGCCAATGAGGGAAGCATCACTGTGAACATCATCGAAAATCTGGCAAAAGAAGAAGTTTTTATAGACGTGACCGATACCGGTAAAGGTATTCCAAGGTCAAAATTTGATGCCGTATTCCAGCCCGGCTTCACCACCAGGAAAAGAGGTTGGGGGCTTGGGCTCTCTCTTACCCGACGCATCGTAGAAAACTACCATAGCGGACAAATCTTTGTCAAAGATTCAGAACTTGGAAAAGGAACCACCTTTAGAATTATACTTAAAAGCAGCATTACTTATGAACCGACCACAACCGAACGACTATCATGAAATGGTTAGCGGATATATCAGCCTCGTAGAAGGGAACAACGTACTGGAGGTTATTAAACAACAAACCATAGACTTTCCGGATTTCCTGAACAATCTCATTGAGAAAGCAGATTATGCCTATGCGACCGGAAAATGGACCATTAAAGAAATGGCAGGGCACATCATAGACACAGAAAGAATTCTAACCTATCGGTTGCTTTGTATAGCCCGTGGAGAACAAAGCCCTCTACCCGGTTTTGAAGAAAATGACTATGTAAAGCAAGCACATTTTGCAGACAGAAGCCTGTTAAGCCTGTCCGAGGAATTTTCCCTGTCAAGGCGGGCAAATCTTTACCTTTATAATTCTCTCAATGAGCAGGAGCTGGAACGCAGAGGAATCGCTGCAGGAAGACAGCTGACTGTAAATGCACTGCTGTTCACCATTGCAGGACATCTTATTCATCATACTCAAATCATTAAAGAACGATACCTGTAATGTGGTTTTCAGAATTTACACCAGAAGCATTAAATGACCGGCCCAAAAATCATATTGGAGCCCTGCTGGACATTAAGTTTACCGAAGTTGGCGGCAATTTTATAAAGGCAACCATGCCTGTTGACGAAAGAACACACCAGCCCGCAGGAATCCTGCACGGCGGTGCTTCTGTAGTCCTGGCAGAAACCCTTGGAAGCATTGCCTCCTATATGTGTGTAGACCCGGAGAAATATATTGCTGTTGGCCTGGAGGTCAACGCAAATCATTTAAGACCGGTGAAAAATGGGCTGGTCACAGGCATTTGTACACCATTACATATTGGAGCCAAAACACATGTCTGGGAGATTAAGATTTATACAGATAAAAACAAAATGAGTTGCGTAAGCAGGCTAACTGTAGCCATACTGCCTAAGCCTTTATAAACCTCCCGATCTCAGCTCTGCGCGGATCCGGCTTAAGGTCACCTGCGTAACGCCAAGATAAGAAGCGATATAGCCCAATTGAACCCGCTGAACAACAGAAGGCGTATTTTTGATCAGTTCAGCATAACGCTCCGCGGCAGGTGTGAAAAGCCGGCCGATAAAGCGTTCTTCCGTTTTGATCAGCTCCCGTTCAGCAAATTTCCTTCCCCAATTGGCCAGCTCTATGTGTTTACTGAAAAGACCTTGCAGGGTCTCTGTTTTTATCTCGTACAGTACACTACTCTCCAGGAGCACAATATTCTCATAGCCCTTAGTCCCATGAATATAACTGTGATAAGAAAAAATAGCATCTCCCTCCATTCCAAACCAGAAAGTGATTTGATTGTCTTTACCATCACAATAAGCTCTTGCAACTCCTCTTTCAATAAAATAAAGAGACCGTTCAATGCTGTCGGAACGGATGATCAGATGGTTTTTGGGTAGCTCTATCCTATTTAATTCCCTTGTCAGGAGGTTTAGGTCAGCCTCTTTCAGTGGGTATATCTCTTTAATATGATTCAGAATCTGCTCCAAAATGTGTTTTTTGATAAAGATAAAATAAGCATCGCAGATTTTTTAACAAAGGGTGTAACCTAATTAAAAAACATGTTGTCCTAACATACAGAACATATAATTAACAGATCGCAAACGATTAAAACATAAAAAGATGCACGACTTACTCCCAATCTTAGTTTTCCTTGGAGCCTTTGCCCTGGCATTCGGCATCCGGTACTTATCCAACAGAGAAAAAATGGCCATGATAGAACGCGGCATAGATCCCGGTATCGCAAAATCAAGACCATCAGCTCCCATGCCTTTCCTAAGTCTTAAATTTGGCTTGCTCCTGGTTGGGCTTGGTATAGGTTTGCTCCTTGCTCTTTTTATCTCTATGCAAGCCCGCATGGAAGACGAACAAGCCACCGCAGTATATTTTGGTTGCCTGGCCATTTTTGGAGGTATAGGGCTTATTATATCCTATATGATTGAGCGGAAATGGCTGGATAATCATCCTGAAAAATAGGGCGCCAAATCCAAAGGCTAACATTTTATACGGACTTACAGAAGGCCTGTTATACTCCTATCGTATACAGGCCTTCTGTTTTTTTAACATATGTAAAAAACTCCCGCTCTGTCTTGTTGTATTTTTGTCGAAAATTTACAATTATGAACTGGATCATTCTCATTATAGCCGGGCTTTTCGAAGTTGGTTTTACCACATGTTTAAAACTATCGAACAACTTCAGCAATTTAAAATGGACCATTGCCTTCGCCATTAGCATCAGTCTGAGTTTCTTTTTTTTAAACAAAGCAACACAAACCCTCCCAATGGGTACAGCTTATGCTGTATGGACAGGAATTGGGGCCGTGGGTACTGTTATTGTCGGTATTCTATACTTCAATGAACCCGCCAACTTCTGGCGGATCTTTTTTATTGCAACCCTGATTGCCTCGATACTCGGGCTAAAATTCTTTGCTGGCGCAGCACACTAAATATTTTCTTACATTGCTGTAACCTGCTACCGAAAACAGGCGTCTTAACAGATATATGCAGGAGCAGCAAACGGATTACGCATTAATTACAGCAGTACTGGAAGGAAATACCACAGTTTACGCCGATCTGGTTAAACGTCACCAGCGGTTTGTATTTACTATGGCCATGCGTTTTGCAAAGAATAGAGAGGATGCAGAGGAAATTGCTCAGGATTGTTTCGTAAAAGCCTATAAAGCCTTGGGCACCTTCCAGTACACCTCTAAATTCAGCACCTGGCTATATACCATTACTTATACCACGGCCATGACCTTTCTCAGAAAGAAAAAACTCTCCACCCTCTCTCTGAATGACGATGAAAATACGGTTCAGATTGAAAATCATATTTCTGACTATAATGCCAATAGCATTGAAAAGAAGTCAGGATATGCCTACCTGAGTCAGGCCATTGACCTGCTCTTGCCCGATGATGCTATGATCATTACCCTGTTTTACATGGGAGAACAAAGCCTGGAAGAGATTGCACAAACCATGCACATGGAAAGCAAGACCATTAAAGTAAAACTGCACCGGGCCAGGACCCGCTTAAAAGAAAAATTGCAATATTTGTTAAAAGATGAAGTAAAGGAGCTGATATGAAAACTATAGATGAAGAAATTTGGGATTACCTGGACGGCGGATTAACTGCTGATCAGAAGGCGGAAATATCTGCAAAGATCAGCTCAGACCCGGCTTATCAAGAGGTTTTCACCGAATTACAGGAAGTTCACCAACTGATGAAAGGAGCAGAACTGGAAGAACCCTCTATGTCCTTCACCAGGAATGTAATGGACCAGGTTAAGCTCGAAATCGCCCCAATCGCCTTAAAAACAAAAGTAAGCAAGACGATTATCTATTCCATTGCTGCCTTTTTTCTGCTGTCTATAGTGGCCATTATGATTTATACCATTGCCAATAGTACTTTAAGTGACGAAACTTTTGAAGTACCTTCCCTAAAACTCCCAGTCAATACCCAGGAATTCATTACCCCAACGTCCATCCGGATCTTTTTCTTTGTAGATATCGTCCTCGCTCTGATTTACCTGGACAGTTTCCTGCGACGTAAAAAAGCATAAATCTAAAAAGGCCGGGAATGTATCCTGGCCTTCTTATTGAATAATTTATCGTTGTTATTTGAATTGAATTGGCAGCTGAACAGAGGTTTTATCCCATCCAATCACCAGGTTTGCGCCATCTGCCTGGGGAACAAAAGTAATAGAGAAGTTTTCTACTACATTTTCCAGCGGTTTTACCGGTACATCAACCCTTACTTCATCTTTGGAAGCATCGTAGGTATAAGCACCCCATCTATCGGTCTGCTTGTTCAAAATAATGGTCCAGTTATCTTTATTTGGAATAGCAAATAAACTATAGGCTCCAGCCTTGATTTCTTTTTTGCCAATCATCACCGGTTTAAAGAAACGGATCTCCGTACTTTCATTTGCTCCCAGACGATATACTTTTCCAAAAGGCTCCAGTGCTCCGAAGATCTCCCGGCCCTTTTTTGCTGGTCTTGAATAAACCACTTTAATCACTGGAGTAGAATTATCGCCCGCCTTTACCTTTGCCGCATTCAACGGATAATACACAATATCAGCCGGACTGGCATCAGGTGCAGAAAATTTGACATCCTGCGCATGCACAGTTAAAGCAAATAATGCAGAACAGAGAACAAGACTTAACCTTTTCATATGTTAATCAATTAGTATGAACGTCCTTTTACAATTTTATTCAGGAATATAGCAGAGAAAATGAACCCGATCAGACCACCCAAAAGGGAATAGCCAAAACTGCCGGAAATAACAGCACCGGTCACAATTCCAAAAAACAGGCCCAAAACGTAATAAACCCAATCAAAATTTGCTTTATTTTCTTCTTTAGTCATCTTATTAAATTCTTATGCCTCAAAGGTATTGATTTATTTTAAAATTGGAACACCCGAAAGCCCCGGTAATTTATTTATCGTAACAAATTGATATCCCTTGTGTTTCAATTCCGTGATGAGCTGGCTTAATTTGTTGTAAAATTTGTCTTTTCTTCTCGGATCGGTTCCTATATGCAGCAATAAAATGAATCCATTCAAGCCATTTGACGCCTCATAATTTAGAATAGAATCGTATATTTCTTTACTACTTCTATAGCGGGAGCCCATTTCAGGCCAGGTATAATCGGCATTAGACCTCGTACCCGGAGTAAAATTAATAAGGGACAATCCCTCCTCTCCAGCCCATTTGGCAATCGTCTTATTGTACCATTCATAAGGTGGCAGAAAAAACTCTGGCTTTTCTATCCCAAAAACTGCCATTGCTTTGTAATTCTCTTCCAGGTCCTTTGCAAAAGTCTCTTTGCTCACCAGTAAACTATCCCTGTTTTTCCAGTCGCAATATAAAAGGTGCTGATCAGAATGGGGTCCCATTAAATTCCCGTTCTTTTTTAACTTTATAATCAGATTCTTATGCTGAGGTTCGCTATAAAAGCGCCCTGTCAGAAAGAAAGAAGCCTTGATGCCCTGCCGCAGTAAGGCCTCACTAATCGCTGGGCCACCATCTGCAAATTCATCACCTGTAAAAACCAGGGCAATCTTTTTCGCCGATGTGTCTCCCCGCACCATTGCTCCTTCCTCCATTACTCGATTCACAACAGAATTCTCCCTGCTGTCAAAAGCCGCCAGAAGGTAAATCATAGAAGCTGTTCCATCCATAGTTGGTTCATTACTGCTGTAGTCCCCGTAATCATCATGATAAACAACCAGGTCAGACTGAAATTTTTCATACTCATCCGGCTCATAAAGCTTAATCCCGATAAGATTTTTATATAAACTCCCATACACAGGACCATCCACCAAGCCGCCATCTACCGGATAATGATTTAAATGTGTAAAAGCGGAATGAGGATCCTGCGGGCTATCAGCCCATTGCGGCAATCCCGAAACGAAACTTGTTCCCCAAGGGTTACACCCAAAAAGCCAGTCGAAATTAGATTGGCCAAGTTCCTCAAAGGTTTTATCTCCTGTTAATTTATGGTATAAAAAGGATTGAATGGTAAATGAAGCCGTTAAGTTATTAGAACACCAGATGAAGGGAACTCCACGATAAAAAACATTCAGCTTTGCTTTATTCCAGACCTTCTCAAGTCCCGTTTTGTAGTTAAGGGCCATCTTTCTGCTTTCTTCCTTTTCAGCTGTCTTAGCCAGCTCGTAGTGTCCAAAATTATGGAAAGGATACCATTGATAATGTCTTGCCGTATCTGCTCCCATCCACGGAGTAACTGACTCCTGGGCAGCAAAAGTCTCTGCCTCGCTTAAATAAGATCGGTCAAGGGTGTTTCCGTACAATTCTGCAGCAGCCAGCTCCATATCATCTGTCCAATTGTCTTCTTCATAAAAATAAGGCGCACGCATGGGGGCAGTCTGTTGTGTTCCGGGTCTGGCCAGGCCAAAGGCATAAGCACTCAAAGCCTTATCGGCCAACAAAGTTGCATACTCCGGTTCCTGTTGCTTATAAATTTTGCTTCCGAGTGCAAATGCACTGCTAAATTTCCCTGCAACAGAAGCAGCACCAGTAGCCCGATTATGAAATTTTCCCAGTCCCTGAGGCTTACCATTAGCAAAATAAACAGGCCGCTCTTTTCCTTTTCCATAATCTGCATCGTCCTTTGTTGGCAGTCGCATTCCACTATGGTCACGGTCATCTGCAATCTGGTTAAACAACCAGTCTTTTTGAGGATGCATTTTAAGCAGCCATTTTAAACCCCAGTTCGCCTCATCCAATACATCAGCCCGGCCATTTTTGCCTTCCAGACCATTATCTGCATATTGATCGCCAAAAACCTGTGGAAAATCCCTGTAAGCAGCCAGCAAATGATAGGTCGCATTTGCAGACGTTGTTGAATATTGCAGATAATCAGAAGCATCATGCCATCCACCGCTTACGTCAACATGTGTACTATCCGGCATCGGTCCATACATGGTGTATCCATCCTGTACATGGCAGCTGTCTTTTAAATAGGGATTAAACCCACTTCGTTGCTGGCGCATGTATTTTAAAGCAAAATCAGCCATATGATTATAGACCTGATCGCCAATAATCACTTCGGGAGATGAAACTCCTTCAGCCTTAATCAGGTATCTTCCCTTCTTTTTAAATTCTGAAAAATCAAGTCTCGCCCCTGCTTTGAATGGACCATAAGAACCAAAAGCTTTAACCAATGAAGATCTATAGACTACTCTGCCCGTTCCTTTATTCACCAATTCAAAGCTTTTTGGAACAACACTTCCTTTGGTTACCCATACAGCAACCTTAACAGAATGAGTTTGATAGCCCAGAAGATTAATTCTGATCCAGCTGTTCTTTTCTGTTTCTTTTGGCTTAAGAATTGCGAAAGAAAATAATGGTACAGTGAGCAATAACAGCAAAAATCTTCTCATGTCTTTATAAAATTAAGTGATGAGCCTAAAAATACGAAACTTGTCAGATTTTGGTCAATTATCCTACACCGGGTAAATAATACACAAAATTAATCAATCGATTGATTAATTTTGTGGCGCAATATTAAAATGGAAAAAGTAGACACCAGGACCAGTATCTTAACCGCAGCAGAAAAATTATTTGCTGAACAGGGTTACGAAGGTACATCCACCCGCCAGATCGCCAGAGAAGCGGGAGCCAATATGGCTATGATCAATTATTATTTTGGATCCAAAGATGGCGTGTTCACAGAAATCATGACCAACAGCATTAAAGATTTTAACATGCAGCTGATCAGTATCAACGAGGATAAGGTCTCCAGTATGGAAAAATTAAAAAAGGTTGTTAACCGTTATGTGTACAGGATATTAAACAATATTCCTTTTCACCGGATGATGCACCGTGAATTCCTATTGGCCCAAAGACCCGAAATCTTTTGCAGGATGAAAGATGCCATGGCCATTAATTTAAATATGATCGAAGGCATTATTAATGAAGGCATAGACAATGGCAGTTTCAAAAAAATAGACGTGCGCATGCTCATCGCGACCATTACAGGAACCATCAGTAATGTGGCCGTATTTCCTTCAAAAATTACCGCTGGCTCAAAACTGGACATCAACATTCCTGAAGACCGGAAAATCTTAACAGAAAGGCTGATCGTCTACCTAAATGATCTTATAACAACGTATTTAACACCCCAAAAATGATACACAAAACAATCAAATTAAGCGGGCTGGTTTTGCTGCTGCCAGGTTTGCTCTACGCTCAAAACGTAAAAAAGCTAAGCCTGCAGGAGGCCGTACAGCTTGGCATAGAAAACAGCAAGAACCTGAAACTCTCGCAGAACAAAATTGACGAAGCCAATGCACAATTGAGCATCGTAAAAGATAATGCGCTTCCAACCGCAAAGGCCTCCTTCATGTACAATCATGCTGAGATCCCAACCAACAAATTATCCCTTGCTGGTGCGGACCCACTTACTTTACCTAAACGTGCAGACGCTTTCATAGGAACAGCTGCCGTAGAAGAATTGGTTTATGGTGGTGGAAAATTAAAATATGCACAGGAAACCACCCGTTTACTTACGCAGGTTGCATTACTAGATGCAGACAAAAATAAAGACGAGGTGAGTTATGCCGTCATTAATACCTACTATGCGCTGTTCAAAGTAATGCAGAGCAAAAAAGTAATTGCCCAGAACCTGGAGTCCATTGCCAGTCAACTGAAACAGGCACAACGTTTCTTTGACCAAGGTATCGTGACTAAAAATGATGTACTTCGCTTTCAACTGCAACAAGCCAACGTTTCCTTAACCGATCTGGAAGCAGAAAGTAACCGTAAAATCATCAATTACGATCTGGACATCCTTTTAGGTTTACCTGAAAATACAGAAATCGAAATTACGGAGCCGTCAAATGACCTTAAAATCGTAGATCCGGTGAGCACTTACATCGATATGGCCATGGCCAACAGACAGGAACTTAAACAGCTGGAAATCCAGGACAAAGTAGCCGGAGTGAATATCAAATCGGTAAAAGCCAATACCCTTCCTACTGTTGGAGTTGGAGCCAACCTATATTACATCAATCCAAACGGAAGCTTCATCCCTTCAACCAACGAATACTTGCTACCTGTTACCGTAGGCGCAACTGTATCCTGGAACTTTGGAAACTTATGGACCAATAAACATAAGGTAAGTGAATCTAAAGTGCAGCAAAAAGGAATTGTAATCCAGAAAGACATCCTTTCAGACCAGGTGAAAACAGAAATCAACTCTAATTATCAAAAATATGCCCTGGCCATCAGCAAGATCAAAGTTTTGCAAACTTCCATTGAACAGGCTACAGAAAACGACAAATTATTGGCCTCTAAATATAAAAACAACGTGGCTTCTGCAATAGACAGAATTGATGCAGAAACCCTTTTATACCAAAGTAAAATCAATCTGGAACTGGCTAAAGCCGATGCCGGACTTGCATATTACACTTTATTAAAATCAACAGGAAAAATTTCTCAACAATAAGACAAACAGCGATGACAACTGAAACAAAAAAGAAAAGTAAAGTAGTTCCTATCATATTAGGTGTACTTGTAATTATAGGTGCCGTTTTTGGGACCACAGAATATATCTATTACAGCAAACACGTAGATACAGATGACGCCCAGATCGATGGTGACATCAGTCCTGTGGTATCCCGTGTAGGTGGTTATGTAAAGGAAATCCTGTTTGAAGAAAATACCCGGGTAACAGAAGGACAGGTCCTCGTTAAACTGGACGATAGCGATTTCAAAGTTAAACTGGAACAGGCAGAAGCCGGACAAAAAGGTGCCAGTGCAGGTGTAAACGTATCTCAGTCTGAAATTGCCGCTACTGCAGCCAATACCAATACAGCTAAAGCAAATATTGAAGCCGCAAGGGTAAAATTGAATCTGGCTCAGAAAGATTACGAACGTTATGCCAATCTGGTAAAAGATGGTTCCATTACCCAGCAGCAGTTTGATCAGGCTAAGGCACAAAAAGAATCTGCACAAGCTGCCTTTACTGCCGCTAATGATCAATATAATGCCGCTGTTAAACAAGTAAGCACCACACAATCACAGCTTGCTGTTAGTCATACTGGCGTTACCCAGCATCAAAGTGATGTGGACTTTGCAAAATTACAATTGTCTTATACAGACATCAAGGCACCTGCAACAGGTCTGGTTTCTAAAAAGAATGTACAAAAAGGACAGCTCGTACAGGCAGGACAATCCCTGTTCTCTATTGTGAACGACAACAGCTTGTATGTAACTGCAAACTTTAAAGAAACCCAATTGGAAAAAGTACACTCAGGACTTAAAGTAAAGATCGAAGCAGATGCTTATCCTGATGAAGATATCGAGGGCGAAGTTTACAACTTCTCTCCAATTACAGGAGCAAAAGCTTCTTTACTACCTCCGGATAATGCAACGGGTAACTTCGTTAAAGTCGTACAACGCGTCCCTGTAAAAATTAAAATTACCAAAGCCTCCAAAGCCATGATGGAAAAATTACGTCCTGGTATGAGTGTTAAAGTTTCAGTTTCTATTAAAGACTAAAAAATGGCCGAGCAAGGTTTAAAAAAGTGGATCATTACCTTTACGGTGATCACAGCCTCCCTTTTGGAGCTGATTGATACCACCATCGTAAACGTAGCGTTGCCACAGATACAAGGTAACCTGGGCGCAACCCTGGAGGATGTCGCCTGGTTATCTACTGGTTATGCCGTAGCGAACGTTATCGTGCTCCCTATGTCGGGATGGCTCGGTAGCCGCTTCGGTCGAAAAAATTATTTCCTGACTTCCATTATCCTGTTTACGATTGCCTCCTTCCTTTGCGGAAATGCAACATCACTGGGAGAACTGGTTATGTTCAGAATCCTTCAGGGAATCGCCGGTGGAGGTCTGATCTCTACCGCACAAGCCATTCTAATTGAGACCTGGCCGAGAGAAGATATTGGTATCGCAACAGCATTATTTGGTTTAGGCGCTGTTGTTGGGCCAACTGTAGGACCAACAATTGGTGGTTATATTTTAGATATCAGTTCATGGCCCTGGATATTTTACGTAAATATTCCAGTCGGGATTCTCGCAGCCTACTGTACCTACACCTATATAAAGAAGACGCCAAGAGATGGCCAGGGCCAACCGGTAGACTGGTGGGGCATTGCGCTACTGGCCATTGCAGTAGGTAGTCTTCAAACCGTTTTGGAAAAAGGAGAAAGTGAAGACTGGTTTTCAACACCTTACATCACTGTATTGGCTGTAACATCCGTTTTTGGGCTCTTGTTGTTCATCTGGAGAGAAATGTCTACAGACCATCCCATTGTGAATTTCAAGATCATGAGGCATAGGAGCTTCTCCATAGGGATGTTTACCTCCTTTATCCTGGGTTTTGGTCTATACGGATCTGTATTTGTATTCCCGGTATTCTGTCAGAATTTGCTGGGCTTTTCTCCCCTGCAAACGGGTGAATTGCTGTTCCCGGGTGGTCTTTGTACCATCGTTATGATGCCTTTTATTGGGATTTTCCTCAAAAAAGGGATTCCAGCTCAGTTTATGGCCTCCATGGGGATGTTTCTGTTCTTTGTTTTCTGCAGCATGCTAAGCAAATCGACCCTGGCTTCAGGAACCGGTGATTTCTTTCTGCCCTTAATCATAAGAGGTATTGGAATGGCTCTGCTATTTGTCCCTTTAACCACACTGGCGATACAGGACTTAAAAGGCGCAGAGGTCGGACAAGGATCCGGTTTGAACAATATGATGAGACAATTGGGTGGATCCTTCGGTATTGCAGCGCTAACCACGCTGATCCATACCCGTCAAGGCTTTCACCGGAGCAACTTGCTCACCAATATCAACGACTACAATCCTGCTTTTACAACAAGATTCAATGCCTACATCAGTAATTTCGTAGCCAAAGGCTATAATTTACTCGATGCAAAGGCAATGGCCATAAGAGCAATCGATGGTACCGTGACCAAGCAGGCCCTGCTCCTTACTTACAGTGATGCATACTGGGTCGTAGGATTGATTCTTCTATGTTCCATTCCACTGGTCTTCTTACAGAAGTTCAAGAAAAATGTAGAGATTCCTGCAGACGTACACTAAAAACAAAAAAGCCGTTAAGAAAACTTAACGGCTTTTTTATGACCAAAAAATTAACAATTAAAACCTGCATTCACATCTGATGCGATCAAGCAGGCACATACGTTTAAAAGATTTAATTTAACCTTTAATAGAAGCAAGTTAATTTATTTTTTCATTAGTACAAAATCTGCTACTCCCCATTTATTCTTATCGGCTTGTGCAGTGCAACACCTGATGGTTTAAATTTTTCCAAATAATATTTTGTCAGCATACCCCGTATGTGAATCATTTTTGCTAGATTAAGCGCGAAAAAAATAGCCGTTAATCATGATGCAGAAACAAAAAGCTACAGGGCAAAAAGAATCCATCTTTAACAACGAAGTTGTATCGAGGTTCGAACTGTACAATAGCTTATTCCTAACCCTTCCATTTTACAAAGTAAAAGACACCGGCACCCTTCTTCCGCTTTTTATTAAGCATTGTGAAGACGGCGTAAAAGCCCGGGAAAATTCAGGACAAATCATCAGGAGCTTTTTTGATAAGTACACCCAAAACAACAGCGAAAAGGATGTAATAGATCTTTTGTTCCGGTTTATCCAGTACATTGAACGTCAGGTCGTTCTTTTTGACGCCGTAGAGGATGCCTCTTTTAACAAGCTCAACACCATGGACGATCAAAGTTCTCTTCATTCGTATCTGTCCAAGGGTGTAGACAATGAGGTTCTGAGCCATAAAATCGAGAAGCTGATTGAGGAATTCTCCCTGAGACTGGTATTAACCGCACATCCCACTCAATTTTACCCTGGCAGCGTTTTGTCCATCATTACAGACCTTACAGCTGCCATTAAGATAAATGATGTACTAAGCATCAATCAACTGTTACAGCAATTAGGAAAGACCCCTTTCTTCAATAAAAAATCCCCTACCCCGGTTGACGAGGCCTTAAGCCTGGCCTGGTATATGGAAAATGTCTTTTATTTTGCCGCGGCACAGATCCAGTCGGAAGTGGACCAGAGCCTGAATGAATTTCAGCTGGAATCTAAAAAGATCATTGAACTTGGCTTCTGGCCGGGTGGTGACCGCGACGGAAACCCGAATGTACACGCACAAGACACTATACAAGTAGCCAAAATGCTTCGCCAGATTCTGTTCCGCTGCTATTACAGGGATTTCAGGAACCTGAAGCGCAGAATTACCTTCAGGGGCGTCGAAGATACCATTGCCGTTGTACAGGAAGTCCTATATCAGAATGCTTTTGACAACAATATAGAAGCCAAAAACATCGCAGCAGAACTCCAGTCCCACCTGAACAACATCAAAACCACCCTTATCAAGGACCATGATGGCTTGTTTGTAGACCTGGTAGATGATTTAATCCGCAAGGTGAACCTTTATGGCTGCCATTTTGCTTCGCTTGATATCCGCCAGGACAGCCGTGTACTACGGGACGTACATGCCTTTTGCCGTCAAAGCAAACCCATCATTTCTCTCTTCCCGGAAAACTATGAGGGATTATCTGAAACAGAAAAGATCAAAATTCTTTCTTTTAAAAGCGCAAAGGTGATTTATCCCGAGCAGTCCGATGAACTGATCAACGACACCCTGCAAACCATTTCCGAGATCAGGGAAATCCAGACCAGCAATGGAGAACTGGCCTGTCACCGTTTCATCATCAGCAATTGCCAGCAGGCCAGCGACATCCTTCAATTGGTTGAACTGTTCCTTTGGAACGGCTGGAATGAAGATAACCTGACTATAGATTTTGTTCCCTTATTTGAAACAGTAAATGACCTGGAGGGTGCTTCACAAATTATGGAGACCCTGTATACCCATCCATTTTATAGAAAACATCTGGAAAAAAGAGGCAACAAACAAGACATCATGCTCGGCTTCTCAGACAGCACCAAGGACGGCGGCTATTTAATGGCCAACTGGTCCATTTTTAACGCCAAGGTAGCCCTGACCAAAACCTCAGATGAACACAACATTAAGCTGGCCTTTTTTGATGGCAGAGGTGGTCCACCAGCAAGAGGCGGAGGTAAAACCCACCGTTTTTATGCTTCTATGGGCAAAGAAATTGCCAATAAAAATATCCAGCTGACCATACAGGGTCAAACCATCAGCTCACAATACGGCTCTATAGACAGTGCAGAATTTAATATAGCCCAGCTGATCAATGCGGGTATTTCGGCAGGGATTAGAGAAAAGCACAACATCCTGCTTGATCCCATACATAAAGACATCCTGGATGTGATGGCTAATGAAAGCTATGAAGCCTTTGTTGCGCTGCGCAACCACCCATTGTTTTTACGCTATCTTGAGAAATTCTCCCCGCTCACCCTGTTGTCCAAGATCAACATCAGCAGCCGGCCGGTAAAGAGAAACTCAGGGGGCCCGTTAAAGCTCGAAGATCTGAGGGCGATCAGCTTTGTAACCGCATGGAGCCAGCTCAAACAAAACATCCCTGGTTTTTATGGAATAGGAACGGCATTAAAAAGTCAGGAGGAAAAAGGCAACTGGGAAAACGTACACCAAACCTATCACCAGTCTGGCTATTTCAAAACAATCATTGACAACTGTATGATGTCAATGAGCAAATCCGATTTTGCCATTACCGCACATTTCGCAAATGATCAGGAATTTGGTCCATTCTGGAAAACCCTCCATGAGGAATTTGAGCTTTCTAAGGCCATGCTTTTAAAATTATCAGACCACAGTGTCTTGATGGAGAATTATCCTGTTGAGCGGCGTTCTATTGCCGTTAGAGAGAAAATTGTATTGCCTTTGGTATTGATCCAGCATTATGCCCTGGGACATCTCGGCAATGAAGACCTTGCAGAAGATAAACGGCAGGCTTATGAAAAATTGGCCATCAGGACCGTTTACGGTATCGTCAATGCCGGCCGTAACCTTGCTTAAAGTAAAATAAAGCCATAAAAAAAGCGAAGCTGTTGCTTCGCTTTTTTTATATAAACAGGCCTTAGTAAATGATCTTTCCAGCAGAGGTTACAATTGAAGCGATCCTCACCGCGTCAAAGATCCTTTCTTCGGTTGCACCCAATCCAAGAATCGACTTCTCATGGGCATTCACACACATTTCGCAGCCATTCACTGCAGAAACGGCAATACTCATCAATTCAAAGAATTCTTTTCCTGTTACCGGACTGCTCATCAATTGCATCCTTACCCGGGCCGGAATTTGCGTATACTTCTCTTTCCCTGTAAAATGACGGAAACGATAGAATACATTGTTTAAGGCCAGCAAAGAAGCACAACCTGCTGCTTCTGCAATTTCTTCTGCCGTCGCTTCTTTAGAAAGCGCCAGTTTTTCATAAAATTCAGTTAAAACCTTATTGTTGTTATTGATAGCAATACTTAAAGCCACTAAAGCACATTCTTTCTCCGTTAAATGATTAGAAGTAAAGGTACTTGTAAAGTTTAATTTAAGATCGCGGGCATACCTGGAGTTCCCTTTTTCTAAAAGATACAGGCTCTCATTTCTGTAATCTGCTTCAAGGCCTACAACAGCCAGTATTTCCTGGATAGTTTCTGTGATTTCACTCATGGTAATATTCAAATATTAGGATAAAAAAAATCCCTGCAAAAAT
Source organism: Pedobacter sp. HMWF019 (assembly GCF_003061025.1). Lineage (GTDB taxonomy): Bacteria > Bacteroidota > Bacteroidia > Sphingobacteriales > Sphingobacteriaceae > Pedobacter. Next base: position 7,355 of record NZ_QAIL01000040.1, on the reverse strand, counting down.
GCATTTACAGGGATAATTAGATTAAAAGGGAAGCTTATGCACTTAAAGTTTCCTGACCTTTTTCCCAGTTACAAGGGCAAAGTTCGTCAGTTTGCAAAGCATCCAGCACTCTGATTACTTCTTTTACGTTACGTCCAACACTTAAATCGTTTACACATACCCAGCGTACGATACCCTGAGGATCGATAATGAAAGTTGCACGGTAAGCAATTTTTTCGTTCGGTTCTAAAATATCCAAAGCTTCAGCTAAAGATTTAGAAGTATCCGCCAGCATAGGGAATTTTAAACCACGTAAATCATCATGGTTATTTCTCCAGGCAAGGTGAACAAATTCAGAATCAGTAGATGCGCCAATCAGTTTAGTATCACGGTCACGGAATTCGCTGTAGTTGTTGTTAAATTCGGCGATCTCTGTAGGGCAAACAAAAGTAAAATCTTTTGGCCACCAGAACAGGCAAGTCCATTCGTTGTTATCGTTAATTAAAGAATCAGAAGTAATTGTTTCGAACTCTTTACCTTTCTCTAAACTTACAACGGCTGTTTTGGAAAATGATGGAAATTGTTGACCTATGTTTATCATAATTTTATGTTTTTTTTCTTGGTGCAAAGGTACGGCTATCCCAGAGAATTACCAACCATCCGAAGGTAATTATACATACTAAATCTCGATACACCCATAGACAAAAACTATATCCAATGCCATTGGAGGACCGAAAATTCATTCATTTCATTCTATCTCCTGCTTTGCTTCCCCGATTCTTCAGAATAAGCTTTGCATTTTGTATATTTAAGATCCATCACGCTTAGCAAACAAGTCATGATACACAAGTTCAATGCTATTTTTGACGCTCAGCAAAAAAACCAATATGCAGTCCGCCTAAGCACGGCCGCAGAAAGGATACAAAAATTAAATGCCCTTAAAAGCTGCATAGAAGCCCATGAAAACGACATCTATGAAGCCCTGCATACGGATCTTCGAAAAAACAAATTTGAATCTGCTGTTACAGAAGTCCTTTTCATCTATAGTGAAATAGACTTTACCATTAAGAATCTATCTGGGTGGATGAAGCCACAACATGCAGCCAGAAACATCAGCAACCTGCTGGCAAAAAACAGAATCTATTATGAGCCAAAAGGCGTTTGCCTCATTATCGCACCCTGGAATTACCCTTTCCAGCTTGTCATGAGCCCGCTCATCTCTGCCGTCGCTGCCGGAAACTGTGCCATGATCAAGCCGTCGGAATACAGTTCGGCCACCAGCAGCCTCTTATTCCGGCTATTGGAAAAAACATTCGAAGAACAGGAAATTGCCTGTATTGAAGGCGATGCAAGCGTTTCTGCAAGCCTGTTAAAACTTCCCTTCGATCATATTTTCTTCACTGGCAGTACCGCTGTTGGGAAAATTGTTATGGAAGCCGCATCCAAACACCTCAGCTCCGTTACCCTAGAACTTGGAGGCAAATCACCAGTCATTATAGATGAAACCACAAATATATCAAAAGCAGCAGAAAAAATTGCCTGGGGGAAACTCATCAATGCCGGGCAAACCTGCATTGCCCCGGATTATGCCCTGATTCAGGCCTCCAAAATGGACGAATTTACAGATGCCTATAAAAAGGCCGTTGTAGAAATGTTCTTTGACAAAACCGACAAACGACTTGATTTTAAATCTTTTGCCAAAATCATAAACCAGAAACATTACGACCGTATTCAGGGCTTGATCAAAGAAGCAATAGACCGAGGAGCAAAAATCCTCTGGGGTGGCCCTTCCAACCTATTGCACCAGACCATCCATCCAACCTTGCTCGGGTACCTGCCCGAAAATTGCACCATCATGGAAGAGGAAATCTTTGGACCGGTGCTCCCTCTGATCCCTTACACCAACCTGGAAGAAGCAATTGGACTGATCAAACGAAAGAATAAGCCGCTTGCACTGTATATTTTCAGTGAAGATCAATCTCATATCCGCCAAATCCTCAAAAACACCAGCTCCGGTGGAGCCTGTATCAACGACGTACTCATTCACATCTCTAACCCCAACCTACCTTTTGGAGGCGTAAATCAAAGCGGAATGGGCAGCTCACATGGATTTTTTGGATTTAAAACCTTTTCCCACGAAAGAGCGGTTGTTTTCCAATCAGACATCAATGCCGCAAGTCTGGTCTACCCGCCGTATAAAAAAAAGCAATGGATACTGCAGCTGCTTAAAAAACTCATGTAAACCCTTAACCAACCCGAACCGAGGTCATCGTTAAAGAGCCTCCAACAGCTTTATCGTTAAACAAAAGTACCGGCTCATCATCTTGCTTTAAACCCAGCGTATACATCAGCGGAAGATAATGCTCAGGTGTTGGAATGGCCAGCATGGCCTCTTTTCCCAGGCTTTGATAATTCATCAAAGGCCGGTGCTCATTGTTCAGGATCAGTTCCTTAAATTTCTCGTTGATCTCCAACGCCCAGTCGTAACCACCACCATGGATCATCTCCCAACTCATCATGCGAAGATTGTGAACCATATTCCCGCTTCCCAGGATCAAAACGCCCTTCTTCCTCAACTTAAATAATTCTGCAGCCAGCTCGTAATGGAACCTGGCGTCCCGGGTATAATCTATACTCAACTGCAAAACAGGAATCTGTGCCTGCGGATACATATGCTTCACTACGGTCCATGCCCCATGATCCAAACCCCATTCATGATCCAGATGAACCTCTGTCCCCTTTACCAATGCAGCTGTTTCAGCAGCCAAGTCAGGACTGCCGGGCGCCGGATACTCCACATCGAACAATGCCTGCGGAAAGCCGCCAAAATCATGTATGGTTGGCGGAAAATCCATTGCGGTCACAAAAGTTCCCCGGGTAAACCAATGCGCAGAAACGACCAGAACAGCACTGGGCTGCGGAATATCCTTTGCGATATCCACCCATTTTCGACTGAACTCATTATCTTCTATCCCATTCATCGGAGAACCATGTCCGATAAAAAGAACCGGCATCGTATACCCCTGCTCGGGAAGGCTTGCTGTAAGTGTTTTTAGATCTGATAAGTTTGACATATCGTCCTCCTTGTTGTATACAAATTTACCTTTTTATGTCTTCGGCCCTGTTGATGTATGGTAAGAAATTAATGGGATTTAGCTAAATTAGCACAAAATTAACTTTCGTATGAAATACCTGTTTTCCATCTTCCTCTCCCTGTTTATCCTTTCTGCCCAGGCCAAAAAGCCTAAGCACCAATACATCAGGGTGTCAACGGAAATGGGCGAATGCATCATCCAGCTTTACAATGAGACCCCATTACACCGAGACAACTTCATCAAGCTCACCAAAGCCGGTTTTTACAACAATACCCTGTTCCATCGGGTCATCAAAGACTTCATGATCCAGGGAGGTGACCCCGACTCTAAAAAAGCGGAGGCAGGTAAGCTGCTTGGTGAAGGCGATGTGGGATATACCATACCTGCAGAATTCAGAGACAGTCTGTTTCATAAAAAAGGTGTATTGGCAGCCGCCAGGGACGATAACCCGCAGAAAGCTTCCAGCGGATGTCAGTTCTACATTGTACAAGGCAAAAAATTTACCGATGAACAGCTCGATGCCCTGGAAACTAACCGCCTTCATTTCAAATTGCCACAATGGCAAAGGGAAATCTATAAAACGATAGGCGGCACCCCTCATCTGGATCGCAATTATACCGCCTATGGCGAGGTAGTGCAAGGAATAGAACTGGTCGATCTGATCGCTTCCAGTCCAACCGATTCGAACAACCGTCCATTAAAAGATATCAAAATGACCGTAATCCTGCTTAAAAAACGGGCAGCAAAAAAATTGGAAAAAATGCTGGCCAAACAAACACAAATACAGGAAACGCATAAATACAGCACCCCATTATGAAGATCATATCCTACAACATCAACGGCATCCGCGCCGCAGCCACAAAAAACTTTCTGGACTGGTTAAAAAATGAAAACCCAGATATGGTCTGCCTGCAGGAAGTAAAGGCACTGCCAGCACAAATTCCCGACATTATAGCTGTTCTTGAACAACTGGGTTACCACAACTACTGGTTCCCTGCAGAAAAAAAAGGATACAGCGGCGTAGCCATCTTTAGTAAAATCAAACCCATTCATATAGAATACGGATGTGGAGAAGAGTGGATCGATAAAGAAGGACGTGTTTTAAGGGCCGACTTTGACACTTTTTCCCTGATGAGTGTCTATTTGCCATCCGGATCCAGCGGAGAAGACAGGCAGGCTAAAAAGTATGAATTCATGAAATTTTTCGACACCTATACAGAAAATCTCCGCATCACTTGTCCCAACCTGATCATCTCTGGCGATTACAACATCTGTCACACCGCCATAGACATCCACAATCCAAAAACCAATGCCAATTCCTCCGGTTTCCTTCCGGAAGAACGCGAGTGGATGGAATTGTTCCTCAACAACGGCTTTATTGATACCTTCCGGCATTTCAATAAAGATCCCCACCATTATACCTGGTGGAGTTTCCGGGCCAACTCCAGGGCAAAGAACCTTGGCTGGCGTATCGATTACCACCTGGCTACAAAACCAATGCTAGACCGCTTAAAACAGGTCAGAATCCTGCCCGATGCGGTCCATTCCGATCACTGTCCGGTCTTGTTGGAACTCAATGCCTAAACCAGTAAAAAACATTAGAATTGCACAAATAAAGAAATAACACACCCTAAATCATATCACATGGAAGGACTAAAACTGTATTCCCCTGCCGATATACTGGCACTCACCCGTCAGCGCGAAGGAGAAGTCAAATTAGGAGAAAAAGTGCAAACCCTCTCCAGCCTGAACGACCTGAAGCAATCCAGTGCCCCATTTGTCTTGCTGGGTATCCCAGAAGACATTGGAGTGCGCGCCAATTACGGTATTGCCGGAACAGCAAGCGCCTGGGAAGCCAGCCTGAGGTCCCTCCTTAATATCCAAAGCAATTCTTTTCTAAACGGAGCAGAACTTCTCGTTCTGGGCCATTTTAAGTTTAAAGACCCAAAAGAAACCGATCCGGCTGCCCTCAGCAAAAAAGTAGAAGCTATAGACGACCTGGTCTACCCAGTGATCCAAAAGATCATTGAGGCTGGAAAAACACCAATCGTCATCGGTGGTGGCCACAACAATGCCTATCCCATCATCAAGGGCGTTTCTCAAGCCAAAGGCAAAGAAATAGATGTCGTAAATATCGATGCACACGCCGATCTGCGTGAAACGAATGGCCGGCACAGCGGAAATGGCTTCAGTTATGCCATCAAAGACAACTACCTAAAAAACTATAGCATTTTTGGGCTCCACGAAAACTACAACAACCATCATGTCCTCCAGCAAATCAAAGAAAATCCACACATCAACTGCATTTATTTCGATGAGCTCATCAAAACCAAGGACAGAACCCAGCTGCTCCATAATTTTGTTCAACCCCTGGATTACAACCTTGGCCTGGAAATAGACCTGGACAGTATAGAGAATGTACTTTCCAGTGCCTCCACCCCCTCAGGTTTTACCCTGAACGACATGAGAAGATTAGTCCTCAACGGCAAGAAAAAATTCCATTACCTCCACCTATGTGAAGGCGCAATAGAGCTCAGCGATGGAAGAAAAGACCCCAATACCGCAAAAACGATCGTTTATCTGATCACCGACTTTATCAAGGCTCAGCTAAACCTGTAAACCCGATCCGGAGTCAAACAAATATCCATACGAATATCAAATGCATTAACGTCGGCAATCTCCCCAACAGGTCCAAAAAGAGAGATTCCGACTTTTTTTGTCTCTAAACCCTCCAGAAAACGGTCATAAAAGCCCTTCCCATAACCCACGCGATAACCCCGGAGATCAAAAGCCAGGAGCGGAATCAGCACCATATCCACCTTACCCAAATAAACCTCCCCATCAACCGGTTCCAATATCCCATAAAAACTCTCCACAAGCCCTTCAGCCCCCCTATAAACATAGTTCGTCATCAAAGACGACCCAAAGTCTGCCCGCGGTACAATAACGCGCACAGCAGGATAATTTTGCGCCAACCAATCAATAAAAAGAAATGTATCCGGTTCCCCTTTACGTTCCATTGGCAAAAAAACATGAACCACCTCCACACCAGAAAAATCCATCAAAGCAAACTGCTCCAGCAACCCCATACTCTGCAACTTTAGCGCATCCTTCGACAACATCTTCCTTTCCTGAAGCGCCATCTTTCTAATCTCAGATTTCGTCATCAAAACAAAGATAATTATTAAGCCAACCAACAACAACCCTGTACTCTAAACTCACCCCAACCCTAAACCTATGGCACCAACCCTAACTCCCCACGACTCCATACAATCCCTGCTCAAACTCAAACCTCTGCATCATACCCGGTCCCCCCATCAATCACCGAACCTACCTCTTTTTGCGGCTACCCCTGCACCCAAAAAAATAATTCTGCAGAGGAGGCCTCAGCTTCGAGGCGGGCCGCGCAGCGCCCCAAAGAAACGTTAGTCTCCGAGAGCAAATTAATTTTCCCCCACAAAAAACCGCATAAAAAAAGAAGGCTTCGGGAACCACTCCGAAGCCTCAATCAACCTAAACCTAAAACTAAACTATGAAAATTCTTATTTTACTCTTTCAACGTAATCACCTGTACGTGTATCAATCTTAACCTTATCGCCCTGATTGATAAACATCGGCACTTTTATTTCAACCCCGGTCTCCACAGTTGCATATTTCAACGCATTTGTAGAAGTATCGCCCTTAACAGCAGGCTCCGAGTACGTAATCTCTAATTCAACATGAGAAGGTGTCTGTGCCATAATTGGCTCATCGCTTTCAAACGCAATGATCACATTCATTCCTTCTTTCAAAAACCGAACACTTTTACCAAACAATATCTTTGGTATGTTAAACTGTTCGTAAGTACTGTTATCCATCACCACCAATGCATCCCCATCTTCATACAAGTACTGGTAATCACTGGTTTCAACGCGGCAAATCTCTACTTCCTCATCCACACGAAATCTGTATTCAACCAGTTTCCCGGATTTCACATTTCTCATTCTTGCCTGATAAAAAGCCCGTAAATTTCCGGGGGTACGATGAAGGAACTCCTCTACCTGTACCAATTCTCCGTTAAACCGAAGGATGTTTCCACTTTTTACTTCTGATGCTTTTGCCATTTTTCTTTGAAATTGTGCCTGTTACCCTGCCCGATTTCGTGCCGCAAAGGTAAAGACTATTTTTTAATTGTACAATAGTAATTTTAAAATTTATTTTTAATGCTGATTTAGCGCCTGTTCCTCTATATTTCGTGACATTTTCATTATAAAAGCAATTATAAGTTAAGCCGTTTTATAA
>NZ_QAIL01000376.1 GCF_003061025.1 Pedobacter sp. HMWF019 | reverse complement strand
AGACCAGATCTTAAACGCAGTTCTACACCATCAAATTGTTTTTGCGGAACAAAACTGAAGATCGCCCCGCTGTTATCACTCAACAATTCCAGATGTAAAATTGGATTGCTGGCGGTGATCATATCATTGTTGCTGGTTGATCCGTTAAAAGTGGTCAGTTCGATAGAAGGTAATACCGCTAAAGAAAGCAATTTACCAGGTGAACTTACACGTACCCTTACGGTATCTCCAATATTAGACAGGCCCTGGAAGCCTACCTGTTGATAAACAGAAGCTCCAAGTGCACCAACAGGCATTACAAATGAAGAGGCTGTTTCTGCCTTGTTATCTACAGCCAGTTCCGGATTAAATACAGCGGTAAGTAAGGCTACGCCGTCTACACCATGTTTGATATCTACCGTCGCCCCTTCACAAGGTACATCAGTTGTATTCCCTTGTGGGTTGATGGTCACATCAACTGAGGCACGGGCAGAAGCCGCACATGCACCACCAGGTACTTCTGCAGTTACATAGTATGTTTTGGTTATCGGAACTGAAGTAGTATTGGTCAGCGGATTGGTTACATAACGTACACCTGTGAAAAGTACAGTATTAGATACTGGTGAGTCATACCATTTAAATATAGCTCCGGCAGTACTGGATGTTGCAGTTAAAACGGCAGGTGATCCTGAAGCAATCGTTACAGAAGCTGGCGTAACAACAGGTTTGTCTAAAGTACCGGTTGTAATGGATGCCGTTGCTCTGTCAGAAGTACCACAGCTGCTCACTGCCTCTACAGTATAAGTTGTGTTTGTTGTGAAATTCAGGATGGTAAAAGTTGCACCATCTTTTCCTGCCTGGTAAACACCATTTGAATTATACCATTTGTAAGTAACTCCGGTAACCGGGTTGCTCACTTCAAGTGTTACGGTATTGCCTGAGCAGGTGTTGATGGTTGGCGATACCAATACCGGTACAGCAGGAGCAGGGGTTACGGTAATTGTAACCGGAGTTCTGTAGCTGGTACAACCAGAGGCGGTATTGGCTTCCACATAGTATTTCGTATTTGCTGTTAAAGCAGGTGTGGTAAACGAGGTACCATCTTTATCCGTCTGATAGGTACCCGTAGCATTATACCATTTATAGGTAATTCCAGATACAGGTGTTTTAACAGTTAAGGTTGCAGTTTGATTGATGCAGGTAGTCACATTGGACGCCGTTACTTCCGGCGCTGCTGCAATACGCTGTGCATAATTTACATCCACCGTGTTTAGTACACCGGCTAGGCCTGAATTCAGGCTAACCTCTACTTTGTCAAACTGTTTTGTTGGTACAAAAGAGATCAGGGCCTCAGTGTTGCCACTTAAAAGTTCCAGATGGATGAGTGGGTTGTTGATGGCTAAAGCATCGTTATTGTTTGTACTGCCATTATAGGTGCCAATCTGAATACTGGACAGCAGACCAACTGATAATAGTTTTCCTGGAGAAGTTAGAGATACACGTACGGTATCACCAATGCTCGAAAGGTTGTTGAATCCAAGGCGTTGATAAACAGACGCATTCAGTGCCCCAACAGGCATTACTAAAGAAGAGCCTGTTTTGGTGTCATTATCAATGGCCAGTTCCGGGTTGAATACTCCAGCCAGTAGTGCGACCCCAATGACGCCATTTGTCTGAGTTGAAGCCGCTTCGCAAGGAACTGGATTAGGACTTCCACCACCATTAACAGTAATGGTTACCGGTACACGGCTTGGTGCAGAACAGGTTGTTGTGGTAGATTTCGCTTCCAGGTAATAGGTTGTTGTAACCGTAAGCGGAGGGGTTACATAAGTAGGACCTGTATATATTGGTGTTGTTGAAACTGCAGAGGTATACCAGTTAAAGGTAACATTAGTATCTGTGGAGGTTGCTGTTATGATGGCCGTCTGACCTGCGTTAATGGTGCTTGCAGAAACCTGAGCAACAGGCAGAGCAGGCAGAGGGTTTACAGTAACCATTACCGGAGTACGGGTTGCGCTGGCGCAGGTACCACTTGCAGCCTCCACATAATAGGTTGTGCTTGCTGTTAAAGCTGGTGTTGTATAGGTTGCACCTGTAAATACTGGGGTGCCTCCTGTTGCAGTAGTATACCATTGATAGTTCACGCCGGCTAGCGGATTACTCACCGGAATCACTGCCGAAGAACCAGAACAAATAGCTGGAACAGCCGCAACTACGGGAGCAGTAGGGGCAGAGCTAACGGTTACTTGTACCGGTACACGTGTGGTATTTGCACAACTGCCTTTACTTACTTCAATATAATAAGTGGTATTGGCTGTCAATACAGGTGTTGTAAAGTTTTCACCTGTTTGTAATACAGTGCCGCCGGTAGGGGTACTGTACCATCTTAAAGTTGTTCCTCCATTTGCGGCAGCAGACAGTGTAGTTGCACTTCCTGCACAGATTGTTTTACCTGTTGCAGCCACGGTAGGATTTGGATAGATGACCTCGGCACCATAGATATTCAAGTTAATCAGTGCAGAAACAAGTCCCTGAGCTCTGATTTCGACCCGGTCAAACGCGCCGGTTGCCGGTAGAGTTGCTGTAAACTTGTTGCCACTCAGCAATTGCAGGTACAGCAATGATGAGCTCAGGTTATAGGTTTTTACAACTGAAGTGCCGTTCATAATTTTCACCTGGATGCCACCAAGCACAGTTACATCTGCAAGACCGGTAGGGGTTTCAAGATTTAAACGTATGCTGTCTGTTGCAGAACCTGTATTGTTAAAGATCAGTCTTTGGTAGCCTGAACCTCCTACGCCTACTGGTAATGAAATTGTGGTAAAATTGGTGAAATTATCGTCGATTGAGTTGCCTGGGTTCTGAACTGCGCAGAGCAGGCAGATGCCCTCAATTCCACTTTCCTGTTTGCTTGCAGCATTACAGTTCGGATTTACAGGTCCGCCAATTACAGTAATGGTAACAGGTATCCGTGCCTGGCTTGTACAACCCGAAGCATTAGTTGTTTCTACATAATAAGTTGTCGTAGCGGTTAGCGAAGGCGTAGTAAATGTCGGTCCAGAAGCCAAAGCAATACCACCAGTAGCTGCGGCATACCAGTTGATGGTTACTCCAGCAGGTGCTGTTGCGGCTAAAGTTGCAGTTTGTCCGGTGCTGATGCTAGGGTTATTTGTGGTCACGACTGCATCTGCAGGAAGTGAATTGACGTTTACGGTAACAGCGGCGCGCGTACTGCTGGTACAAGTACCGGCAGCAGCTTCTGCATAGTAAGTTGCAGTGGCTGTTAAGGCAGGCGTAGTAAATGTGGTGCCTGTTCCCAGGATCGTACCACCAGTTGAGGCAGCATACCAGTTATAAGTGACACCAGTTACGGGACTGGTAACTGTAAGCACAGCTGTTGAACCTACGCAAACTGCAGAAGGTGCAGCTACAACAGGTACAGATGGTGTAGTAGTCACAGTTACAGTAACCGGTACACGTTGTGCATTGGCACAGGTACCTTTGATCACTTCAATATAATAAGTTGTATTTGCGGTTAAAGCCGGAGTCGTAAAGGTTGGTCCGGTAGCTAAAGCAGTACCACTTGTGGCCGAAGCATACCATTTTAAAGTGGTTCCGCCATTGGCTGTAGCT
>NZ_QAIL01000375.1 GCF_003061025.1 Pedobacter sp. HMWF019 | reverse complement strand
AGCCTCAGCAAGGTTAATAAGCCAATAAATGATCTTTTATGAATAAAAATTCAAATGTATTAATAGGTCTGCTAATCGGCCTTTCTGCAGGAGCAGCGCTAGGGCTACTGCTCAAATCCAATCAACGAATAAAGCGGCAGTCTGACTTGTCAAGTAGTCCTTCAAATAAGTTCGCTCAAAGTTATAACCATCATAAACAGAACAGGTTCAGGTCAGAAAACGACGAAGATTTTGAAGACCATGTGGAACACATTTAATCTCCTGTACTAGGCAATCCTTAGACACATCTGATCTATCCATATCCTAAGCTTTGTATTACTCAACAACCAGTTAAAAAGTGTTATTCCCGTCGCTGCACAAAGTATACCAGCAAGAACGTCAAGAACATAATGGTGACTGGTATAAACTGCTGTAAACCATATACCAAGCATTACAATAGCAAACAAGATATTCATCAACCCAAGTCGGTTTTTCAGTCCATAATACAGAACAATAACAGGATAAGAGGAATGCAGAGAAGGCATCGCTGCAAATACATTGGAGCCATTACTGTAAATTGACTTAAAGATTGCTGCATTAAAAAATTTGTCAAACCTGGCCAGTCCTGCAGTATTTCCAGGAGTATGAGCTATAAATTTGAAACCATGCAGCTGTACATACCAGGGCGGTGCAGCAGGATAAAGATAATAGATCACAAAACCCAAAAGATTTACCAGCACAAAAGTTAAAGAAAATAACAGGAATTGCCTTCTGTCCCGGAAAAATAAATAAGCTGCAAAGGCCAAAGGGACCGGAATCCACATCAGGTAAAAAAAGCCTCCAATGACGTCCATTACTGGCTTGCTATTCATTAACCAATATTCATTTGGAGTAAGCACCCTTCCATTAAAATGAATCCCAAATATGCTTTTTTCCAAACGATAAAGATGCTCTATACTTACACTATGATAAAGGTAGTTTGGAAAAGCTTTCATATAATCGAAAATAATCCAATACACGATAAATATAGAAAAGCCCAGAATAAACTTCCGGGTTACCATGGAAGCATAAAAGCAACTATTAAAGATCAAAACAAGAATGACCTGATTTGATTTAAATCCGATTAAAAAACTGGAGAGTAATAAATAAGCTATAGAGATCAGTGAAGTCCTAATGATATTCTTACTTGTAAAAAGTGGCAGCTTAACAGGTAAATCTTTAGGCATCCTTTTTCTTTAAAAAATTGGATCCCAATACCCTGTCCCAAATGTCAGAACTTACACCATATCCCTTTGTTGAATCAGAATAATGGTGCAACATGTGGTGCTGTTTCAACTTTTTCCAGAACCCATTTTTAAAATTCGCATGGTGAAGCGCATAATGTGTCATATCATAAACCAGGTATCCCCCTATAAAACCAATAAAAAACGCATCGTTTGTTCCGGCAGGCAAAATATATAAAAACAAATAATAGAAAGCCAGAGCCAGAGGTATACTTGCTGATGGAGGCATAACCAGTCGTTTGGCATCATTAGGATAATCATGATGCACACCATGAAAAATGAAGTGTATTTTCTTTCCCCATTCAGATTTTGGATAAAAGTGAAATACAAACCGATGAAGTATATATTCTGTAAATGTCCAGACAAACAGACCAAGCAGTAGATATCCAATAAAATTTAGCCATCCCATCTGAAGTTCAAATAAGGATTTCCAACATAAATATAATATTACCGGTACATATACAATAAGTGGCACATAAAAACTAACTTTCGATAAACTTTCTAAAAACCCGCTTTTGAACATCCTGATAGACTCAGATGAGTTCGAAACAAAATTCTTTTTCATAAGGATATTATTTTTAATCGTGATGGAACCATAAAGTAGTCATTCCTTTCATCATCAGAAACAGACACACACCTGGTTTTCATCTTATATATTTAAACTTTAATTCGCTCCGTTACAGGTGCATCATTTGAAGGATTTGTACCTTTCAACTCCACATACTTCACATTTGGTACCCAGAAAGTACCTCCGTCTATCCGAACAAAGATCCTTTCCAATCGTATCTTCTTATTGTTCGCCGTTACATAAACATGATACTTTTTATCCTCCTCTGATTTCATCAGATACATCGGAAATTTCTTATAAGAAACAAAGTTAAGCTTATATTCATCATTCCCTATGGCTTCTACATGAATGCCATAAGCAAATTTACGCTGAATATAATTTAAGTCCTTTTTCTCACCATTATCCTGATAACGAACCCAGTATACCTTAATGGGATCATCCTTAACCAATTGACCCTTTGCGTCCACATTCAATTCGCAAACAATGGTATTTGTATTAGGATCACGCTGCAGATAGAACAACTGATTAGCGATACCTTTTGGAGTAGGGAATTTAATAGGTGAAGGATCACTTTTATCTGTTTGCGCCATGGCTACAGAACTACTCCCCAGAGCAGAAGCAATTAACAAACCTGCAATAACAAGCGTCTTTCCACCTTTAAAAGCAGTACGTCTTTCCTCATCTTTTTGATTCAAAGCCTTTTTTGCCTCTCTTAAACGATTTACGGCCGTAATATTGGTCATAAACGCCATAATCGTAATAGGAATAGTAAAAATAGACATCGTCTCAAAAACATGAAAAGGTATTCCAGGTACGTAGATCTTATAATCACCACCAATAAAATGTCCTGTAATTCCACAAGCAATGGCCACAACACCAATAGTGATTACGCGTTCAGGTCTTTGCATAAGGCCACCTTTACACTCTACGCCCAAACCTTCTGCCCTCGCTCTGGTATAACTCACCATCATAGACCCCATCAAAGCGATAAACGCAAACAGCGAGCTTAAAAAATAATGATGGGAAACCAGGTAATAGCAGATTCCCAGAAACATAATTAATTCACTATAACGATCCAGAACAGAATCGTATAAAGCACCAAAAGTAGAGCTCATATTGCCAAGCCTCGCTACCTGACCATCAAGCATGTCAAATAAACCAGCAAAAAGTACAAGTGCACCGCCCCATCCTACAAAGGAAAGATCACCACGGTTGCTTCTCTCTGCACCAAAAATAAATATTACGGCAACACCAATATTGAGTATTAAGCCAATTGTTGTAACCGCATTAGGCGTCAGCCCGATGCGTATCAGACCTTTCACAAAAGGATTTATGACCACATAAATTCCCTGTTGAAGACGATCTCTTAATGTTATAGCAGCCATTTAGTCTAGTCTTTTATATTAAAAATCAAATTTCACCCTTGCACGCACACCCCAGGTAGATACCACAGGATGCTCCAGATAACTGAATCTCTTTACCAGATCAACTCTAAGCAATTTAAAGATATTACCCAAGCCAACACTTCCTTCCATATACGGATCCTTATTTAGTGAATACGTAGTTGGAACTCCAGCCGAATTTACAGGAAATTGTAATAAGGATTTATCAATCGCTGGATTGTTTTCATCCCTTAGTCCTCCATACAGTATTTTAAAGGAAACAATTTCTCTTAACTTCAGTTTCTTCAACAAAGGTATTTTATTTAAAAAGAATCCGTTAAAATTATGATCAATATTTAAACTGGCATAATGATCACTTACAAATTCGAGGAAGTTCATCAAGTTATATGAATTCAACTGGTAGGCATAAGTCTGGTTGGCACGATGAATGGTTAATAACGGAAAAGGTACTTTTCCAAAGATATAACCACCTTCTACTGTCACATCCGAATAGCCCAATTGAGACAGATAAAAGCGTTTATCTATACTTCCAGCAAGATTCTGGTAGTTATATTCTCCCGCAAAAACGCCTTTTAAACCAGCAGTGTACCGCAGATTGAAGATCGGATACCGGTCGAATATAGGTGTCCGATAAATCTTTCCCTGATAAAATTTCTCATTTGGCGCATAACGCAGCGCTACGCTAATTTCTGAAGTATTGATATGATCAATCGAATTCAACTGATTCCCAACCAGGTTATTAAAATAAAGATCACCTCCTGGTCTTTGCGTCCATTTGCGAAAAGAAACATTATAAGAAAAGTGATTTTCAAACTCACTCATGTACTCGACCTTGTAAAAATCATTATACAAAAGCATATTGTTCTCCCCACGTTTGAAAGAAAGTAAAAAGTTATCTTCCTGAACAAATTGCAGTTCCTGTCCGGGGATCTTGGTGTCTCTCTGGAAACTTCCTCTTATATATTGCTGAGGAAACGCGTAAATAGATTTATTATTAAGCGAGTATGTACCACTTAAAAAGTACTTCCATTTCTCATCTTTAAACCCATAGGCTCCATAGGTTTCAAAATAGTACCTTTTACTCAAAGCAGGTGTCGTACGGCCTCCCAAACGCAATCTTAAGCCCTCCGTACTGTTAAAACTGTAAAATGTATTTACAGGACCTACTTCAAAAGGCCCAAAATCCTTATATCCAGCAAAAAATAAAGTTGCAATATCCATTGTCTTTTTAAAAGAACTCATTCTCGACAATGTATCTATATTCTTATAAATTTTTAAATCAGAAGGAGACAAAGTATCTGCCCTGTTTTCAACCCAGAACTGCTCACTTCTTTTTTCTGCTTCGGGAGCAATCACCATTTTCCCGCCCTGAAATACACTCTCCGGTTGTTTTTGATTAATCTGAAAATCCTTCACAGTAACAGTGCGCTCCCCCGTAAACCCACCTCCTTTATTTTTGTTAACTCCAAAGTCCATAAGGAGCCTTGTCCTACTCAGATAATATCTATCATCCGGTGCCTTATCGAAATCCAGTTTTACCTCCATAGCCCTCACGAAGTTGAGGTTGATGTTTTTATTCACAGTTAAAAAAGCATCCTGTACTGCATATCTTCCATCCATAGTAATATAGATCTTGCCTTCAAACAAAATATCCGTATTATTTCTTGGAATAAAAGACAATTCGATCAACTGAGGATTATGAGTTTTAATGGTATCCGTAATAAAGAATTTATAGAAAGTTGGCGAAGAGCCTGCTATAGGACTTAAAAACTCATTACTTAATAAAGAAATGTTGTTATCATAAATATCTACATGCGCATACATCCGCTCAAAATACTGACTCATACCTTTAGTATCGATAAGCGGGGTATTATAATCAACATGCTTATCACCCAAGACAATAGTTTTATTCTTTTCCGGATTTTTGTTATAATAATTTTGCGATATTTTCTCTTCTATATATATCGGCAATAAATTCTTTCCTCCAATTTTTGTAGAATCCTGTTCTTCAAACAT
>NZ_QAIL01000374.1:50644-65906 GCF_003061025.1 Pedobacter sp. HMWF019 | reverse complement strand
ATTTTTTAAGAGTGTGCAAATATCAGAATAATATTTGTAACCATCAAGCGGGTGTTCGATATTTTTGAAAAATTATTGAGATATCTGTCTGATACCCCGGAGAACGGCTGCAAAAGTACAAAAGAAAATTTAAAATGCGGATCACTTCCGATAACTTTTCAATAAAGTTATATTTGAATTCCAGTAATTGAAACAAATATAGAACCACATGATGCAAATTAATTCTTTTGATGAATATCAAAAAGTCTACAAACAAAGTGTTGAACAGCCTGAAGAATTCTGGGCGGGCATAGCAGATACTTTTAAATGGCGAAAGAAATGGGATAAAGTATTATCCTGGAATTTTTCAGAACCCAATATTAAATGGTTTGAAGGCGGAAAACTCAACATTACAGAAAACTGTCTGGATCGTCACCTGGAAAAGAACGGGGATAAGCCCGCTATCATCTGGGAGTCGAACGACCCGGAAAAAGACAGCGTTACACTCACTTATAAAATATTACATGAGCAGGTTTGCCGGTTTGCCAACGTATTGAAAAAGAACCATGTTAAGAAAGGAGACAGGGTATGCATTTATATGCCCATGGTTCCGGAACTGGCCGTTGCCGTTCTGGCTTGTGCCCGGATTGGCGCTGTGCACTCCGTAGTTTTCGGAGGTTTTTCTGCAAAATCTATCGCAGACCGTATTAATGACGCCCAGTGTAAATTGGTGATCACGGCTGATGGGGCTTTTAGAGGCGCGAAACAGATCCAGCTGAAAGAAGTGATCGATGATGCGCTGATCGGTTGCCCAAGTGTAGAGAAAGTTATTGTTCTGACACATACGCGCACACCTGTTTCTATGCTGAAGGGAAGAGATCTTTGGTTCGAAGACGAAATTAAGCTGGTCGACACCTATTGTCCTGCAGAAGAAATGGATGCAGAAGATATGCTCTTCATTTTATACACCTCTGGCTCAACAGGTAAGCCGAAGGGAGTCGTTCACACCGTAGGAGGGTATATGGTGTATGCTGGTTATACCTTTTCCACCGCATTTAACTATCAGCCGGACGAAATTTTCTTTTGTACAGCTGATATTGGCTGGATCACTGGTCACTCTTATATCGTGTACGGCCCTTTATCGCAGGGCGCAACTACACTGATGTTTGAAGGTGTCCCAACCTATCCGACACCAGCCAGATTATGGGAAGTTGTGGATAAGCACAAAGTCAATATTTTATACACTGCACCTACAGCAATCCGTTCCTTGATGGGTTTTGGTAATGAACCTGTAGACGGTGCAGATCTGAGCTCTTTACGTGTATTGGGATCGGTAGGAGAGCCCATCAACGAGGAAGCCTGGCACTGGTTTGATGAGCATGTAGGCAAAAAGAAATGTCCAATTGTAGATACCTGGTGGCAAACAGAAACTGGAGGGCTTATGATCTCGCCTATTGCTTTTGTGACGCCAACTAAGCCAAGTTATGCTACGCTGCCTTTACCTGGCGTACAGCCCGTCCTTGTAGACGAACAAGGAAACATTATTGAAGGAAATGATGTGAGCGGAAATCTATGTATTAAATTTCCATGGCCGGGTATGCTCCGTACCACCTATGGCGATCATGAGCGCTGCAAACTGACTTATTTTTCTACCTATGAGAATCTGTATTTTACGGGAGATGGATGTTTAAGAGATGCAGACGGTTATTATAAAATTACCGGTAGAGTAGATGATGTAATCAATGTTTCCGGACACCGGATCGGTACCGCGGAAGTTGAAAATGCAATTAATATGCATGCTGGTGTGGTTGAAAGTGCTGTTGTGGGGTATCCTCACGATGTTAAAGGACAGGGAATCTATGCCTTTGTGATCTTTCCAAATCCGCACAGCGATGCTGATCTGAGTCGCAAGGATATTTTACAAACTGTAACCCGTGTCATTGGTGCGATTGCCAAACCTGATAAAATTCTGTTTGTGTCGGGTTTACCTAAAACGCGTTCAGGAAAAATCATGCGCCGGATCTTAAGAAAGATCGCTGAAGGAGATACTTCTAATCTTGGCGACATCAGTACATTACAAGATCCTGGTGTAGTTGATGAAATTATAGACAAAGCCAGGCAATTATAAATGGCCTAAAGCCTAATAAAAAAGCCGTTTGGATATCCAAACGGCTTTTTTATTAATTGTTATTTGAAATACTGATGCTCAGTTTTTCGCCCGGTTTTTTGCCAAAGTGATCTTCATACCAAAGCAGGAGATCCTGGTTTTTAAACTTTACCTTACTGTTGATGCCTCGTATTAATGTTTTGGTAGACTGTGTTGCATCTATTCCATTTCTTGCCTGATATAAAGCATAGTCAACCACCAGGTGATCCGCAGGAGTAGGCCCCCTGAAGCCCAGTAAAGCCCCGTCTTTACCAATGATCTGAGGGCGGGTCACAGAATCAGCCAGGCTCCTGAAAGCATCATTCTCAGGTGCAGCAGTGAGCCTGTAGGCCTTCACCTGTTCATTTTTTAAGTCCTGTACCTTTTTCCATTTGTTCTCATCAGTACCTGTATACACATTAATGAAGACCACATCATTATATTTTTGAAAGCGTTGTTTCAGTTCTTTGTAATCTGTATTCCGGTCATCCGGAGGTAAATCCAAGCTCCATACATAAAGGTAAACGGTTTTTCCAGAGAAGGATGTTTCGAATGCTTCCTGGTGACCAGCTCCGTCAAGTAAACTGAGCTTCGATAAATTCAGGTCTTTATGGTCATCATAATGTTTGGCAACGGACTTTCCTAGGCCTTTTATAATCATTGTACAAGAGCTGTTGAACAGCAGTAAAGGAAGCAGTAACAAAAAGTAGAATTGTTTCATTTGATTGTTTTTTAGTAAGACGATCGGGAAGGCAAGATAGTTGCAAGGCCAAACAATTTTATTTTTCAGATGTTGTTCCTGTAGTTTAAACATTAAAAAACACCTGCTATGGATAAGTTAGAATTGCAAGGAAAATGGAATGAGATTAAAGGTAAGGTTAAGCAAGCTTATGCAGATCTTACAGAAGATGATCTGAAACACGAAGAGGGAAAGGATGATGAGTTGTTGGGAAAACTGCAGCAAAAAACAGGTAAGACCCGTGATGAGGTAGTCACCTGGTTAAAATCACTGTAGAAATACATTATTGAATAAAAAAGGCCAGGAGCAACGCTCCTGGCCTTTTTACTTGTGCCCTGTATAGGTTAATATCCGAAAATTTGTTCTAAACTCAATTTGGTTACCGGTCCAAACTTTTGCATATCTTCCATTTTGACGTTCTTTTCAGAAGCTACAATACAATAATTATAAGCCTTTCCAGATACATGTGCAGTATGAAAATCTTTCATGTCGGACAGTTTCAAAGGTTTGATATTGTTGTAAAGATCTATTCTGGAATCATGGTCGAAGCCTAGTTTTTTATCCGAAAAGTAAGCGGCAAGAATACCATCCTTAACAATGCGTTCCGTCTGGATGGCATTCACAGAATTGCTTTTTGCGCCCTCAAAAGATTTTTCATTCTCCGGAAGTACTGTTAAAAGTTCGTTCATGCCTTTAACTGCATCATTCATCTTATCGGCCTGGCTGCCTACATAAGCAATCATTGCATATTCTTTATCTTTTTTATCCGGAGCGGAATAGAAGGCATAAGTAGAATAAGCCAGTGCTTTAGACTCTCTGATGGTTTGGAATACAATAGAGCCCATACCACCGCCAAAATAATTGTTGAATAAGTTGATTTTACCGGCCAGTTCAGGATTGTACATGCCATCATTCCGTACCCATCTGATCTCAGATTGCACCATATCATAATCAGCAAAAAGTACCTGGTTGGTATTGGTAGAAGTGTAGTCAAATTTAACTGCAGCAGCTGCGGGGGTAAATTCGGAAGGTAAATGATGCAATTTGGCTATATCAGCAGTAAAAGTGTCTAGCGTTTGCGGACCAAAATACGTAATGGTATGTTTGTAATTATTAAGGTTATGCAGGATATTGACCAACTCATCAGCTGTGATTTTATTTACCTCATCATTGCTTAGCACATTATTTAATGGGTTTTTGGCGCCATATTGTGCATAAGCAACCAGTCCGCTTAAGATGGCTGCTTTGTTCAGCTTTGTGTTTTGCCTCCCTTTTAAGATCGTGCTTTTTAATTCTGTAAGGGCTTTCTCGTTTGGTTTGCAACCTGCGAAAATATGTTCAGTAAGACTTACAGCTTTATCAAAATTCTCTTGCAGGCCACTAACGCTTACAGTTACAATCTCATTGCCAACATTCATGCTGTAGTTACAGGCAATATTGTAAAACTGTTTGCTGATCTCCTCTGCGGTATATTTATCTGTAGCCAGGAAGTTCAGGTACTGCGCCGCATAAGGCAATAACTTATTATTATAAGCACCTAAATCAAAACGATAAGTCAGGTGGAAAATACTGTTGTCTTTATTCTCAACTGAAATGACATCCGCGATGCCTACTTTACCAAAGTTCAGGTCCTTGTTATAATCCAGAAATTTAGGCTCAATCGGTTTCACAGGTGCTTCCAGGATACTTTTTGTAAATGCAGAAATGGCATTTGCATTTGGATTAATAGGGGTAATTGAAGGTTTCTCCACTTTAACGATGTTCTTATCCACACCTTTATGTTTATAACCTACTACGTAATTTTCTTTAAAGAATGTATTGGCGAAATCTACAATTTGTTTTTTAGTAACCTTGGCCATCTCGTCCGGTCCATCTAAAGACTTGTCCCATTTGGTTGCGCGGTTCAGGATAAATTCATTCGTAGTTGCCTCTACCCGGAAAGCATTTTTATCAAATTGTTGCAGTAAAGCCAATTTACTGTTGGCTACAGTTGCTTTGATGAGTGACTCATCAAACTCTCCCTTTTTCAGGATGTCAATCTGCTCCATCACCAGTTTTTTCACCTCTTCCAGTGATTGGCCTTGCTTAGGCTGAGCCGTTAAATAAAAGATACCATAATCCTTCATTTGCTGATAGCCAGCACCTGCCTTCAATACTTTTTGCTGTTTGTTTAGATTGATGTCGATCAAACCTGCCTTGCCATTAGAAAGAATGCTTGAAATCAAATCCAGTAAGAGGCTTTGCCGGGTATTTTCAGCATAGCCGCGATAAAAGATCTGCACGTTCTCAGCACTTGGACCATATACATCCAGCGTCTGTATTTTAGTTAGGGGTTTCTCCGGTGCAGGATTGTATAATTCAACTGGTTTTGGTTGCATATAGGCAAAAGCTTTATCTACCTTTTTAATCATTTCATCTGGGGCGAAATCGCCAGCTAAAACGACTGCCATATTATTCGGTACATAATACTTGTGGTAATATTTTTTAATCTCTACGAGGGAAGGATTCTTTAAATGTTCTACTAAACCAATAGTGGTTTGCTGACCGTAATTGTGTGTAGGAAACAGCAAATTGGCCATACCTTCGTACATTTTGTTTCCATCATTATCCAGACCACGGTTTTTTTCTTCGTATACCGCTTCCAGTTCCGTATGGAAAATACGGAAAATGGGATTGCGAAAACGCTCCGCCTGTAAAGCGAGGAATTTATCCACTGCATTTGAAGGGAAATCTTCCTGATATACGGTTTCCTCTACAGAAGTATGTGCATTGGAAGACTGACCACCCATGCCTTGGATCATTTTATCATACTCATTGGCAATAGAAATATTAGAAGCTTCACCAGAAGTTTTATCTATTTGTTTATAAATCTCCTTTCGTTTGGTCTGGTCTGTCGTTTTATTATATTGTTCATAAAGCGCATCAATCTTATCTAAATAAGGCTTTTCTTTAGTATAGTCTGTTGTCCCAAATTTATCGGTGCCTTTAAAAAGCAGATGTTCCAGGTAATGCGCCAAGCCAGTATTGGTGCGCGGGTCTGTATTACTTCCTGCACGTACGGCCATGCGGAATTCAATGCTAGGCTCTTTTGTATTCTCAGAAAGAATAACCGTTAATCCATTTTTAAGTGTGTAAAAACGAGATTTAGAAGGATCATTGGTCACATACTTGTAAGTATAGCCACCTGAGGATGCGGTTTTCCACTGATAAGTAGACTGAGCCATTACGGCCGTTCCGGTAAGTAGAAAACCAGCAATCAGCAATAGTTTGTTTTTAATCATATCAAGTTTTTTAAATAATGAGCTTGTTAGCCTACATAAGATCCATTTCTGCCCCTAATGTTACGATCAAAGATAAGCGGAACCTGCATAATATTAGTAGCTGAATTCAGGATAATCCTGATTAATCTGTTTAATTCTTGTATTTTTGTGTGATTAAAATTTAATCCATTAAACAGCAACACAGATGAAAACACAGCATTCAAGACCGAATATTTTAGTCGTAAACGACGATGGCATCACCGCTCCGGGTATCAAAAACTTAATAGAGGTGGTGCAGGAACTCGGTAATGTAGTTGTGGTTGCACCAGATGGTCCTCAATCTGGAATGGGACATGCCATCACGATAGGTAAACCGCTTCGTTTCGATAAGGTAGACCTGTATGAAGGTGTTGAAATGTATAAATGTTCAGGAACACCGGTTGATTGTGTGAAACTGGCAGTAAACAAGATTTTTAAAGGAAAGAAGCCAGACCTATGTGTTTCGGGAATCAATCATGGATTGAACAATTCTATTAATGTGATTTACTCCGGTACCATGTCTGCGGCGGTAGAAGGTGCTATTGAGCAGATCCCATCTATAGGTTTTTCATTAGATGACTATGCACAGGAAGCAGATTTTAGCCATTGCAAGAAGTTTATTAAAGTAATTTGTGAGCAGGTATTGGAGCATGGTCTTCCCCCTGCAACACTACTAAACGTTAACTTCCCGAATGGTGCAGATATCAAAGGTATTAAGATATGCAGACAGGCCAATGCCAAATGGGCAGAGGAATTTGACGAAAGAAAAGATCCTTACCAAAGACCTTATTACTGGTTAACGGGTGTGTTTCAGAATAATGATAAAGGAGAAGATACCGATGTATGGGCACTGGACCATGGTTATACTTCAGTTGTTCCAGTTCAGTTTGACCTGACCGCCCATCATGCCATCCCGGTTTTAAATTCATGGACATTTGATGTTTAAGCAAATCAAAGATACAGTGCTTACAGGCTTCGGGATAGGTATTCTGGTCCCTGGTCTGCTCATTGGGATAGCCTGGTATATTATGCATGTGGTTTCCTATCTGGCTAAAGCTGATCTTTTATTGATCGGCTGTATCGGGGTAAATGCCTTGCTGCTCAAATATTTTTTTAAACAAAACAAAGAAAATACTGGCCGTGGTGTGTTGAGTGCCACTTTTATCTGGGCCCTGGCTTTCTTTGTGTATAAAGTTCGTCAGTAATGCGGTATTATCTTGTAGCAGGAGAAGCTTCTGGCGACCTTCATGGAGCCAACTTGATGAAGGCGCTGAAAAAGAGTGACCCTGAAGCAACTTTCAGGTATTTTGGCGGCGATAAAATGCAGGCTGAAGGAGGGTATCTGGTCAAGCACTATGCAGAAATGGCTTTTATGGGTTTTGCTGAAGTTGTTTTAAACTTGCGGACCATTTTTAAGAACCTCAAAACTTGTAAGGAGGATATTCTGGCTGATCAGCCGGACGCACTAATCCTGGTCGATTTTCCTGGCTTTAACCTCAAGATTGCAGAATTTGCCAAAGCAAATGGCATCCGCGTGTTTTATTATATTTCTCCGAAAGTCTGGGCCTGGAACCAAAAAAGAGTATTAAAGATCAAAAGGATTGTTGACCGGCTTTTTTGTATTCTGCCTTTTGAAGTGGATTTTTATAAGGAATGGGGGATGGATGTGGATTATGTAGGAAATCCTTTACTGGATGAGAAAGCAAGTTTTACACCTAATCCGGCCTTTAGGGAGGTCCATCAGATTGGAGAAGAAAAGGTGATAGCCTTATTGCCCGGAAGCAGAAAACAGGAAATAGAACGTTTGCTTCCGGTTATGCTTAGCTTAACAGAGCGATTTTCCGATTTTCATTTTGTTGTAGCCGCGGCACCTTCTTTTACAGAAGACTATTACAGGCAGTTTACTGGTGCAAAAAAAGTAACTCTGATCTTTAACCAGACTTACGATCTGCTGCAGGTGGCAAGTGCCGCAGTTGTGGCTTCTGGTACAGCGACTTTAGAGACAGCTCTGTTTAAAGTCCCTCAGGTAGTGGTTTATAAAGGTAATCCATTGTCTATTGCAATTGCAAGAATGGTGGTTAAGATCCGTTTCATTTCATTGGTTAACCTGATTATGAATCGAAAAGTGGTTGAAGAACTGATCCAGGAAGATTGTAATACAGAACAAATTTTTAAGGATTTGCAGCCTTTGCTTGATGGGAACCAAAGGGACAGGATGCTCCTGGATTATGAAGAACTGGCGCTGAAAATGGGTTTGCCTGGTGCTTCTGAAAGGACGGCGAAACTTATTCTTGAAGATTTGGAACGTTAAGCTTCCTGTTTTTTTCTTTTTAAAAAATAGATTTTATGGTCTCTCTGGACCTTACAGGCCCTGAGGTTCGACCATTAAAATCTATTTTTCTGGGCGCAGACCTGTTTAGTTGGTTATTTGTAACTCTGATTCTTAATTCCTTTGCCATTTTGTGATCTTAAGGATTTTGTCCTTGTTGATCTTTATTCTGGTGCGGAGTAAGTAGATGCTGAAAATGACATAGGCACAAAATGGGGAGAATAACAGTGTCATAATAACATAGTGGTCGTACTGAATACTAATGGCTCCAAATAGCATCATCAGGAAGCTAATATGCCATCCGTTGATTAACAACAAATTTCTTTGTTTTGCATTCAGTATATTTTTTAACGGGATCATTGTTGGTTGGTTTGGTTAGATGAATATATTAACTTATTTTTAATAAAACATCATTATGATGCAACAAACTTCGATTCAAATTGGTTGAGTTGCTGTTGAAGACCAATAGCCTTTTGGATACGGCTTTGCCCTGTGTGCTACCGCTCTCTGTATTGGTTGTTCGACGATCCGGCCTTTTTGCGTAGATTGTTCGATAAAAGTACCTGTTTGGCTAAGTTACGGCGCAGAAGTGCCGGAGAAGTGACGAACCAAGACGAAGCCGGGTATCCGCTGTCTCGTCCTGATATAGCTTCAGTTGTTAATAATATGTTTTCATAACGTACTATTCGTATATTTACGATATATTCGTATTATGGAAAAGTTAACTTTACAGGAAGAAGAAGCGATGCAGGCGGTGTGGCAATTTGGCGCAGGATTTATTAAAGATTTTATGGAACTGCTACAGGATCCTAAGCCTCCATACACAACATTAGCTTCTACCATTAAAAATTTGGAAAAAAAAGGCTTTTTGAAGAGTGAGAAGATGGCCAATGCTTATCGCTATAGCGCTAAGGTGAAGGAAACTGATTATAAGAAAAAATTTATGAGCGGATTTGTGAATGATTATTTTCAAAATTCTTACAAAGAACTGGTTACTTTTTTTGTCAAAGACAAGAAGATTAGTGCAGAGGAGCTGAAAGAGATTATCAATTTGATTGAGCACCCTAAAAGCTGATGATTATGCCAGATCTTTTCGCTTTTCTGTTAAAGGTAAATGTTTCGTTGATCCTGTTCTGCGTGGCTTATTATCTGATTTTACGCCGGCTTACCTTTTATACGCTGAACAGGTTCTTTCTCCTGGTAGGTATTTTCTTTTCAAGTATTTACCCGCTGGTCAACTTGTCTGTTCTTTTTAAGGATTCTCCACATTTTACGATTCCGGTTTCACAGACTGTCATTTATGAATTGGTAAATGAAGTACAAGAGGTTAATTACTGGTTTTTTGCAAAAATGATCTTTTGGGCGGGCGTAGCCTTAATGATGATCAGGATGACGTTTCGTTTGTACTCTTTGTATCTGGTTCATCGAACTTCTGTTCCGGCGAGTGTACAGCAATACAATGTTCGGCTACTGAATGATAACTGGGGTACTTTCTCTTTTTGGAGACAGATCTACTTGAATCCATTGCAACATCGGCCAGAAGAGCTGGAAGCTGTTCTGGAACATGAGCAAGTACATGTGAACGAATTGCATACCATGGATATTCTGTTAGCTGAACTGGCTACGGTTTTTTATTGGTTTAATCCGGGTGTTTGGTTTATGAGAAAAGCGGTTAAAGAAAATGTAGAATTTATTACAGATCAAAAGATCTTACAAAAAGGAGCAGACAGAAAAGCTTATCAATACAGTATGCTGTATGCGGGAGCAGGTCTGCAACCCTCTGTGCTGATGAATAACTTTAATCTGACAGCCATTAAAAGACGAATTGTGATGATGAACAGTAAAAAATCTTCTTCTTTACAACTGGTCCGGTATGTCTTTATATTGCCTGTATTACTATTCTTAACCACTGCATTTACATTGATTCGTACGAAAATACAATCTCATCAACAAGAAAAACAGCTTGTTATGACTAATTTAACCGTTGCTAGGCCTTTAATGCAGGTAACTACAAGTAGCCGTAAAAAGACAATCAAGCATAAAAGGCTTATTGTACCCGTTAAAAAAGATACCTTACAAGAAGCTGCTAAAAACATACAGATTATTTCTGTTACCCGGCCCCCGGAAGGTGATACCATCGTGCAAAAGCGAAAAATCAATATTATATTTAAGAGCCATATTGATCCTGAAAGCACAGATGACAGTTCAAGACCAAAAATGGTCCATTTCAAAATCAGGGATATAAATGGAGTTTCTTCTGTAACAGCCGAGGCTACATCTATAAACCAAATGAGTACAGGTTTTACCAAAATCTTCATCAATGATAAGGAGGTTCCTGCAGAGTTTCTGAAGAATATAAAACCTTCAGAGATTTCAAGAATAAATATGGTTAAAAGCGAAGAGGATGTGAAAAAGAATATGCTCTATATTTATACTGTTGATCTTAAAAATTAAAGGTTACCCTGAAAATTCCTGTTCTTCCAGGAATCTGGTAGGTTGCGGAGGTGTAGGTGTTGGCAGATAAATAAACGGCTTTATAAGTCTTAATGTTTCTAAGGTTATTGATCCCAATTTCAAAATCTGTGTTGATTTTAGTCGCTTTGTAACGAAAAGTCAGATCAGAGAATATATAACTCAGATTTTGCTGACCGGATTGATGTGTAAACAGGTGATCTGCAGCTATACTCGAAAAAAGATTGGTCGACAAGTTAAAAGAAAGTTCTGCCTGTTGTCTTAGCTGATTGTAACGTATATCTCCCTTTGTACTTATATAGGTTTTCGTTTTCACCAGATTATAGTTGGCCGTGTAATTAAAACTGATGTCATTGTTTATTTTGCTCTGGATACCTGCCTTAAATCCTGTGTTGTCACTTTTATATGGCAATAGTTCGCCGTTTTGAATCTGGTTAGACTCGTTCTGCGACCAGCTGATGCCTAAACTCAAGGTTGTTCTTAGTGCAAAGAGGTATTTACTGGTATTTGCCGATAAATTATAGGTGTTTATATAGTTTCCAAATGGCAATACGATCCTTTGTTGTAGGCTATCGCTTATGATACTGGATGAGATGGTATTCAGATGAACGTTACTGTATGCTGCCTGTATGCTAAAAAAGAACATGGTGATGGCTTTACGATAATTGAAGCCCAGGGCTATATTATGGCTTCTACTTTCTGTAACCGGTGCATTGTTGGAGAATAAACTACGGTAGTTCTTTAATATTGCACCCTGGTAAACATCGTCTATTCCACCGAGTGAGTTCTTTAATCCGTAAGATAAAGACAGGAAATTTTCAATACTGGTCTGGTACCTGAAGTTCGCGCTGGGATTGAGGAAGAGCTTTTCCAGTTTTTTGTCTTGTTCGTAAGCGTGGTCTGTGTAACTGATATTCTGATAGGAAAGTGGGATACCTATCGTGACTTTGATTCTTTCGTCTTCACTTTTATAGTCATAGTCTGCACTTCCGTAAAGATTTAAGCGGTTCCAATGTAGGTCGTTAGATGCCTTAACATTCGTTTCAATTCTGGTCTGGTCGTTTTGAATAGCGTCTAATGAAGAAATGAGTTGTTGTGACTGAAAGCTTAACCCCGCCTTATAACTTTGTGTAAGTGTGGTCGAAGCATGTTTGATGGCCATGTAATGATGCGCAAACCAGGAAGGGAGCCTTACATTTTGTTCCAGGCTGGCATATGGAATGCCATTGTTGAATTGTGTGTCATTCAATCCGGGTGTAAGTTGCAATTGTTCCGGCCTGTTAAAGTAGTTCAAGTAGGAGTAAAAATTATAGATTATACCAGATCTTAACGTATTCATATAATTTAATTCATTGGATATATCAAATTGGCGCTGGTTTAATCTTTGTCGTAAGGGAATCTCATTACTGATCAGACTTACGTTATATTTGACAGGGTTATAACCGGTGATGAAAACATTGTTCAGGTATGAATTTTGGCGGTTGATGTTCAGGTTTGCCTGTGCATGAAGCAGATCCGGATAAGATATATTGTGCTGGCTTTCCATGTAATTGATATTGCCTGTTGGTAAATAAATCTCAGTATATTTACTATAGTCCATAGTTTGACGATCTCGGAGATAATAGACATTCGTTTTCAGTTGTATGTCTTTCTTCAGATTGAAGAGATTGTTTACATTCAATAGTCCTGCTTGATTAAAAAGGTACCTGTTCTGTGGGAGATCGGGCACACCCGCCGCGCCACTGGATAGAAATGCATCGGGCTTGTTGTTGTCGAGGCGTTTTAAATAGTCTGAAAAGTTATGTGAAACCAGGTCCTGTGCTGGATCAGTACCCATGTTGTTGCCTTTTAGATAGTTGATGCCTTTGTACTTTTTGTTAAATAGCATACCGTTCGCATCTATATCAAATTTCTCAGGAACTCCAGCTCCTGCAGCAATTTTGCCTATCATTTTCAGTTTGGCTTCATCTTTTAGGGTAATGTTTAAGGCTATGTCTTCCGAATTGACTTTGTTTCTAAGCATTTTTATAGGCTGATCATTTTCAATGACCTGGACCTTGTCTACAATGTCTTTTGGAATTGTTTTAGTAGCAATATTGTATTTGTCGTCCAGTAAATTGTCTCCGTCAATGTAGAAGTTCGAGATGTTTTTGCCATTGTATGAAATCTTTCCCGAAGAAGAAACTTCTATACCCGGCATTTTTTTGAGTACATCGGCAAGTACCCTATCCTGCTTTCCACTAAAATCGGAGAGATTATAACTGAGGGTATCACCATTTAGTTTCAGGGATGGCCGGTTTTTAATAAAAACAGTAGGCAGATCAATGGATACATCTTTCAGTACAAAATTATAGATAATTTGTGTGCTAAGTGGAATGATCTGCTTGCCGAAACCAAGACTACTGACTTCGATCTGCAAATCCCGGCTTGCTATAGGTAATTTTAGTGTATAATGGCCTTTTTCATTGCTCCTTGTATAAGTGGTGATGTTTCCTTCACCGCTTTTTAAGGTAATGCTTGCTGCAGGGATGGGTTTGTTTCTAGAATCTGTGATGATGCCACTGATCGCTGTTTGTGCCTGGAGCGTAGACGCAAAGAAGAAGATCATCAAAAAAGTAACAAAGTACTTCATTTTGTTTCTGGTAACTCTATTGGATTATTACTCTCAATTTTATTCGGGCGGTTAATCACATTTACCTTGGAGTTTGCTTTAACCATACCAGATCCTGCCATTGCAGAATTGATAAATCCAGTAGGATCTTTTTTCATCGCTTCATTTAGCTTTTCAAATTCTTTCTTTGTCGTTTTAATCCCGTCTTTAGGCAGGCTAATTGTAGGGGCTTTCAATACATCTTCGGAGCTTAATCCACTTAATTTTAATACAGTTCCGTTGATAATTTGTTCTTTCTCTTGTTCCTCGGCCTTATTTTTTACCTCTTCAAAGCCATCAAATTTGAAGATGACTTCTTTTTTAGTATCGTAAGCCTCTACAATCAGGCCCGGTAAACCAGAGAGTTTCCAGGGGCCACTTTGAAAGGGCAGATCTTGGCAGAACCAGGCTATGTAGTTCCTTCCTTTAAAATGAGCAGTTGCCTTTTGACATTTTAGTCCGGAGATTACTGAAAATTCTGAGCTGATCTTCCAATCTATAACCGGCAGAGGTTCTTCAATCAGATAATTGTTGATCAGTGTTTGTTTGGAGACCATTTTCTTTTCAT
Source organism: Pedobacter sp. HMWF019 (assembly GCF_003061025.1). Taxonomy (GTDB): domain Bacteria; phylum Bacteroidota; class Bacteroidia; order Sphingobacteriales; family Sphingobacteriaceae; genus Pedobacter. The sequence goes on along the minus strand of NZ_QAIL01000374.1, from coordinate 51,724 downwards.
TTGCGAACATATAAATCTCAACCCCGGTCACTCTCTTTTGGGAACCGGTCACTTTGATTTCAAATTTGCCCGGTACCGAGTTTTTGATCTGCTCTTCGATCGTTTTTCTTCGTTGTTCGTCCTGCGTGATCTTGTCCATACTGAGGTAAGCACTTGTGTTTCGGCCAAGCAGGACCACCATTTGTTCTTCATGGGGTTTGTCTCTTTGCGTGGTGTCTTCTATATGGGTAAAACTATAGGAGGCTTTGGCTCTCAGTGTATCTGGTGCTTGCGCAAGAGCAGAGTAGCCACACGAAAATAGAGCGATGTACAGGATAAAAAAGGTTCTTTTCATGATTACTAAGGATTAGATTTACGATTATGCTGTAATATTACGAATTATTCATATTATTACGAATAATTCGTAATATAAATTATGCTAATCTTTTAATTTAACATTAGGCTAATATTGCTTCTTTAACTTTGAAAGAAATACTTAAACCGGCATGTATCCTGAACTTACAGATGAAGCGTTAACAGATCTTTTGAAATCAGATGATCCATTGGCATTGGAAACTCTTTTTGATCGTTATTATAAAACGCTCTGCCAGTTTTGTGCAGTGTATACAAAAGATTATGCTGCCGCAGAAGAAATCATAGCAGATATTTTTATCAAATTATGGGACAGCAGGAGAGAAAGTGCTATTCTTAAAATTAAGAATTACCTGTTTGTATCTGCCAGAAACCAGTCTATTAATTATAAAGAAAAGAAAAAGGATCCTGTAGATCTGGTGGAAAGTTTCGATCTGGAACAACATCTATTTACAGACAAGGAAACTCCTTTTCGCATTCTTTCGGGCAGAGAATCATATCAAAGAATATTATTGACCATTGATCAGTTACCACTTCGTCAGCGGGAGGTATTGTTAATGAGCCGGTTTGATCATTTTGATAAACAGAAAATTGCTGAGATTCTTGGGATTTCAGTTAGAACTGTAGAAACAACGCTATATCAATCGATCAAGCAACTTCGGGAGCTGTTAAAAAACTCCAGTTATTTTAATTCTGGCATTTAACGATTTGTTAACGTAAGCTTAATTC
>NZ_QAIL01000374.1:36486-50631 GCF_003061025.1 Pedobacter sp. HMWF019 | reverse complement strand
TATTGGTGCTGCAAAATCTGTCTTTATAGATAGAGACAGATGAAATGGAAGAACAGAGTTACCGCTTAATCGTAGCATATTTTGAAAAAACCATCAGTGATGAGGGCTTGACCCAGTTGCAGGAATGGATAGAGGAAAGTTCGGAGCACCTGGAACAGTTTAGTGAAACCATAGAAATTCTGGAGGCATCCAGGGTTTATTTTAGAAATCGAGACAATGCTGCTCAAACCTGGGCCAGGGTTCATGCACATATTGATCAGGGGGGGAGGCCTGTAGTGCCGGTAAAGAAGAGGGTTCGTTGGCTGGCTTATGCTGCGGTGGCGTTGTTAATGAGTACATTTAGTTTAGTTTTTTACTTTCATAAAACGACGGTACCTGTTGATTACGCAGAACTCAGTAATCCCAATGGCCAGCATTCCAGGATTCTTTTACCAGACAGTTCGGTGGTGTATTTGAGTGGCGGCAGTAAGATCCGCTATGAAAAAACGTTTCTGGGAACAAAACGTATGGTTTATCTCGACGGAGAGGCTTTTTTTGATGTCGTACACGAGTCTAAAAGACCATTTGTAGTAAAAAGCGGAGAAATAACCACCATTGTACTGGGGACTTCTTTCAATGTAAAAGCATATGCTTCGGAAAATAAAGTAGATGTAACTGTTAGAACCGGTAAAGTTGGGGTAATGGCGTCTGTGGATGGAAAGACCCAGTTGGTGAGGTACCTGCTTCCGGATGAACAGCTTAAAATTAATACGGATAACGGTTTGTACACTTTTAACAAAGCTGATGCCACCGAAGTAAGTGGGTGGATCAATAATCATTTTGTTTTTTATAACACACCTTTAAAGGAGATCTCGGCATCGTTGGAACACCGTTATGGTGTAAAAATAGAGTTTACTGATCCTGAATTGGGAGAGAGCAGACTCACAGCTAAATTTAAAAATCTTCCATTAAAACAAGTCATGGAAGATCTTACCATACTCTCTGGTTTATCTTTTACACAAAAAGGTAATCATGTTTTTATTTCCAATAATGATCAAAAAGGAGGGAAGATTATGAAATAGAATTTACTCGAACGGTAATATAAAATAGCCCGGGAGTTGCTGGTAACAACCCCAGGCTGTAAGTTGATTTAAACTCATTTAGGAATAAGTATAAAATTAAGTAAATATATGAAAAATATATGGTTTCTGACCATACTGGTGCTTTTGAAGCTGTCTTTTTGCAGCCTTAAAACACAGGCTCAAATCACAAATAAGAAGATCCCTTTCGAGGCAGAAGGGATTATGCTTAAGAATGCGTTTCAGCAGGTAGAGAAGTTAAGTGGAGTATCTATTAATTACAACAACACGCAATTAAATGATAAACGGATGATTTCGGGTATTGCCAAAGCAGAACGTTCTGTTCAGGAAATTTTAAATCTGTTGTTAAGAGGTACTGTTTTTACCTTTAAAGCTTCCGATGACGGAAACATTCTGATTGTGCCGAAACCGCAGGAGAAAGGCAAAATAAGAGGAAAGGTATTGGATGATCAGGGTGAGCCGCTTCCTGGGGCTTCGGTTAAGATTGTAAAAGCGAATGTTTCTGCCCAGTGTCAAAATGATGGTTCTTATGTTTTGAATGTTACACCGGGTATTTATACGGTAGAAATCAGCTTTATTTCTTTTGAGGCTTTAAAAAAGGAAAATATAATTGTTCAGGCCAATAGCACTACGACACTTAATGTGCAACTAAAAGCGGCGCCAAATGCATTGAATGAAGTGGTGGTAACAGCATTGGGAATTAAAAGGGAGGAGAAATCTCTTGGGTATGCGGTAAGTACGGTTCGGGGAGAGCAGCTAACCGGTGCCATATCGAACAACTGGACAGATGCTTTATCTGGTAAAGTTGCGGGACTAAATTTGGTGAGGTCAAATAGTGGCCCTACCGGTTCTAATAAGATTATCCTGCGCGGAGAGAATAATTTGACAGGTGACAATGAAGCTCTGATTGTGATAGACGGTGTAGTGATTAGCCAAGGGAGCGGTCGGCGGACTGCCAATGGTGGCGAATCTGCTTACGGGACCAGCAGTGATATGATGCCAGCAGACTATGGCAGTGGGATTAACGATATCAATCCAGAAGACATTGAAAGTGTGAGTGTATTAAAGGGGCCGGGAGCCTCTGCCCTGTATGGTCAAAGAGGTGCTAATGGTGCCATTTTGATCACGACCAAATCGGGAAGTGCAAAGAAGAAGGGCATTGGGATCACCATCAATTCTAACGTAGCTTTTGAAGAGCCAAACCGGTGGCCGGATCTTCAATACGAATACGGACAGGGTACGGCAGGATCTAACTATTATTCTTATGGTAATAGTGCTGACGGTGCAAGTACAAGTGGTACAAGTTCTGCTTACGGTCCTAAATTTGACGGACAAAGTTTTTTTCAACTGGATCCGCTGACACAGACACAAGGGGCGACACGCACACCATGGGTGCCTTATAAAAATCAGATCAGAAAATTTTTTGATGTTGGGCAGACTTATACCAATTCTGTGAGTATAGATGGTGGCTCGGATAAAACAACAGCGCGCTTTTCTGCCACCAATGTGAATAATAATTGGATTATACCAAATACAGGTTATCAAAGGAATAGCGTGGCATTATCCGTAAATTCAAAGATTAATGAAAAACTCACGATTAGTTCTAAAATCAATTATAATAATAAATCAAGCGATAATTTACCCGGTGCGGGTTACGGAAACCAATCCATTATGTATTGGTTTATTTTCTGGCAGCCCAATGCAGATATCAACTGGTTAAAAAACTATTGGAAGAACGGACAAGAGAATAAGGTGATTTTTTACCCTTATAGTTCGTATCCCGAAAATCCTTACGCTGTTTCATATGAGTTTATTAACAAATCCAGCAGAAACTCCTTTACGGGAAATGTTCAGGCTGCTTATGATATCACTAAAGAGCTTAGTCTGCAACTCCGTACCTCTATGGATTTTGGTTATGAACAAAGGGCTCAGCAACGTCCATATGATGCGGGAACGAAATATCCCAAAGGATCTTACCGGACTCAGAATATCTTCTCCCAGGAAGTAAGTGGCGATTTTCTATTGAAATATCACAAAAAACTAAACCGGGACTTTACGGTAACAGCTACTGGAGGTGGAAGTATGTTGAGGAATAACTATAACAAGGATGAGGTTCGTGCAGATTCTCTGGTGTATGCGGGTTCTTACAAAATGTCTAACAGTGCCGGACCCTTAGTTACTTTACCTTATAAGGCTACCTATGCATTGAATAGTTTTTATGGATTATTATCTACAAGTTTCAGAGATTATCTTTACATGGACATTACTGCCCGTAAGGATTATGCGAGTACATTAGCTACCGCGGAGAGAACCGATAATGCAGGATTTTTTTATCCTTCTTTGAGTATGAGTTTTCTTCCTTCTCAATTGTTTAAACTTCCCCGCCAAATTGATTATGCGAAGCTACGGGCGTCAGTTGCCAGTGTCGGTAGCGGAGGGATCGATCCCTATCAAACTATATTTAACTATGTTTCGGCAGGAAGCATATATTCCGGAGGTTTGCAAAACCCGGGGCTTTTAACAAACCCTAACCTTAGACCACTCCGAACCATAACTTTTGAAGTAGGGGCGGAAATGAAATTTTTCAAAAGCCGCTTAGGTTTTGATCTGGCTCTGTATAGTGGAAATACAAAAGATCAGATTCTTAAAAGAATTATTGACAGGTCTTCAGGGTTTTCACAGGCGGTAATCAATGCTGGAAGAGTAAGTAATAAAGGATTGGAGTTGGCTTTGAATGGTGTACCTGTACGTCTTAGAAATGGCTTTGAGTGGTCAGTGAATATGACTTTTTCTGCCAATAAAAATACCATAAAGGCGCTGGCGGATAGTGCGGTTGTATTACAGAACGGACCCACTGGAGGCGGACAAATTGTTGCTCAGGTTGGAGGAAGCATGGGCGATATGTACGGGAGAGGGTATTTAAGAGCACCTGATGGCCAGATTGTATATGATGCAAAGACAGGCTTTGCAAAGCTGTCTGATGATCTGGTATATCTGGGAAATACTATTCCAAAATGGAAGACCAGTATGAGTCATGACTTTAAGTATAAGCAATTCCGTTTAAATGTTTTGTTTGATGCCCAATATGGAGGGGTAGCCTATTCTTTAACCAACTACAAACTGGCAGAACAAGGGAAAACGACCAATACTTTACCGGGAAGGTATAATGGGATCATCGGAAATGGGGTCGTTCAAAATGCAGATGGAACCTATAGAAAGAACGATGTCATTGCATCAGATGTAGATGGATATTACCGTTCGCATTATGGAATTGACAATGCAGAGGGTAATACCTTTTCAACCAACTTTATTAAGTTCAGAGAAGCCAGGCTGGATTATACGCTAAATCCAAAATTCTCTAAAAGACTGGGAATGCAACGGGCTACCGTTGGTGTATATGGGCGTAACCTGTACATATGGTCTAACTGGCCAATCTTTGACCCTGAATTTGGTACCCTGAGTGGAAGCGATATTACACAGGGCTTTGAAATTGCACAATTTCCTTCAACAAGAACTTTTGGATTTAACCTGGTCATAGGTCTTTAATATAAATCAAAATGAGAGAGAATACATATAAAATTATAGCCTTAGCTGCTTTTCTGGCATTTGTAATGTCGTCTTGTAAGAAAGGCTTTAACGACATCAATACAAGCCCGAACGATACACCCAATGCTTTACCTCAGCAGCTGCTGGCGCCAGCGCTGGTAAATACTGTGAGTTATAATATGTTCCGCAACAGGAATTTCACGAATGAGCTGATGCAAGTTACTGTAGATGCGAGCGATGCAGAAGGTAAAGTGTTCAGATATGACGTTAAGCGGACCTGGGGAGACTATCTTTGGAACGGCTGGTATACTCAGCTTACCAATTTTAAAGATATCTATACTATAGCAGGGCAACCACTGACTGCCAGTAAAACTTATATGGGTATTTCACTGATCTCCCAGTCCTGGATCTATAGCATGCTTACCGATACTTATGGAGATGTGCCTTATTCCGAATCAAATAAAGGGAAAGATGATAACAACTTTACTCCGGTATTTGATAAGCAGAAAGACATTTATCTCGACCTTTTCAATAAACTGGAAGAAGCTAATACTTTACTGAATGGTGCGGGTAATGTTTTGAGTGGAAGTGATCCTGTTTATGCAGGTAATGCCTTGAAATGGAGGAAATTTGGAAATACATTGTATCTGCGTTTATTGCTTAGACTTTCTGGAAAAGCTGAGGTAGCGGCTTCCTGTATTGCCAAAATAAAGGAAATGGTTGATACCAAAGCATCCTCCTATCCTCTTATGTTAGGCAATGAGGATTCAGCTATATTGAGATGGACAGGCGTTGCACCTTATACCTCTCCCTTTATTGGAGGTGTCAGAGAACAGGATTTCAGAACACCAGGAATAGCCAGTTTTTTTATCGATCATCTGGTGGTTTGGAACGATCCCCGTATCAATATCCCTACTTATGGTACCAATGGTGTAAACAGATTTGCTATTGTACCTTATCAGGGCGCATATTTAGGGGTGCAGAGCGGCTATGCCCCAGGAGAAAATCCGGTTAAGAAGTCTTACTTTTATTCTACCGGACAAACTGTAAACAGCTTTCCTGCAGCTACACTACAAAACGATCCTTTAACAGGGATGATTATGAATTATGCTGAACTTCAGTTTATTCTTGCGGAAGCTGCAGCTAAAGGCTGGATTAGTGGTTCTGCAGCGGGCTATTATACGAACGGCGCTAAAAGCAGCATTACACTCTGGTTGCCCGCATGGGCTGAAGATATCAATGCCTTTCTTGTAGCAGGAGATATTGAATGGGATGAGACTGCCACCTTGGATCAAAAAATGGAACGTATCCATCTTCAAAAGTATTATGCCTTGTTTCTAACCGATCTGCAGCAATGGTTTGAATATCGTCGTACAGGGCATCCGGTTCTACCTAAAGGTACCGGCTTAAGAAATGACGGTGTGATGCCGGCCAGATTGACCTATCCGGTATATGTGCAATCGGCCAATCCAACCAATTATAAAGCAGCTGTTGCTGCAATGGGCGGTGATGAAATATTTACTCAGGTATGGTGGCAAAAACCATAAAACTCAAATACATGAAAAAGATACTTTTATATACTTTTCTTCTTTTTTCTGCAGCTTTTATAGGAAGCTGTAAAAAAGGCAACTATCCTGGTGGAATGGTTAGCCCTTATATCGGGCTTTATGATCTAAGGAACCTATACAGAGGTGCGGATGTGACGCTGAATACCGAAAATATGCTGGGATCCAATAAGATTACGGGGATTGTAGTTTCAGATCACTCCGGTGGTAATATGCCCGCAGGTTTATTGGTGCTTCAGGACAAAAGACGTTTGGCGGAACTTAGGGGGATTTCTATTCCCATTGGCAGCGATGCGGCGAAATATATGCCAGGAGATTCTATTATTGTTAACCTGGAGGGGGGCGTACTGAAAAGGATAGATGGCACTTTGCAAATTACAAATGTTCCCTCTTCGGCGGTAACGAGAGTATCATCGGGTAAAACCATCCCCGCTAACCGGGTGCCTGCTAACCTGATCCTGGCCAATCCGGATAAGTATGAAAGTACACTGGTTGCCATTGTAAAGGGAGGATTTGACCCATTGCCGGCACCTACAGATGTTTTATCCGGAGATAAAATTCTTAATGATGGCTTTGGAGACTTAAATCTGCATACTGAATCTACAGCAAACTTTGCCAGTAAACAACTTCCGGTCATGGCCAATTATTATGGGATTATTTTTAATAAGCCAGGGACTGGCGGTCAGCTCATTCCTCAGCAGCGACCACGTACAGGTGAGGATGTGGTGGTGTTGAGTTCTGAGATAGAAATTGCACCGATCATCATCACTGGTTTTATCAGTGATGTGAAAGGAACTGATGGGAATTATGAATATATCCAGTTGATGGCAACCAAAGATATAAATTTCGTTGCCACACCTTATTCTGTTGTGGTGACTAATAATGCTAATGCATCCACACCAACTGGTTATCCGGCAAACGGCTGGGCAACTGGGGGTATGCGTACTTTTAAATTTAACCTCAATTCAGGGGCAGCGGCTAAGGGAACTTTCTTCTATGTTGGCGGAGCCGGAAAAACCATCAACGGCTCGGGATCTACCAGCATGAGTACGTCAAACTGGATCCGAGCTTTCAATTATACGACTACAGATGGAGATGGTTTTGGTACAAAAACAGGTGGTTTGTTTGCCAATAGCGGAAATGCTTCCGGGCTGGCTGTTTTCGCCGGAACAAATATTACTGCTGCTTCTAAACCAATTGATGTATTATTTGTGGCCAGTGGGGGAAGTCTGTATACGGCAGGGCCTCCTGCTATGGGATACCGTATTACGAATACAGATTTTTATGATGTAACCAATCCAATTACATTGCAAAATCAACCGTTTTATGCCAATGGTTCTAATACCTTGTGTTTGGCTTATACAACAGCAGATCTTGGTTATTTCTATGTACTTGGCGGGGTTTATAATGCTTCTTTAGGGAGATGGATCAAAGCAAGAACACAGACAAATGTTCTGCTCAGCAAAACATCTGTGCTCTCAGAGATAGAAGGAGAAGGTTCAACAACACTTAAATAAATTTTAAAGCAATGAAAAGAAGATCTTTTATACAGCGGATGAGCCTTTTGAGCGGGGCTGCATTTATTAGTTTAAACAGCAGTGCTTTTAACAGGCTCAAAAGGGATGCGGTTATTAAAGGAAATGTATTGTCTGGTAAAAAAGGAGTAGAAGGTGTAGTCGTTTCAGATGGTTACTCTGTGGTAAAAACAGATGCGAAAGGTAGTTATTCTATTGAACCTCATGAGAAAGCAACCAGCATATTTGTAAGCACACCAGCCGGGTATGAATTCCGTACAGATGATAGTATTGTGAAGCATTATGAAAAGTTGGGCGTGAGAAATGATTACGATTTTCATTTGCAACCACTGGGCAGGGATGATAGTAAACATAAGTTTATCATCTGGGCAGATCCCCAGGTAAAGAATAAAAAAGATGTACAGCAAATGATGGAAACTTCCGTACCTGATGTACAGCGCCTGCTCAGGAGTATGGATAGGAAAACATTGATCCATGGCATTTGTGTTGGAGATATCGTATGGGACAATCATGCCTTGTTCGAAGATTATAATCTGGCAGTATCAAAAATGGGAATTCCTTTTTTTCAGGCGCTGGGCAATCACGATATGAATTACAGAAAGGGGGGAGATGAAACTTCTGATGTTACTTTCAAAGAGATTTACGGACCAACCTATTACTCTTTTAATCGGGGGAAAGCGCACTATATTGTATTAGATGATGTGCGTTATCTGGGGGTCGAAAGAGAGTATGATGGTTATATTACCGAGGCGCAACTGGACTGGATGGCTAAAGATCTCCAATATGTAGATAAAGAGCAATTGCTTATCATTAATCTGCATATTCCGGTACACAATTCGGTGAAAAATAACGATGCATTTTACGAATTACTGAAAGGATATAAGCATGTTCATATTATGTCGGGCCATACCCACTTCAATAAGAATGTAGTTAAGAATGGAGTTTATGAGCACAACCACGGAACAGTGTGCGGTGCCTGGTGGACCGGGCCAATCTGCGAGGATGGAACCCCAAGAGGATATGCAGTTTACGATGTGAATGGCACGGATCTGAAATGGTATTACAAATCGACAGGATTGGAACGAGAAAAACAGATCAGTATATCTGTAGATCAGCTGACCAACCAGATCAGATTGATTGCCAATGTATGGAACTGGGATCCGGAATGGAAAGTGGAGTATTTCCTGGATGGTCGTCCTATGGGGGGGCTTGAAAATCAGATTGGCTATGATCCTCTTGCTGTTGCCTTATATAAAGGAGATCAGCTCCCTGTTGGGCGTACTTTTCCTGAGCCAAGGAAAACAGATCATATTTTTGTTGCTCATTTTGCTCCTGGTGTAAAGAATGTGAAAGTGGTTGCTACAGATCGTTTTGGCGAAAAGTTTAGTGAAGAAGCAAAAGTTTAGCAACTTTTTAAAAAGCCGGATCATGTGGTCCGGCTTTTTCATTTCATCAATTTGATTTAGAATCGAGTATAGACAGCCAGTTGAACAACGTTATTGACCGTTGAGTTGCTGACCCCTTTGATGGTTTGATTTAAATATCCGGCTTCCAGGTCAAATTTCTTGCTGAAACGGTAACCAGCTGCGGCGTATGCCCTGTTTTGATCAAATACATGTTTGTTGAGTTCGTCTTTATTTTGCAGGTTTAAGAAAAACTCATTCTGCAAAGCGACAAACACCCCTTTTTCAAAATCTTTAATTCCTTTTTCTAATGGCAGGATCATACGGAAAAAATAACGGAAGCGTTGGGAGAAAAGGTCGTCTTTTTCATGGCGGTCAATAAACCGTTGTTCCAGCCTCAACCGGTGACTTACTTGTATAGTACTGATTTTGTGTTTATAAATGTACTGCTCCCAAATCCGGTGTTCAGTGAGCTTGTATTCGTTTAAGCCTTGCCTTAAATTATGGCTTTCATTGAGCAGGTAACCCAAAGTAACATCTTGCTTTTTACTGATGAAATAGGTTAATCCCGGTCTGAACATGAAATTTCTTACATTTTCCCAATTGTCTGAAGATCTAACCTGTACGTCCAGGTGTGTACCCCATTTTTTGCTTAATTTGGTGTTGTTCAAGAGGAATAGCCAACCGCTGTTTTGTGTGATTGTCTGAGTAAATCCTGCCATACTGATACAGCAGAATAACATTAAAAGGAGTATACGTGTCATCTGTTTTCTATTTGTGTGTCTTGCTAAAATAAGGAAATATAGTAAATTGCAAAGACACAAACACATTGAAACCATCTAAACCCTTTAAACTTTGAAACGACTACTCGCCCTATTTTTACTGGTAACCTTACATCTACAATTACGAGCGCAGATTGATACTAACCTGAGAGAAATTAAAATTACTGCTGTTAAATCAACAGTTAAAAACAATTCAGATAAACTTGTTTACAATGTGGCCGCAAGTATTACCGCAAATGGGAGCGATGCTTTGAATGCCTTGAGTAAGGTGCCGGGGATTAAAATCAGTGACGGGCAGATTGGCCTTGCTGGGAAGGGAAGTGTAAGGGTGATGATCAATGATCAGTTGGTACAGCTTTCAGGTATTGAGTTGACGAGGTATCTGAAGTCTATTTCTGCCGGTCAGATCTCCAGGATAGAATTGATTAAGAATCCGGGTGCGAATTATGATGCTGAAGGTAATGCAGGGTTGATTAATATCATTACCAAACAAAATACAAAAAAGGGATATTTTGCAAACATACAGGTGAACGGGAAACAGTGGCTCCACAATCCGGGTAAAGTTTATGGTACCAGAGATTACCAGGCTGTCAATGCCGGAGCTGACCTGAGTTATAATTCAAATAGCTTATCTGCGCATGCGAGTTTGAATTTTGACCGGGATCATCATTTGGAAGGATTTCAGACAGATCTTCACTATCCCCGGCAAATTTGGATGCAGTCAGATACAGGTGATTATAAATACCGGAACCTGAATTATGAGGCTGGACTGGATTATAAGCTGAGCTCGAAAACAAGTATAGGTCTGAATTACATGGGTGGCAGAAATGTTTATGAGGGTTCGGATCATGTGAACAACACCTTTCGAAACCCGGCTACCGGTACGCTGGACTCTACACTTAAAACCTATGCAACTTATTATCCAATAGCACGTACTAATGCGGTAAACGTACATAGTGTGATCAATTTTGATACCATCGGTAGAAAACTTCTGCTGAATGGGGACTATTTTAATTACTACCGTACTGACATTTCAAATCTGGAGAGCAATAGCTTCAAGCCAGATGGAAGCCTCAATCCGGAGGGGAATACCCGCTATTTTGACACTAATAAACAAAGGATCAATATCTATACCTTTAAAGCAGACGCCAACATACCGACACATTTTGCTCAGTTTGCTGTTGGCGGAAAGATCAGTTTTATAAATAATTACAGTAATGCTTTTTACTATAATAAACTGAACGATGGCCAACTGATGTATAATCCCGGTTTGAGCAATGAATTTGATTATAGAGAGAATACACAATCATTGTATGCGAGTATGAATATTGACCATCTGCAATGGAAATATAAAGTTGGTTTGCGTACGGAATTTACACAAACCAAAGGTTATTCCTACCTTTTAAATCAAAACACTACGAATAATTATGTGAAATTGTTTCCGTCTCTGTCGGTATCTTATCAGGCCGATATAGATAATAATCTTTCCTTTAATTTTGGACGCCGGATCAACAGACCTACTTTCTGGAATCTGAACCCTTATAAATCCTTATATACAGCTTATAGTTATGGTCAGGGTAATCCTTATCTGCAGCCGGAATACAATAGCAATTTTGAAATCTCCCATGTTTATAAAAATTTGCTGACCTCTTCTATCTTTTTTAATCTGACTGATAATGGTTTTAGTAACGTTACCCTGGCTAATGAAAGCACCAACATCGTATATACGACACCTTTAAATTTCATTAAGACTTATCGGTATGGGGTTTCAGAAAATCTATCCCTGCCGTTGGCTGCCTGGTTGGATAATAATAATCAGCTGACTTTTTCCTATACCAATGCCCAATCTAAAATGCCTAATATCAATAGTGTAAAAGGCTTCGGCTTATACCTGGCGACTAATAATAATATCTATCTCAATGAGGAAAAGACCTTGGCTGCTGCAGTTAACTTTTGGTACCAATTCCCAGAAGTAGACCACATCAGCAGAACTGACCGTTATTATAAATTAGACCTTGGAGTAAAGGCGGCGGCTTTTCAAAAGAAAGTAGATCTCTCTCTTACTGTAAACGATGTGTTTTTAAGTAGTGTACCCTCCATAACCACTACTGTTAATAACATTCAACAAAGGTTTACCAATTTCCAGTTATACAGATACGTATTGCTGGGAATTAGCTATCATTTTGGAAACAATACAATGAAATCCGGAGAAAGAAATTCGGGCAACGAAGAGGAACGTGGCAGATTACATTAGTGTTAAATTTAAGCTTAGTCTATAAAACTGGCCTAGAAGGAAAGGGGAATATTCATCCTTCCTTTTAAACAATAAATTCACTTTTCCACATAGTTATCCACTTGTGCTGTCAGTTGTTAACATCCATATGGAAATGATGTTCATTATAGGGTCTGTTACATTGCTGAGTGCACCCGTTTTTTGTAATAAAATGTGCCGTGGAAATTACAATAGAAATATAAAGTCCTTCCTGAATGCAAATTGGAATGATGTTGGTAACTCTGTTAATAACTCAGATCTTCTTGTTTTATGACGAGATATATCTTTCTATAAAGAAAGCTAATTTAGGTCGCCTGAGAATTAAGTTTTCAACCAATATTTCATTATCAACATTAAAACTGTGGATAACTCTTGGTTGAAGTAGTTGTTAGATATTGTTTATTGTATAATAGGGTGTATGCTTACAGAGTTGTGGATTCTAGAGTTTGTGCTGCTGAATTTCTATATGGTTATATGGCTATTTGGTTTGATTGTCAGTTTATTATCTGTTGTTTTTTGCCCTTAATTAAATGTGGATAACGTGTTAATAATATAATTGGATGCCAACTTTCTTTAGGTTATTTGTAATTTTATTGCCAATGAATGTAGATAAAACCCAGCATATCCATCCTGATCATATGGAGAGAATTAATAAAGCAGTTAACTTTATCAACAATCATCTTGATGAACCGCTTTCTCTTGAACGGATAGCAGAAGTTGCCAGTTATTCCCCATTTCACTTTCATCGGTTGTTTAAAGAAGTTATTCATGAAAACTTGAATGCGTATGTTATTCGTAAAAGAATAGAGAAAGCCGCATCTGTTTTAATGAGAAGAAAGCAAGTAACCATAACGGATTTGTATTTGAAGTACGGCTTTAACAGTAACTCCTCCTTCACACGTGCATTTAAAAAATTTTATGGTCTAAGTCCTACAGCATTTAGAATCAGGGTTCCTGATCAATTTAGCAAGATTAGTAAAACACAAAGCAAGAATGGGCAAATAACAGTCGAATTTGAAAAAGATATTTGCAGTATCAATAAACATAAAATTTGGAATGAAATGAATGCAAATATCGAAATTAAAGAAATGCCTGTTTTGCACGTAGCCTGTATATCCCACATTGGGCACCTTTATTTAGACTCTACTTATGAGAAGCTCTTGAAATGGGCCAGAGCAAAAGGCTTGTTGGATAAACCCGAAGTGAAAATGTTGACAATTTATCATGATAGTTTTAAAGTTACTGCGCCGGATAAGGTAAGGATGAGTGCTTGTATTGCAGTTGAAGAACCTATAAGAAGCGAGGGCGAAATTGGTTCTGCAAGGATCGAAAAAGGAAAGTTTATTGTCGGCCACTTTGAAGTTGCAGGGGAAGATTTGGGAAAGACCTGGAGTAGTTTATTTATATGGCTGAATAAGAATGGGTATAAGACAACTGAAAGGAATTGTTTTGAGATCTATCGCAACGATTACAGAACACATCCCGATCGGAAATTTATACTTGATATGTATATTCCAATTGATTAATTCTCTTTTCAGCCAGAACTATATTCGGGGAATATAGAAAATATCAGTATTTACAGGTATTCGGAAGAGGCATTTGGTATGTGGATAACTTATTAATAACAAAGTCCACCAGGTATTACCAGATGGACTTTGTTGGAGTGGGGGGAGAAGGATTCGAACCTTCGAAGTCTTGCGACAACAGAGTTACAGTCTGTCCCATTTGGCCACTCTGGTATCCCCCCAACTTGTATTAAAAAGAAAGCTTCAGACAAGCTGAAGCTTTCAATGGGTGGAGAATAGCGGAGTCGAACCGCTGACCTCTTGCCTGCCAGGCAAGCGCTCTAGCCAGCTGAGCTAATCCCCCGTGTGGCTTGGGTGGCAAAAGTAAGTAAAAGTTCAGCTTTTGCAAATAAAATGTTAAAATAGATTTAAATTGACATTGGTCTCTGTTGCTGATG
>NZ_QAIL01000374.1:34002-36476 GCF_003061025.1 Pedobacter sp. HMWF019 | reverse complement strand
GTGTAATTCAATTTAAAAAGTACTGAAACTTTAATTAAAGAACTCCAGGTGATGCAAAGAATACGCTATAGAGAACTCGCTGAAAAAGAACTTTATCTCCTTGCAAGGATAGATCGTTCAGAGAAGATATTTACAAGTTATCAGTACCGGGATGGGGAGCTCGTCTTAAT
This sequence comes from Pedobacter sp. HMWF019, assembly GCF_003061025.1. Classification (GTDB taxonomy): domain Bacteria; phylum Bacteroidota; class Bacteroidia; order Sphingobacteriales; family Sphingobacteriaceae; genus Pedobacter. Next base: position 36,306 of record NZ_QAIL01000374.1, on the reverse strand, counting down.
AGATACCTCAATTTCAGCAGGCCGATTTAATCCACTGGAATTAGAGGAAATGATAAAAAATCAGCGCGAATTGATCAATGCGGAAGGTAAAGTGATCGGAGCATTTGAAAATAAAAAGATCATTGGCGCTGCTTCTGTGGATAGGAGAAAACGAGGCCGGAATAAAGATTATTGTAAGATGGATATTTTGTATGTGAGTAAGAACTTCAGAGCTAATAAAGTGGGACAGATGTTGCTCCAGAAATGCAAAGGAATTGCGAAGGAATTTGGTGCAAGTAAACTGTATATCTCAGCAACGCCAACAAAAGGCACTGTAGATTTCTACCTCAATAATAGTGCTGTACTTGTGGAAGAATTGGATGAAGAATTATTCAAAATAGAACCAGACGACATTCATTTGGAGATCAAGTTGTAAAATATCCTGCTGATTTTGAGGATAAATAAAGTTTGTCTTTAATTTTTATCAACTTTTTTGATCATTGATAAACTAAAATGCATTTGAAGGCGTTAATATATGCAAGAGCGTTAATTTAGATAGCGGAGCACATTGGAGGATGTGTTTCGCTTTTTTATTTCTATCAACAACCACTAACCTGGCTTCTTTTTTGTGCTTTATGGAAAACTCTTTTAATGGGCATCATTAGGATAAATACACACAATATGAAACAGTTATTAAAACCTAAATTAATATTTACATTTATTTTGTTATTCGGCTTTAACCTATGTGCTCATGCCGACATCATCAGGTTGGTGGTGAAAGAAGATCGGGCCAGTTGCACTGGTGTAGCGCCCCAAACTTGTTATCAGGTTAAGTTTAAAAACAGTAAAAACTGGGAGCTTTTTTACGATCAGATAGTTGGCTTTAAGTATCAACCAGGTTATCGTTATGTATTGCAAGTACAGCGAACAAAGAGAACAAATGTTCCAGCGGATGCCTCTGCATACCAATACAAATTAAAGAAGGTTCTTAAAAAATATAAGGTGAAGACGCAATCAGTTCAAGAAGATGGCGTATGGAGTTTTGTGTCTAAACATAAATGGAATCTGATCCAGCTAAACGGTGTAACACAGGAAAATTCTCCTGCTTTTTTGATTTTTGATGCCGATAAATCTCGCTTTAATGGGTATGCCGGCTGTAATAATTTCTTTGGAGGATTCGAGAAGACGGCAACAACAATTACCTTTAAACAAATAGGCAGTACCTTAATGGCTTGTGCTGATGAGCGCAAGAATAAGCTGGAAGGAGATCTGTTGAAATTAATGTCTGATAAAACTTTCAGATATGATGTTGCGGATCAAACTTTAAATCTTTATCAGGACAATAAACTGGTACTGATGTTTGGAATGTCGTCATTGGATTAAAAAGCTATGGGTTTAATTGTTTGGATTCATTCTAAATAATTATACCTTTGCGTTTATATTAGAATACGCTGTTGCCTGACCCATCCACATATCCGCCAAACCGAATCAAAATTGATGAAGATACCTTCTTTCAGCTTTACGAGTGCTATTGGCAAAAACTTTATCGACAGGCTTTAAAATATTTGTCTGATGATTTTCAGGCAGAGGAAATTGTGCAGGACTTGTTTACTTCTTTATGGCAAAGAAAAGATAGTTTAGAACTTTTTGAAGACACTGTAGAAAATTATTTGGTCAGGGCAGTTCGTTTTCGCATTGCCAGGGTGTACAGTGATGAGGCCAGAAAGACAAAGAAGATGGAGGAGTTTCATTTACGTCATAGTGGACAGCAAAATAATGCGACGGAAAAGCAGGTACTATATAACTTTTTAAGAGAAGATGTAGATAGGTTGGTCCAGTTACTTCCAGAAAGATGTCAGGCTGTATATTTGTTGAGCAGAGTAAAAGGGCTTAACAATCGGGAGATTGCATTGAATTTGGTTATCTCAGAGAAAACAGTGGAGAACCAGCTTACAAAAGCACTAAATTTTATCCGCAAAGGATTAAAGGAATACCCTTCTAACGATTAGGATGAGTAAGGTAAATTTGAAGATCATATAAAAAAAATGGGAATGAGCCCGGAACTATTAAATAAATGCATGGCAGGAAATGCTTCCGATTCTGAATGGGAAGAGTACTTGTTATGGATGGATGGTGACGGCGATGATGCTTCTGACGATTTTCATCCTAATATAGACTCAGATCTACAGAAGCGTAGCTGGGAAAAGATAAGGGTGAGTAATCTGAAGTACAAGCAATCAAAAACCAGAAAATTATGGTTGCTGAGTTCTTCTATTGCCGCAAGTTTGGTCATCATATTTGTGTTTGTTTTTTTTAAACAGAGAG
>NZ_QAIL01000374.1:27464-33992 GCF_003061025.1 Pedobacter sp. HMWF019 | reverse complement strand
GGCAAAAGACAGCAAAGTGACCATGAACCGCGAAAGCCATCAGCTGATTGATATTCATTTTTCGGGTGCAGTTATGTTAAGTAACAATAGTGATGAAGATCAATATATCATCATTAAGCCTGAAGGTTCTGAGTCCAACGAGTCCAGAAAAAAAATGCGTCTGAGAAAAGGACAGTCTTATTTACTCAGTTATTATACAAGTAAACAAGATGAATTACTGGTTGTTGATCAACAGCGACTTCTGGACATTCCGCCAGCTATAGCCCTAAATATGCGGCGGGATTTTAATCTCTAATACTTTTTATTTACAATTATTCTAAATAGCGTAGGGGAAAAACTGCGCTCGGGATAATACTATATAAAAGAAAGGTTACTATGACTGATTAAGATATACGCTCCAAATTCTATACTAAAAGAGCCATGCAGTTCTCACCTGCATGGCTCATTCCCGGCTAACCGGGCAAACTTCTAAATCGACATTTAAAAGCAATGCAAATTAAAACATTTTTTGTTACAGGGATTCTTTTTGCCTTTATATTTGTGGTACAAGCCCAGAATAGAGGTAAGGGTTCTATCGGCGGACGACTTACTGATGAAAATCAGAATACTGTTTCGTCAGCTACAGTTAAACTTTTACCCCTTGAAAAAGGGACAAAGACTGATCATCAGGGGAATTTTTTCTTTGGTGGACTTTTACCAGGCAACTATACTTTAAAGGTATCTGCTCTTGGATTCAAAGAAATTATAAAAAACGTCACGCTTTCCACAGAAGGAAGATTCCATGAAAATTTCCAATTGGAGCCAGACAGCCGCTCTATCAATGAGGTTTCCATTACTGGTTTAAGTAAACATAAACAGGTTAATCAGCAAGCCTACAATGTAACTGCTATTGATGCTAAGAAGCTCTACAATACCACTATGGATATAGGACAGGCTCTAAACAGGGTGTCCGGTGTGCGGCTGAGGGAATCAGGAGGTGTGGGTTCTAACATGAGTTTTTCTTTAAATGGATTTTCCGGAAATCAAGTGAAGATGTTTCTTGACGGCCTGCCAATGGATAATTTTGGATCGTCTTTTCAATTGAATAACATTCCTATAAATTTTGCCGAAAGAGTAGAAGTATATCGTGGAGTAGTACCTGTCTGGCTGGGTGGGGACGCATTGGGTGGTGCGGTTAATATTGTAACCAAAACAGAACCGGGAAAATATCTGGATGCTTCCTATTCTTTTGGATCATTCAATACCCATAAAACAAATATCAATGCAGGTTATATTGATCAATCCGGATTGACTTTACAATTGAACGCTTTTCAGAATTATTCCGATAATAATTATAAGGTCAATATACAGGTACCCGATCCAATAACAAAGAGACTTGTAAATCAACGTGTCAAACGTTTTCATGACAATTATCACAATGAAACCCTGGTTGCGAATATTGGAGTATCTAATAAGAAATATGCAGATCAGTTATTAGTGGGGGTTACTTTAGGTAATAATCGCGCTGAAATACAAACTGGTAACGACATGCAGGACGTTTATGGCGCGAGGGAAACCCGGGGTAAAATTGTGCAGCCTGGTTTTAAATATTTGAAAAAAGACCTGTTTGTTCAGGGGTTGAATGTTAGCCTGAATGGTCGTTTTAATTTTGGACAGGAAAGAAGTATTGATACCGTGCCACGTCTCTTTAACTGGCTTGGAGAGAGTATACCCAAAAATAAGGAGAATGCGCCTGGTGGTGAAGCAACATATACAGATTTTAAATATAAAAACAACACTGGCTTAGTATCTGCCAATGCAACTTATGATATCTCGGATAAACATGGCCTAATGTTAAACCATCAGTTTTCATCTTTCAACAGAAAGGGAATAGATGCCATTCAACCCGATCTTAAAGAAAACAAATACCCTAAAACAACACGTAAGTATATTACAGGTTTAGGATACCGAATGGCACTGAATGAAAAATGGAATACGAACGTATTTGCGAAGCACTATTATCAAAAAGCTATATCGCAAAATGTAGTTGGCGAAACGGATCCGATAAGGACGATTGTAGTCAATAAAATGGGATACGGGATGGCAGCTACCTATTTCCTTCAGACGGATTTTCAGCTAAAATTATCTTATGAGAAAGCCTATCGTTTGCCGGGAAGCAATGAGCTTTTTGGCGATTTGATTAACCAATCAGATAATCCCAATCTCAGACCTGAAAGTAGTGACAACATTAACCTTGGGCTTTCCTATTTTCTGAAATTGAACAATTCACACCGGATCGGTATAGATGCAAACTATGTATGCCGACATGCCAAAGATTATATACGTGCAATGGTCGGAGATCTGCAGCCGAGCGGCAGACGTGATTTTCACTTCGAAAATCTGAGAAGCGTAACGAACAACAGTGTTGATGCCAATATCAGGTATTATTATAAGAACCTGATTTCCCTGGGTGGTAATATGACTTATCAGAATTTAATCAACACGAATAAGGTAGAACCAGGTAAATCATTGGAAAGTGATATTTATAAGGACCGGTTGCCGAACGTTCCTTATCTCTATGGAAATGCAGATGCCAACATTTATTTCAATAATGTACGTAAAAAAGGGGATATGCTGAGTATAGGATATAATCTGCTGTATGTCCACCAATTTTCGTTAAACTGGGAAGCGTTTGGTGGTAATGAACAGCGATATATCATCCCTCAACAGCTTTCTCACGATGTCAACGTGGTATATACGATGGCATCAGGTAAGTACAATATCGCCTTTGAGTGCCTTAATCTGACCGATGTTACCCGTTATGACAACTTTGCTTTACAGAAACCCAGCAGAAGTTTTAACCTGAAGCTCCGGTACTTTATTAAGAAATCATAATATAAATAATCTTACAAATTAATAAGATAAACTATCCTGAGCAGCTTACAACCAGCAAAAAGCTTAGGATGGCTTTATAAGCTTTAAAAATCAAATCAAATAAAAATGAAACAATCGCAAAATCTAGTAAAAGCATTTTTGTTAGTGGGTCTTTTTGGTATTGGCCTGATGTCTTGCAGTAAAAACAAGGATATTCAAGAACCTGAAATTGCTAAGCCGGGAATGGAAACGAAAAAGGAATTTGTATTCGTCGTTACGAGCGAGGCTGCAGGTGAAGGCGGCGGAGCAGGCAGTTATGTTGTATCTTCAGAAGACGTCAAGAGTGGCGAGATCAGTATTGTAGGTAAAGGGATTCCTTCCAATGAATTCTATTTTAATGTGCAGAACAACCTTGTTTTTGGTCTTACTTACAGTAACCAGGGGCCAATTACACCTTATGGATTTGGAACCAACGGAAAATTAACCCGTTTTGACAATAAAACCGTTAATGCTGTACGTCCTGGAATATTTGGTAACTACGGAACCAAAAATACAATTATCGGATCAACGAACCGTAGTCTTACTGATCCGGTAGCCACACTGATGAATTATAATGCAGAATCATTTCTAATTCAGAACCAGGCAACAATTAATCTTGCTGAATTGGCTGGTAACGGCCGGATGGCCATTTGGACGGGCTTATTCCAGGTCGGAGATAAAATATATATCCCTTATCAAATTGCGGAAGGTGAAGGCAACTGGGGAGGTAATATTACAGAGGTTAACAAAACAACTATTGCTGTTTTAAGTTATCCTGACCTGAAACTGGTTAAAAAGATCAGTGATGACAGAGGTAGTTTTGTTGGTAACTGGGGTTCACAACAGGGAGTTGGCGTTCTTACTAATGGAGATGCTTATACCTGGTTTACTTCAGGAACAACTGAAGGTGGCCTTGTGCCTAAGAATCCTTCAGGAATGCTAAGAATTAAGAAAGGAACTGATGAGTTTGATAAAAGTTACTTTTTTAATGTAGAGGCGTTGGGCAAAGGAAAAATAGCACGCGGTAATTATATCAGCGGAGCCAAATTCCTGATGACGCTCTATGCATCAACCGAAACTGGTGGTGTGGGCGGCGGTAAAGTAAAACTGGCTATTGTGGATGCCGAAGCTAAAACAGTTTCAGAGATAAGCGGTGCTCCGGTACATGATCAGACCGATTATAATAACAAAATATATATTGAAAAGGATGGTAAAACAGCCTACTATGTAATGCAGGAAGACAATAAAGAATTCTATGTGTATGTGATTGACGTGGCAACTGCAACAGCAAAAAGAGGTGCGCGTTTGAGAGGTATCACTAATGTAGCTGCCTTTAGCAAACTGGAATATTAATTATATCACTAATCAAATACCTGCTTGGAAATTCATTATTCATGACCATAAAAGATAGATTTAGTAAAATTAATGCCTGGCTGCACTTATGGCTGGGAATAGCTTCCGGAATTGTTGTTTTCATCATTAGTATAACAGGTTGTATCCTGGTTTTTGAACAAGAAATCAAAGACTGGACACATGCTAACCTGAAGGTGGCTGCACAGCATGAAGATCAGCTGCTCCCACCATCGGTGATCCATCAGGCTGTGTCAAAAGCTGTTCCGGGAAAAGAAATCTCTTCCATGTGGTACCATGGACTGGATAAAACTGTTGCCGTTTCCATGAATTCTGATTCCACTGTATTTGTGAATCCTTATACCGCTGAAATTGTAGCCTTTCAGGATCATGAAGATTTTTTCCATGAGGTAGATGAGCTGCACCGAAACCTGATGCTGGGAAGAAAAATAGGTAAACCCATAGTGGGTTGGGCTACCTTTATATTTTTCTTCCTGCTCATCAGCGGCCTGATTTTATGGTGGCCCAAGAAATGGAACAAGAGTAATCGTGATAAAAGCTTCAAAATCAAATGGAACGCAAAATTTAAGCGTATTAATTACGACTTGCACAATGTACTTGGGTTTTATACCCTGCTTATAGCCGTATTGATGGCCATAACAGGGCTGGTGATGAGTTTTTCATGGTTTTCCAGGAGTATGTATTGGGTAACCGGAGGTGATGGGGGGCCACGTAAACGCCCGGAAAAAGAGCTATTTGCTCCTTCTGCGGAGCCAGCACTGGTCATTGCCGATAAAATATGGTATAAAGTACGCAATGAGATTGCGCTACATAATAAAAACAACGTCATTGTCAGTATCCCTGAAAAGCCGGACGAACTGATTTATGCCTGTACAGATATGTTTTCCGGATTCTGGCGGGATCTCTATTTTGAACCTGCTACCCTGGAATTGTCGGCCAGAAGCGGAAAAAGACTTGGAGAACTTTCTTTTGCGGATCAAGTCCGTAAACTAAATTATTCATTGCATGTAGGCGCTTCTTTAGGATTAACCAGTAAGATCATTTACTTCATCAGTAGTCTGGTTTGCGCCAGTTTGCCTGTTACTGGCTTTTATATCTGGTGGGGCAAGAAACGTAAAAAATCAAAAAAAAGATCTCTATGAAGATTTATCTAACAGCAATTTTATTGCTACTGCAGATTGGTGTTTTTGCACAATTTGCTGGTGTTAGCGGCAGGGTATTAGATGAACATGCTCAATCGCTGCCCTCCGCCGCTGTGGTTGTTTTACGCGTTGTGGATTCTGTAAAAATAAAATCGCTAATGACAGATTCTCTTGGTTATTTTAAAGGTACAGATATACCTAAAGGCAAATATCTCATTTGTATCAACTACATGGGATATACACCTTATTTTGGGAAAGTTTTCGAACTGACTGAATTTCAGAAACAATACCATTATGGTGAACTTCATCTAATGCCAGATAACCGAACATTAAACACGGTTGTCATTAATGGGGCCACACCATTGATTTCACAACGTTTGGACCGAACGGTCATGAACGTGGAAAAAAGTGTGATGGCAGAAGGTAATACTGCCTTAGAGTTGTTATCCAAAGCTCCTGGTGTCAGCGTTACCGAAAACGGAGAAGTTTCTTTGAAAGGCCGTGCAGGAACATCCGTAATGATTAACGGGAAGCTCACCTATCTATCCGGCAGCCAGCTGGCTACTTTGCTCAGAGGTACAAGTTCTTCAGCTGCCTCCAAAATTGAAATTATTGCAAATCCTTCCGCAGGTTACGATGCCTCAGGGAGTGGTGGGATCGTGAACATTATATTGAAGAAAAATGCGAATTCAGGGTTTAATGGCAGCGTTTCTGCAAATGGGGGACGAGGAAGGTCGGCACGCTATGGTAGCTCGGCAAGTTTCAACTACCAAAAAAATAAACTGAATCTGTATGGAAGTTACGATCTGACTGTACATGATTATACAAGTTATACAGATGTTGAGCGTAACTTTTATGAGAAGGATAATCGCAATAGGATTTTGCAAAGCACTTTCCAGCATTCGGAGGAAAGCGCCAAGCTCCGCGCGCACAACTTCCGGGCCGGCGCGGATTTGAACCTCAATGAGCGCAATGTAATTGGTTTTCTGATTAATGGGGCAGTAGGTAAATATCCAACCAGCCAGCAAACCAATAGCCAGTGGATGGACGGCCAGAACAAACAACCGATTTGGAACGCATTAACTTATACAGAAGGGAAGGAGCGCTGGACAGATTTGCTGTA
>NZ_QAIL01000374.1:0-27454 GCF_003061025.1 Pedobacter sp. HMWF019 | reverse complement strand
ACATGAGCTTAAAGCTGATTTGGATTATGTTACCCATTTTTCAAAAATGGACCAGCAACTTGATACAAAATATACAGATGCTTTTGGAACTGCTGTGCGTATGCCAGGATCCAGACGTGGGGATATTCCTTCGAATAATGATATTTATGTCGCCAAAGTAGATTATGTTTTGCCACTCAAATTTTCCTCTAAACTGGAGGTGGGATGGAAAAGCAGTTTTGTACGAACTGAAAATGATTTGCATTATGATACGCTTCAAAATCATCAATATGTATCTGATGCATTAACCAGTAACTATTTTATTTATAAGGAAAATATACAAGCAGCTTATGTTAACCTTAAAAAGGAATGGAGGAGCTATCATCTTCAAATAGGTCTTCGAGGGGAGTATACTTCAACGAGCGGACATCAAATTACTACAGATTCCTTACAAAAAAGGAGCTATTATAAATGGTTTCCCAGTATTTTTCTAGGTCGTCAGATTGGAGAGATGCATAAGGTCCAGCTGGGATACAGCCGTAGGATCCAGCGTCCGGGCTACTGGGATCTGAATCCATTTCGGGTGTATACAGATCCTTTCTCTTTCTATGAGGGAAATGCTTACCTGAAGCCTGCGATGGTAAATGCTTTTGAGCTTGGGTACCATTTTAAATCCCGTTACTTTGCTACCCTAAGCTATAACCATACCAGCGATGTGATGGGAGAAAAAATCGGTCTGGTAGATCCGGGACGAGTTACTTTTGAACGGCCGGATAATCTTGGAAACTATAGTAATTACGGAATTAGCTTTACAGCTACTACTGGTGCAGGAGCATGGTTAACAGGAAGTCAATTTCTGAATCTATACCACAATTCATTTGATATGGAGAGTAGTCAGGGTACAATCAGACATTCGGGAAACACACTTGCATTGAATAGCCAGAACACTTTAATACTAGGCAAAGGATGGAAAGCAGAATTGAGTGCATTTTTCCAAAGCGCTGAGGTGTCAGGAACCACAAAAAATAAAGCTTATTCCAATATTTCCGCTGGTATTCAAAGGGAAATACTGAAGGGAAAAGGAAATGTCAAGCTGATGATGAATGATATCTTCGGAGGAAATCGTCCAAGGCAATTTATGTTCTATGAACAGGTTTCTTCCTATAGCAGACGGAATAATGATAGCCGGTATGGAATCTTGTCCTTTAGTTACCATTTTGGTCAAAAGGGTGAACGTACTGCAGAGCGTACAACCGGAAGTGAAGAGTTGAAGGGAAGGTTAAAATGAGAGACATAACTGATACCTTGAATGTGATGGAAAGGACGGTCTATCTTTACCTTTGCGATTATGGGAAAGAAATCGATGCAGAAACGCTTTGGCTCGAGCTCAAGAAAAGCGGAGCAGCGCTGAGTATTGGTTCGGTATATCTAAAATTAAAGAAACTGGAAAATGAAGGACTCGTGCTTCGAATTCATGCCGGAGGGAGAAAGTTTGTGTATAAATGTAAGGTTTGACTAAAGACTATAGATGCTTGTCTCTATGGAAATTTCCGTTTCCGGAGATAAAAAACGGGTGTGCATATAAGTTCGCGTTAAATATTTCGTTATAAATGGTATCATTACAGATACATTTTTATATTTTGCGTATAATTTTATATACCAAAAGAACACAACAAATAACACAAATAAACACAAATGAAAATTTCAAGAACCCTAGTATTACTAGCCGTTATGGGATCATTATCCTTAACGATGTATTCCTGTAAAACAAAGAAGGCTGTAGCAAAACCAGCGCCTGCACCGGTTGCACAGACACCTCCACCGGAAGAAAAGAAACCTGAACCTCCAGCTCAGGAACCAGAAAAACCAGCCGAAGTTGAAAAACCAAATTATAGCTTCAGCAATATCCAGTTTGAATTCAATTCAGACGTTTTGAAAACAGAGTCGATTCAGGCCTTGGATCATGCTGTTGCGGAAATGAGAAAAGATTCTTCTGTGAAATTCATTTTGAATGGTAATTCATCTGCTGAAGGAACGCCTGAGCATAATATGTCTCTATCTGTTGACAGAGCTAATGCGGTAAAGTCCTACCTGGTAAATGCCGGTATCAGTGCCTCTAACTTTACTGTAAAAGGTTATGGTGCTACTAAACCAATTGCTTCCAATAGCACAGATGAAGGCAAGGCTCTAAACAGGAGAGTAGAAATTAAAATAGTTCAATAGCAATATTTTGTTGATAAAGAAACCGGCATGGAGAAGAATAGTTTCTGACCATGCCGGTTTTTTATTTCTAGTTGCCATAAGAAATCTCTGTTTTAGCAGATCCGAGACAAGCAATGATTGCTTCAATTACTCTTTTGGTTTCTTCTGGATTTTTTACCTGAATGCAGTCTGCACCGGTTGTGCGCGCCGGATAGTCATTTCCTCCCTCAAATAAGGCATCCCCCATAAACAACATTTCTTCTATAGAAATATTCAAAATATCCCTCAGTTTATACATTCCGTAGGCCTTATCGATTCCGGGTTTGGTTACATCGATAGAGGTTGCACCGCCAAGCCTTACTGAAAATTCAGGAATCAGCCGATCGAGCAGAATTTTTATTTTCTGTCGTTTAGCAAAGTCAGGATCCCAGGCTTTTTTGGGCTCAAGCGGAGCTTGTTGTCCAAGTGCTGAAAAAGTGATTTGACTTCCCCGGTCTTCTATCTGTTCACCCCAGGTTTGAGTGGCTTTAAAGCCCGATTGCTGCAGGGCTTGATCCAGGGCACTGATGATCTTTTTCTTTTCAATATCTGTGAAATCTTCTGCATATAATTTCTTCCAACCAGAGGAACGGTGCTGATAAAATTTTGTTCCGCAGGTTGGTAAAATGGATAGATTGTCCAGGTTGCTTCCCTGGAGTAAATGAGATATGACCTGTTTTTCGAATTGGGGCCAGTCTCCCCCTGAAATTACTGCTACCTCGGCAATATTCAATAGTTTACCAAAGAGTGTTGCCATTTCTTCATCCAATGCAGCTTTACTTTCTGCAAGTGTACCATCAAGATCAAAAACAAGGAGTTTCTTCATCAGTATAGAATTATAGATTTTGTGTTGATATTTCATTCCATCAATCTTTACTATAACGGCAATAAACAGTTTTGGTTTACATTCCTTAGAAATTTACTCGTCGTAGGAATACAGTGAAAAATATTTATACCATAAAGAATGTTTAAACTATAATTATCAGAAGTTGGTATTTTGAAAAAATAATAATTTAATTTAGTATTAATGAGTCAATTCCTGATCGTATGAAAACCTATAGCTTCTACCTGTTTTTAATGGCATTTTGCTGCATGGCTTGTGGTTATACCACTAAAAGAAAAGCTGAACAGGAAATACCTGGAAAGGTCATTCAAAAGATTAGATCAGATCAGCAAAAGAGCCATTTTTATTTGAAAACAAGACCAGATTCGGCATTGCATTTTGCTCGTGAGGGCTTATTGATTGCAAAAAAATGGAGTTATTTGCCTGGAGAAGCACGCATGTTGTGTAGTTTGGCTGCAATAAATGAGGAGTATAGTAATTATGCTTTAGCCATCGTTTACCAAAAACAGGCCATCTTGCTCTTCAATAAAAGCGGATATAGAAAGGAGTTGGCAGGCGCCTATTTGCAACTTGGTTTATTACAAGCTAAACAAGGGGAGATTAATCCTGGCTTAGAGGCAATGAGATCGGGGCTTCGTCTATATACCTTAATGGCTGATACGACTGGATTGATCAAAAGTTATATGAGCCTTGGTGAAGTTTATGAACTTAACCATCAATTGGGTCAGGCTACTAAATTTTATGTTCAGGCAGAACAATTGAATAAAGATAAACCAGTTACTGACGACTATTTTAATTTACTGAATCATCTGGGGAAATTGCATACTAAAAAAGGTGACCATCAGCAGGCCTTAGCCTATTATAAAATTGGGGTAGCAAAAAGCGATGATCCAAATTTCAACAAATATCATGTAAGGTTTTTGCAAAAGACAGGAAAGGTTTTGGATTCTTTGGGTCGAAAAAGAGAAGCTTTAGATTATCACCGCAAGGGGCTGGAAAAAGCGAGGAATCTGAATCTGCGGGAAGAAGAAGCTCGTTCTTTGTTAAATCTTGCCAAATCGGTAAAGGAAGAAGACGCCCAGGAAAGTGTTCTTCATTTAAAAAATGCACTTTCCATTGCCAGAAGCATTGGAAATAAACAATTGTCGGCCGAAATCTACCGAAGTCTCTCTGATTTGTATAAACAACAATCCAGGTATTCAGAAGCATTGAATTCATTAGAAGAGCATCATAGGCTGATAGACAGTTTGGTCAATGCAGATAAAGCGAACCGTTTATCTGTTTTGCAATCCAGTTACAAGATTGCAGAATCCAGAATTCGTATTGAAGATCTTGAAATGGTTAATCAGGAGAGAACCTATGAGCGAAATATAGGAATAGGGGTTGCTGTTGCAGCTTTACTGATTTTATTGATCCTTTGGTTTTATTTCTACAAAATCAACCAGTTGAACAGAAGGCTTGAGGAAAGCAATATGGTAAAAGATAAGTTGTTTTCCATTATCGGCCACGACCTTCGTAATCCTATTGGCGGAATTACACAACTGCTGGCGGTGATGGATGAAGAAAAATTAAATCAGGAAGATCTTCAGCAAATGATTTCAGCCATGCGTAAGCAAGGTGATATTACCCTGGAAATATTAAATGCACTACTGAACTGGGGAGAAGCCCAGATCAAGGGTATTCATGTTAAGGCCTCTGCCTTTAATCCTGAATCGGTTGTTCGCAAAAACATAGAGGCATTGCAAAAACAAGTAGAGGATAAAGAATTGCTGATCATTAATCTTGTTCCTGTTACACTGAGCATTACTGCAGATCCAAATCATTTTGATTTTATCATCAGAAATCTGGTCTCTAATGCGATTAAATTCAGTCCGGTTCAGGGAAAAATTGAGGTTAAAGCGGATGTAGAAAATACTGGAAGGGTCCTGTTTTCTGTTAAAGATGAAGGAAAGGGCATCAGTAAAGAACAGCAGGATTTATTTCTGAAAAGCAATATGGATATTTCCTATGGTACGAGAGGGGAAAAAGGAACAGGTATAGGGCTTATGCTTTGTAAAGAATTTGTGAAATCTAACCAGGGTAAGATTTGGATAGAAAGTGAGCCCGGAAAGGGCTCTACCTTCTGTTTTTATTTAAATTAAGCCTTATCGGCTTTCCTGGATTTCTTTTCTGAATATAGAGATGCACCTAAAGCCAGTACAAGTAATACAGAACCTGCCAAAGAAATCTTCTCTCCGGTATAATAGGAAGCCGGATGAAAAACGAATTCAATTTTATGACTGCCTGCAGGAAGCTGTGCTGCCCGTAAAAGATAGTCTGCACTAAAATAGGGTTTTTCCTGACCGTCGATCAGCATTTTCCATCCCTTGTCATAATAGATTTCTGAGAAAATGGCTACCTGAGGTTTGGAACTATTGCTTCGATAGATCATATGGTCAGGAGCATAACTTGTCAGTTGAATCAGATCACCGGGAGCAGCTTCCGTGGTAGGGCTTGTAATAAAGGGTTTGTATTTTTCATTGACAATAGCAAGCTCTTTAGGGTTAAAGTTGTTTAGCCCTTGCATTTCCTGATCCGGATTTTGCACGTATTTAATGTTTTTAACAAACCAGGCATGTCCACAAGCTTCAGTATTAATTTGTACATCGGGGATTTTGGTCTCCGGATTGTTGTGGATGAGGTATTTAGTATTGAGCATGCTCAGTACACCAGGATTTATTCCTTTAGAGAATTGAGCTTGCACCAATTCATCAAAACGTTTTAAGCGGGCAGCTGAATAACCGCCAATAGATTTGTGAAAATAGGGGGTAGTTGCATCGCTCAAAATATTTTCAGTTAGATCAATTACTTTATAATCGGGATCTTTGTCTTTTAAAATGATTTCATCAACGGCCCTTGGCTTGGGTTGTTCAATATCCTGTTTGGAGACGAAACTGTCCTGATTAAGGTAGCGTTTATCTACTGTCCACATATCTATAGTAACCAGAATAAGAAAACCTGCAGATAGTAGTGTTACATTCAGTTTATCTTTTAGGTAGGCCCATAGGAGTCCAAATGCGGCAATGATAAAAAGAAAGGAACGGAGCGCATCTGCCTTGGCAGCGGCAGTTCTGTCTTCAACCAAGGCATTACCAAAGGAATTGGCTGTAGAAGCATCAATTTTCAGCATCTGTGACAATTGGCTGATAAACTGCTCATGGCTGTTGCTTTTAAAGGAAAGCAGTAAGCCGGGAACGACAGCAATGATCAGGCTCAGCCCCCCGGTGATATAAAAAGCTATTTTTGTTTTCTTGAACAGATCACCTTTGTTTTTATTGGTGATGATTTCGTTAACGGCAAGAAGAGCCAGTATTGGGAAACATAAGCCTGCTACTGCAAGTATAGATTCAACTGCTCTGAATTTGTTGTACAAAGGGAAGTAATCGAAGAAAAGATCAGAAACCAGTGGCCAGTTTTTACCAAAAGATAAAAGCAGGGTGAGAATAACGGTTGCCAGTAACCACCATTTTAGATGGTTTTTAACGATAAACAAACCAAGTACAAAGAGGAAACAAATAGCTGCTCCAAAATAGAAGGGACCTTCTGTAAAGGGCTTGTCTCCCCAGTACATTGGCATTGCGTTGGCAATATATTGCGCTTGCTCCGGATCTGCACCTACTCCTGTTAAGGCTTTGATTACATTTGAATCTTTATTTTGTGATCCCCTGGTACTACCACCATAGGCATTTGGAACAAGGAAGGTAATGCTTTCTCCTAATCCCTGGCTCCACTGATAAGCATACTCTTTATCCAGTCCATTACTCGGTTCCTTCGTGGTAGTGAGGTTGGATTTGCCCCTGATGGAGTCTTTTCCATATTCATAAGTGCTCCATAGAGTAGATGCATTTACCGCCACAGCAAGTAAAGTTGCAACGGCAAGATATCCCATGGCTTTTCCGAAATTGGCTGTTGTTTTTTGCTTAATGGCATGATAAAGTTCAATGCCAACCAACACCAGCAATGCCAGTAACAGATAATAAGTCATTTGAATATGGTTTGCCCTGATTTCCATGGCAAGAAATAAAGCGGTCAAAGCAGCTCCGGTAAGATGTCGTCCTCTGAATGCCAAGAGGATGCCTGCAAGAACAGGTGCAAAAAAGGCGATAGCAAAAGCCTGATTAGCATGACCAGCCACCAGTAGAATTATATTATAAGAAGAAAAAGTAAAAGCAATAGCGCCTGCGGCTGCCAGCCAGGGGTTAAGTTTGAGGACACAGAACAGTAAATAGGCACCAAGTAATAAAATAATAACAATACCAGCTGGTTTTGGAAAAGTATAGTTAATCGCGTTTACAATCCAGGAAGTCAAATTGGATTTATAAGGTGCCCATATCTGATAAGTTGGCATTCCACCATGAATCTGGTTTGTCCAAAGTATGGTTGTTCCTTTGGCTTTGTAAGCGTTAATTTCTGTTTGTGTAGATTGTGCTCTGGTTACATCATTTTGTCCGAGTGTTTTCCCTTCGAAAACGGGATTAAAGTAGACGAAGCAAATGGCTAAGAATAGGGTAATGATAATGAAGTGGAGGCTGTTGTGCTTAAACCAGTTGTTCATTCCTGTGTTTTTAAGGGATTATAATCTATGGGGGTTAAATATAAGATTAAGTTATATAAGCTGTGGAAAAAATAAAGCAAGACTGTTATATTAGTATCTCCAACTGTTGTTACTCTAAATCAGAATCATGAAAACACTTGCACTCTCTTTCATCTTTATGCTCTTTATCTGTTCGCTGAAAGCTCAGTCGACTTTTGTACGATTGGTGACCAGTAAAGGAGATATTACACTGATGCTGTATGATCAAACGCCTAAGCACCGGAATATGTTTTTACAGGCCATTAAGGATGGAACTTATAGCGAGGCTGTCTTTAACAGGGTAATTAAATCCTTTGTTAGTCAGGGAGGTGAACTGGATGAGGTGATCCTGGACCGCGAGAAACAACATCCGGAAAACGCACCAAAGCGCCTGGCAGCAGAAATTAAACCAAATCTTTTTCACAAAAAAGGAGCCCTTGGTGCAGGAAGAAATGATAATCCGGAGAAGAACTCGTATTTATCTCAGATCTACCTTGTTGCTGGTAAAAAGCAAACAGACGCGCAATTAGATGCTATTGAAGCGAAGAAAGGGATGAAATTTTCTGAAAAGCAAAGAGAAATATACAAAACTATAGGAGGGACTCCGCATCTTGATCAGGATTATACCGTATTTGGAGAGGTTGTAGAAGGAATGAATATTGCTGATGAAATTAATAGTGTTGCGACAAACAAGGATGATTTACCTTTAAGCCCGGTCGTTTTTAAGGCGGTGGTACTTTCCAAAAAGGAAGCTTTGAGATTACGAAACGTGGAAAGAAGCAAGTCTTAAATAATATGATGATCAAAATTGCTTTACAGGGGTTTCTTCTTTTTGGCTTACAATGAATAAAGTCAATTGGATTTACTTTTCTACAATCCGGTTTCTTTTCTAAAAGAACACATGGTAAGCTAGTTTAATTAGCGGAGCCTCTGTTCTGTTCAAGCTGTGCTTATTGATTTTATGTTTTTGCGGGGTATTGATCATCTTTCTGATGAGCATGTCCGTCATTTACTCTTTCTTTGGTGCTGATTTGTGTTTGTGAATATAAATTATACTTTTTGATTTCATTTTTTATTACTTATTAATATTAATTGCGGTTTTTGTTCGTTAATTATCTAATTACTGATTATATTTGTTTTATAGTCACGTTATTTATTAGTTTTTAATGTGAATAATGATGATTTTGTAATTTAGCCTATGATTACATATAAATTTAAAGTTAAATCTCTGTTATATTTCAATTTTAATTGGATTTGCTTTGTGTTTGTGTGTTTTTCTGTTGGTTTCATCGGTTCTTTTCAGGCGCCTCCCTTTATTTTTGCAGAATTTCTAGTCGTAATAGGATGTTTTATTTCCTTGATCTTTCCTGCTGAAGGATCTAAGGCTGTTTTCTGTAAAAATGTTTATTCCGAATCTATCCTTACACTATTGATACGTACCTATGAAAAAAACAGAAACGATGAAAGAAAAGAAACCTAGCAAGCGATTGGCCAAATTAGCAGGATTGCTAATTTGTATGCTTGTTGCTTCTTGTGCCAGTACAAAAAGCGTCCCCTATTTCCAGGATGTTTCTTTGGCTGAGCAATCCGCACTCGCAAATGCGGCCCCATTCTCAGATCCCGTGATTTTGCCTGACGATATCCTTTCGATTTCGATTTTTACGATTGACCCTGCAAGCACTGCTGCGGTTAATCAGGTGAGCCCTCAGCAAGCATTGGGATCAAGCTCCGCAGGAGCGATTGGTCAGCAGCAAATCTCCGGTTATCTTGTTGATAAGAAAGGAGAAGTGGAGTTGCCTGTTGTCGGTAAGATTAAGCTTAGTGGGTTAACTACTTACGATGCCAGGGATGTCATCAGGGCAAAAGCCAAGGATTTTTTTAAAGATCCAACTGTACAGGTCCGTTTTGCTAACTTTAAAGTAACAATTTTAGGTGAAGTAGCCCGGCCTGCAGCTTATACTTTGCCAAATGAAAAAGTTAGCATTCTAGATGCATTAGGCCTTGCGGGTGACCTCACTATTTATGGAAAAAGGGAGAATGTTTTGTTGATAAGAGATAACAACGGCAAAAAGGAATTTGCGCGTTTCAGCTTAAATTCAGCAAAATTATTTAACAGCCCTTATTATTATCTGAAGCAGAATGATGTAATCTATATTGAACCAAACAAAGGTAAGGCTGCTTCACTTAATACCGCCAGAGTGCAGACGCTTGCAATAATTGGTTCCGCTCTTTCTGTATTGGTGGTACTGTTCAGCCGGTTGTAATAAGCCGATTCTTTTTAACCTTAAAATATTGTAATGAATACTTCAGATGTGAATAAACGTCAGGGTGAAGAAGAGGTTATTGACCTCAACCGCCTTTGGACAAAAGTTTCCATAAAATGGCCATGGCTTGTTTTCTCAGTTATAGCTTGTTTGATCCTGTCTTTCTTATATATAAGATATAATACCCCCATGTATAAAGTGACGGCGAGGGTTATGGTGAATGATGATAAAAAAGGCTCTGGCATGATGGGAGCCAGTGAACTGCTGGGCGACCTCGGTGGTCTGCTTGGTGAGAAGAGTACTGTGGATAATGAGGCAGAGATATTTAAGACACGGTTACTCATGGAACAGGTGGTTAATGATATGAACCTTAATGTCACGTATTTTAAAAAAGGAAGAGTAAGGAATGTGGAGCTTTATAAGAGCCCATTTAAAGTTCTTTTGCTAAAACCCGCAGATACGATTAAGAAAACAGCTGTGGAGTTAAAGCCATTGAAGGATGGTCGCATCTCCATTAGTGCAGATGAACTGGATACTGTTGTTAATTTCAACCGTGTGGTGAATCTTCCTAAAGTAGGAACTTTTATGCTATCGAAAGTAGAAGAAATTCCATTTGTTTACGAGGATTACAGCTTCGTTATTTCCAGTGTCGATGAAAAGGTGGCTTCTTTGATGGACGATATGAGTGTGGAGGTGGCCAACAAGCAAATCACCATTGTTGATCTAAGTATAAATCATAGCGTTCCTAAAAGGGGAGAAGATATTCTCAATGAGATCATTAAAAAGTATGTGGAGGGAAATTTAAAGGATAAAAATGAGGTAGCAGACAGTACTATAAAATTTATCCATGGCCGGCTGGCACTTATTGGTGGAGAACTTAGTGATCTGGAAGGAAATATTCAGGGATTCAAACAGAAAAATAATCTTGCAGATATGACCGAGCAATCTAAGTTACTCGTTCAGAATACAAGTGAATTTATGAATGAACTGTCTAAAGTTGAAACTCAGCTTAATATTCTAACGAGCCTGGAGGTGTATCTGAAAGATGAAAATGGTCATAAACGCGTACTTCCAAGTGCATTGTTGCCTGCAGATATGGTGTTTAGTGGTTTGATAGAGAAATACAACGCGCTGCTTTTGGAGCGGGACAGGAGTCTGTTGAGTGTTACAGAGACTAATCCTGTGGTTGTAAATCTCGACCATCAGATTGCAAACCTGAGGAAAGATATGTTGTCCAATTTGTTAACTACTAAAAATGGATTAACCATTACAAGAGACAAATACCGCAGTCAAATGAATTCGACAGAGGGGCAGATCAAGCAAGTGCCTGCAACGGAAAGAAATTATTTAAACTTAGCCCGGCAACAACAGATTAAGCAAGAACTATATGTATTCCTTATGCAGAAAAGTGAAGAAACGGCTATATCTAAGACTTCTACAATCGCTAATTCCAGGACGATAGATCCGCCTAAATCTCAATTTAAGCCCTATAGCCCTAAAAAGCCCGTAGTTCTTTTGTTTGGCTTGTTTGTTGGCTTGCTTATGCCAGTTTCGTTTATTGGCGTGTCTGATTTTCTGAATAAAAAAGTGAGTAGTAAAGAGGATATTTTAAGGATTACGCAGGTTCCGATTATTGGGGAAATTAGTCACAATGCAGAAGTCAATAATTTGGTGGTTGCCAATAATTCAAGGTCTGCAATTGCAGAACAATTCAGGGCTTTAAGAACAAATATTGCCTTCTACCTTCAGGACCCTAAGGAAAAGGTTATTCTTCTAACTTCCAGTATGGCCGGAGAAGGGAAGTCTTTTGTTGCCATTAATCTTGGGAATATACTGGCAATAACCGGAAAGAGAGTTTTGCTCATGGAACTGGATTTAAGAAAGCCTGGGCTTTCGTCAAAGCTCAACATCCCTAATAAAACTGGTTTTACAAACTATGTTATCAATAAGGATTTAGGTGTGGATGATATTGTAAAACCTTTGGAGTTTCAGGAAAACTTGTTTGTTGTCAGCTCTGGACCAGTTCCCCCAAATCCTGCGGAAACATTGATGAATGAAAGGACAAATGCCTTGCTTGAAGAGTTGAAAGCACAGTTTGATTATATCATTATTGATGCCCCTCCAATCGGTATTGTGACGGATGCGCAGTTAATGGAGAAGCATGCGGATATATGCATGTATCTGGTTAGACAGAAATTTACATTAAAGAATCAACTGAATATTGTTGAAGATCTGTATGTAAATAAAAGGATGAAGAAGATAGGGATCGTTGTTAACGATATTCATACGAATGATGGCTACGATTATGGCTATGGCTATGGTTATGAATATGGAGTTTATAATGAGAAGAAAAAGAACTTGTTCAATAAATTTTTGAAGTAATTTTTAGACATCATGAGATTAGCATATGTAATGGTTTTATTGGTTTGTACATTGATTGTTTCCCGCTTTTCCGGAGACGTATTTAAAAAGCTGGATAACAGCCTTACCTTAGATAGCCAGAAAGTCTATGTACTGATAAGAGGTGATATAGATCAAAAAAAAATAGAAGACATTCTACAGAATAAACTGGTTTCCGGGATCACTTATTATTTAGGATGGTCAAGGTTGAATCCACAAGAGGGGGTTTACGATTTTGCTGTCCTCCACAAAGTAGTAGGATTGGTAGCAAAGGCTCATAAGAAAATCAATATTGGAGTGTTGCCTGGGAGGTGGAGTCCATTATGGGTTGGTGGAACCGGGGCAAAATATATGGGCTGGATTCATCAGGATAATTATGTGGAATCGGGAAAAGAAGAGAATTCTAAAGCACCTGTTCCTTGGGATGAAAAATACTTGTCTCATTATTTTGAATTTCTCCATAATTTTAAGCTTGCCCTGTTGCCGGATATGGAATATGTGAATTCTATTGCGATTACCGGAGGTAGTAATACAAATGGAATTGAAACAAATTTTATTGCTGATCAGCAAGAGATGAATAGAGTGGGGTTTAATTTCAATAATTATACAACCAACTGGAAGAAAATAATCAGTGAATTTAAGCAGGAGTTTCCTTCTACAGTTCTGACGCTTTCTATTCATAATATTTATGGTGATGAAAGAACTGACCGGGTGTCTAAAGATTTGATCCGTTATATTGAAAACGATGATAAAATTAAGGTTGCGGCTCTGGCTTTCACAGACGATGCCTGGTTTAGAAAGGGGAACCAGTACGCTGATCTGGTATTGAAAGAACAACCGAATAAGATCGTTTTGCAATCTATCAAAATCTATTCAAAAAAGGATAATGAGAGCGGTTTTAAGGCGATGATGAAGAAGGGGGTAGCTATCCATCCGGCATGGATCGAGGTGTGGGGAGAAGATGTTGAAAAAGGCTATCTAAACTAATTGCTATGGTAATGATCGTCATTTTTTGTCTTGTTTATTTATTTGGCTTGTTCAAAAAAGGGAATAATGACTTTTTTCAGCCGGAAGTTTTTTTGAACCTGTATTTTATTGTGCTTATCGGATTAGGGCCAGTTGCACTTTATTTTTTTTCGGCGGAGATGTATCGCTCGGCCAATTTTCAACATGTTGCAGTTATCGTTATGATGGGCTATGTTTTTATAAATGTTGGATTCTATATTGCGGCAAATACAAAAGATTACAGATTATCCAGACCCGGAAAGCCATGGCATTCGATAGGTGTACACCTTGATGCCAAGATTAAAAAAGCAAGTCTTGCCTTTGTCGGATTAGGAATTCTTGCCGGGTTGATTTTTTTTGCCAGGGCAGGAAATATTCCAATTCTGGCGGGAAACAAAGAGCTTGCCAGGGTTGCGGCCCTATCGGTAGGAGGAAATGGTTATTTCTTGTATCTGATGACATTTTCTATGTATGGATTGGCACTATATGCTACCTATTCTTTTAGCAGAGATAAAGATCGTTGGTTTTTGTTTGCAATTTTTGCAGTTGTTGGACTTATTATGACCGGAACTGGCTCCAGGCGTTATTTGCTCTGGTTATGCCTGTATCTTCTGATCTCGAGACATTACCTTGCTGCCCGGCTTTCTAATAAACTGATGTTTATTTACGCAGGTATGGGGCTACTTTTCATCAATGTGTTCGAAATGTTCAGGAATCCGGATAGCATGACCACTGTGGATTTGGCTACAACATTTACCTATCGGTTTGTACTTTATATCTCCAATCTTGAAAAGGTCATCACCGCATTTGTAAGTAAAGGAAACCTGGAATATGGATCTACTTTTTTTATGGACATTATTACGGCATTGCCAGGGAAGCAGCTTGATTATCAATCCTGGTTAAAGGAAGTAACAAACCTGGAATTTGAGGGTTTTGGTATCCCTCCAACTTTAATGGGAGATCTATATATCAATTTTGGTTATGCGGGAATCGTAATTGGGTGTGTTTTGTTTGGTTATTTCGTTAGAAAGGCATACAACAGATGTATCTTAACACATTCCGGTTTTTACCATATCTTCCTATATATGCTCATCCTGGAAGTCGCCTCTAAGGTGATTACATCGGGGATATCAGCTCAGTCTGTGAGTATGCTGTGGCTTGTCATCTT
Organism: Pedobacter sp. HMWF019; assembly: GCF_003061025.1. GTDB lineage: Bacteria > Bacteroidota > Bacteroidia > Sphingobacteriales > Sphingobacteriaceae > Pedobacter. The sequence goes on along the minus strand of NZ_QAIL01000374.1, from coordinate 12,941 downwards.
TCTTGCCCTGTTGAGGGTTGCATTTGCTGTGTTTGCAGCTAAAAAAAATAAATTAATTAGGATTAACCTTGAAAACCCCAGTTAAGTGCGAAATATTAAAGTAATACGAGTTATTGTTTCCGGTTTTGGTGCAGCTGGCACCACCTTTCTTCTTCAGGTGTTTTTAAGTCATCAGTTGGGATTAGCGGAATTTGGTGCCTATGCTGCAGTGACGTCAATTTTAACGGTAATTGCGCCTTTCATAAGTATTGGTATATCAGGTCTTTTTTTGAGGAGGGCTTGTGTTGACCAGAGTCAGATTGGCCAACTGATGCCAATCTCCATTGTTTGTCTATCGGCAACTACCTTACTTGCCTACATTTTAAGTATACTCTTCTTGCCTGGTGTATCTATTGTTCAATCCATTTGCCTGGCTACTTTTTATTTTCCATTTGCTCTTCAGAATATCACTGTTGCAAGTGCACAGGTGAAAGAAAGATACAACGTTGTTTCTGTTGCGCAATCAGTTTTACCAACGGCTAAACTACTGATCGTTTTGTTTTCTTTGTTTTTTTTGGTGAACCTAACCACCGTGTCTTACTTTATTGCGGCTGGTCATGCCATTGCTTTTTATGTTTTGCTAGTGTTATTTAAGAGGGAGTATGATTATAGGGAGTCCGCTGATTTTAATATAAAATTCAGAGAGATCTCCGGATTCATGAAACAGTCTGTTTTTTACGCTTTAAATGGTACAGTAAATGTTGCCCAGATCCAAATTTCGACAATTGTAGCTGTTTTTCTTTTCGGAACGGCCGCCTCTGGGCTTTATTCATCTGCGAGTACGCTTTTAACTGCTTGTTTTCTGCTGCCGAATATTGTTTTTGGGACTTATTTTTTGCCTAAATACCACAAGATGACTACGGATCTAAACTCCATAAAAACTCCCTTAAAACATGCTTATGTTTCTTTTGCAGTGGGATTGTTTACAGGACTCATGCTTTTTGTATTAACTCCTTTTGTGATTAAAGTTGTTTATCCCGCTTCTTTCTCTAGTGCCTCTGTAATTCTAATGATCTTATGCTTAAGTATTCCATTGAGATTTTTTTCTACAGCACTGGGTGCAGCGATTTTATCGGAAGAGAGTATTCCACTTAAAGTAGCTGTTTCTTTTCTGTCGATTGCCATACAGGCCATATTTATGTACGTGCTTAGAGGGTATGGGATGCAGTCTTTGGCCATGAGTTACGTGATCAGTGAGTTTTTTGTGGCAGCATTATATTTTATGATTTATCAAAGGTATGTCAACATGGTTAGAATCAAATTAGCAGTATGAAAATTTCATTTATAGGTTACTACGGAGCGAATTTTGGAGATGTATTGATGTTGGATACCTTACTCGAGTACTTCAAGAATCACTATGCCAAAATTGTAATATTCACTTATGGTGATGCGGATTTTCTGAAAATTGCAATCGCGCATCATATTCAGTCTTTTGATATAGAGATTGTTGATCTGAATGCGCATGGCATAAGGGATTTTAAAGATCGTCTTCGTGGTTCGGTGTCATTAAGTTGGGGAGGAGGTACTTGCTTTATGGATCAAAATGGAACAGGTGGAATTAAATATATGTCCATTGCCAGGCTTATGGGGGTTCAGGTTAACTATTTAGGGATTGGAATAGACAGTTATAGTAAGTTTAAAACAAAAGCTTATCTTTTTCTTGCAAATATGATCTCCTCAAACATTTTCGCCAGAGATGGCAAGTCGCATGAGGTTTCTAAGAAATTTGATTTTTTTAATCGTGGAAGTAATAAATTAATCCATGATATCGCCTTTAAGCACCAGAATTCAGACAAGGTCCAAACGGGCATAGAAAACAAATATGTCGTTTACAGTTGCAGGGATCTTTCGGGATATGATCAATTCGATAACAAACAAATCAATCAGAGCCTCGTTTGGTTAACAATCAAGACTTGCAGGGAACTTGGGGTTTCTAAAGTTGTTAACCTGGTTTGTGATTATGAAGTTGATTTGGAGACTGCCAGTCTTGCGGAAGCTTTATTCTTGGAAAGTAATATCGCAGTAGAGACGGTATTGGGGCATGAAATAGAAGCTGCTGTTGCAAAAATTTCAGGTGCGGCATATGTAGTGACCGCGAGATTACATCCTGCAGTACTGGCGCACACCTTATCTGTCCCTTATTCGATTTTTAATTATTCGGATAAAAATCTAAAATTCACCAGAGAGGTAGGGGAGATTCAAAGGATAATCCTGCCCGAGGGTTTATCCACTCACCGTCCGGACTTCAATGTTCCTGCAAGTGAGGGGTTAGCTGGAAAAGCGGAAGTTATAGAATATGCTTTTAAACAATTATTACCTGCCAAAACATGATGATCGATAAAAAACAAAATAAAGCATTAGGCTATGTTCATATTGTTGAACCTGTGGGAGGACATGGGGGGATGGATTATTATGATTATGGCTTGGCTCTGGGCTTGGGTGAGCATGATGTTAAAGTTAAGTTTTATACCTGTGATGTAACGCGGACAAGGGTATATAAAAATGTAGAGACTGTGATCACCTTTAAAGGTCTATGGAAGAAAAAGCTTTTTGCTAAAGTCAGTGAATATTTGATGGGTCATTTCAAAGCATTTAACATTGCAAAGAAAGCTGGAGGGAAAATCGTTCATTTGCATTTTTTTACTTTCAGGTCTGTTGATTTAATAGTAATTGCGCTGGCACGTTCCATGTCGTTTAAAGTTATTGCAACTTTACACGATGTGAGTTCTTTCCATAAACAGGCAAATAAATTTGTAGAGCGGTCGAGTTATAAACTCATTGACGGGATTATAGTCCACAATCAATCGTCTATGGATGCTTTAAGTCAGAAATCTTTTGTCTCCTCGCCTGTACGTATTATTCCACATGGAAATTATTTACCTTTTATTGAGTCACTAATTTATCCGGCTAAACGAAATGTTCCTTTTCGGTTGTTGTTTTTTGGGCAGATAAAAACAGTCAAAGGATTAGATGTGTTGATCAACGCCATTAAATTGGTAAAAGATAAGTCTTATAACGTAGAATTGGTGATTGCCGGTAAGGCCTGGAAAAGTGACCTGAATTTATATGAAGAGCTGATTAACGACCTGGAACTTAACAATGATATTCAAACGCATTTCAGATATATAAAAGACGAAGAAATTGCTTCTTTTTACGAGGGTGCTGATTTGGTAGTTTTGCCTTATCGGGAAATTTATCAGAGCGGGGTTTTGTTACTTACGATGAGTTACGGAAGGCCGGTATTGTGCTCCGATCTACCTCCTTTTAAAGAGTTCGTTGAGCAGGGCGAAAATGGCTTCCTTTTTAAAAGCGAAGATCATGAAGATTTGGCTAAACAGATTTGTTACCTCGTAGACCATCCCGAAGCACTCATTGGTGCTGCAAATCAATCAAATCTTATGATCAGGCAAAAATTCGACTGGTCAAATATTGGACAATTAACAAAAGGTTTTTATGAGCAAATTCTATAAATCATGATGAAAGTTTCAATCATTGGAACAAGAGGTATCCCTAACCACTATGGTGGTTTTGAGCAGTGTGCAGAATATTTGGCATTAGGTTTAGTTAAAAGAGGTTTTGAAGTCATCGTGTATAATTCCCATAGTCATCCTTATCAGGAGAAGGAATGGAAAGGGGTTAAGATCGTGCATTGCTATGATCCAGAAGATAAACTGGGAACTGCGGGACAATTCATCTACGATTTAAACTGCATTCTCAATGTAAGGAAACAGAACTGTGATGTTGTGCTGCAATTAGGATATACAAGTAGTTCAGTCTGGGGCTGGCTCTTGCCTCAAAAAAGTGTAGTTACCACCAATATGGATGGTTTAGAATGGAAGCGAACTAAGTATTCGCAAAAAGTTCGGAAGTTTCTTCAATATGCCGAGCGGCTGGGCGTGAAATATAGTGATCATTTGATTTCAGATTCTATCGGTATTCAGGAATATTTGAAAACTAAATATAAAAAGGATTCTACTTTCATTGCCTATGGTGCAACCTTGTTTGAGAACCCTGATGTGAGCGACTTAAAAGAATATGGACTTGTACCTCAGCAATACGACATGCTGATCGCAAGATTAGAGCCTGAAAATAGCATTGAAATCATACTAGATGGTGTGCAGAAAGCGGGGTTAGAACGTCCATTTCTTGTGGTGGGGAAACACGAAACAGTTTATGGGGAATACTTAAAACAAAAATTTGCCTCTTATTCCCAGATAAGGTTTATCGGGGGAATTTACAATATCAATACCCTTAACAATTTGCGCTATTACTCAAATGTTTATTTTCACGGTCACACTGTTGGTGGTACCAATCCATCACTTTTAGAGGCTATGGCCTCAAGCAGTTTGATCTGCGCAAATGACAACCCTTTCAATAAATATATCTTAGAAAATGACGCATTTTATTTTCAAAATGCAGAGGAGGTTGCCGGGCATCTGTTAAAAATTGAATATGTGAGTGACCAGTGTCAGATAATGTTGAAAAGAAATAGGGATAAGATCACAAATGTATATGATTGGGAGCTTATTGCCGATCAATATGCAGCTCATCTTTCTGGGGTAAAGGGGAAATTTAACAGATAAAAATGGGAAACTGAACAAATATGCGTTTGCAAATTTTAGGGAATTATGATGAATAAAGTTATATATGCAGTTGCGTGGATCATTCTTTCTATTCTATTTTGTTCATGTGAAAAGGTGATCAATGTAAATTTAGATACTGCACCCAACCAAATTGTAATTGAAGGAAATGTTACAGACAAAAATGAGGTACAGACAGTTAAAATTACTCAATCTGTACCTTATACAGGGCAGAATGTTTATCCTGTGATAAATGGGGCTTTGGTAACTGTAACTGACAATGTAGGAAATTCCTGGAATTTTAAGGAAAGTGCACCGGGTATTTATACTGTTGGGCCGTTTAAAGGTGTAACAGGGCGTACCTATTTTCTCAATGTGAATGTTAATAGCGAGGTTTATACTGCCACTTCGGTAATGCCCGGGCATGTTAAAATGGATTCTTTAAGCTTGAAGATCATTACTTTTGAGGCAAAGGATTACAAACAGATACAGGTACATTATAAAGATCCGGGTGACGAAGAAAATCAATATCGCTGGATTATGAAAATTAACAATGTACAAACGAGGCGTATTTTTGTGGCAAACGATCGCTTTACAAATGGGAATACGACCTCTGAGGTGCTCTATTATGCTAAAGAGGACAACGAACCATTGGTGAAGGGGCATAAAGTATGGGTAGAAGCCCAGAACATCGATAAAAACATTTTTACCTATTGGTTTACCCTCAGTCAACAAATTATGAAAGGCCCCGGAGGGGGGGTGACCCCTGGTAACCCACCTTCCAATATCAGCAATAACGCCCTGGGGTATTTTAGTGCACATACTACCGAAGCTTTACTTTACGAAGTTCGGTAGTATTATTTTAAAACTTCTTAATCAGCTTGAGCGTAAGTCCAGTCGAATTGTCCAGCAGTTTTCCCTGATCAAAGGCTGCGGCCAATCCTGCGCTATAGCCCTTTTTCAGTTCCTTTAAACCCTCGGCATAGAAGGAAAATTGCTGTACAGGTACAAATAAATTGGTCGTATTTGTTTCTCTCATGTTACCCATAGAATGTCCATAAGGACTGGTTCCGAAAGTTCCATAGTTCCAGGAGTAGGTAAGTTTTGTTAAAAAAATCAAATCATTTAATGTGCCTTGTAAACCCAGGTGGAGTGCAACGACCCGGTTGTTGATGAAATAATCTTGCTTATTGGTCGCCTGACCATCCCTGGCATCATCTCTGCGCGTAATAAGAGGATTTCCAACACCCATACCATTATATGACCAGCCTTTGATGTAAAAAGAATTATTATAGTAGTCTTCATCTCCTGATTTGGTTGGAGTTGACCAAGGGTATCCAGCCTGGTCTTTGGAATAAAAGAATTCGAAGAGTGCTTTTTTCCATTGGAAGCCACTATTTCTTGAGTTGTAGCGCTTGTTTTCAATGCTGATGCCGTTCAAACCATCAGCGATATTTGCCAATTTTGACAAGGCGCCAACGTCATAAAAATTCTGGCGGTATATCATCACCTTTATAGCGTTGAAGTCATATTCTGCAGCGACATCAAGCGAACCGATCTGGTTTCCGATCTTGGATTGAAGAATACCTTTTGAACTATAGGTTTTTCCTGTAACTACATAGAAAAAGGTTTCAATTGGAGATAACTTATAATTAGGGCCATAAACAGATCTTTCATCACCCCAGTAAACCTGATGATTAAATCCCCCGTAAAATTTTAATTTCCAATCTGGTTTTCCAAGGCGTATGTACAAGGACTTTTGATGGAGATAGCTGCTTGGGTGAGTATTGTTGATTTTTACCGCAGAGCCGATCTTGTCCAGTACGGTCAGTTTGCCGAGCCAGCCATGTGAAAAAGTACCTTTCACTGAAAAAAGACCACTAAAGAAAGGGAGGCTGTAGTATTCTGGAATGGCGATCTCTACTTTAGGAATTCCCAGAGCATTTCCGGATACAGCAAAATTTCCGGAACTCAAAGTGGTATCTCCATTTAATCCCATAACGTCTTTACTTCTTCCTGCTTTTATCTGGAAGACACCGATTCTGAATTTTGCATAAGCTTCTATCAATAGTAGATTTGAATTTTTGCCACCATTGGCCCTCCCTTCAAATCCAAACCCCCAGTCTGTAAGCCTTTTGTTTCTGGAGTTGCTGTCTGTGAATAACTGCGTTTCATAATCCTTGCGTGCCCTGGCAATAAAGCTTGCGGAGGCCCCGCTTAAAGGCACAGATCCATATTGGTTTGATCGCATCCAGAAAGGGACGGTATTGCCTGTTGTTCCTGTGGCCTGAGTTTCTATTTCGGTTTTGATTTTGTTTAAGAATTGCGCTCTTGTTGGATGCGAAAAAATTAGGAGCACAATCGGAATTAAGAGGAGTTTTTTTAAAGTTTTTGCTCTCGTAAAGTTAAAATACATATAGGTAGATGGATTAACTAATAGGGATGTTTTTGCTTGGTTGATTGTTTTTTTCTTAGTAATTCTGTTGTGTGGACGTTTTTATTGGTTTTGTCTTCATTTTTATTGGTTTTTTGTGTGTTTGTTCGTGTTTAGTGTTGTGTTGTGTAAAGAATTTATGATCTATATATGTTTTTTATGTTAATAGAATGGATTTGTGTTGTTTTTGTTTGAATGTTTTCTAATTTGAAACGCATTTTTTATATTAATTATTGTTTTGTTAATAAAAATGATAATTAATTATCATTTTTTGTGCTCTTTGTGGTTGAAAATTTTATATTTGTGTATGCTTTACACTAAGATAAAAATCGTATGAAATAGATAATAGACCTAATCAAAAAATCCATCCCTATGAAAAACAAAATTTTAATAACTGGAGGCGCCGGTTTTATCGGCTCTCACGTAGTGCGCAGATTTGTGACGAACTATCCGCACTATGAAATCGTAAACCTTGATAAGTTGACCTATGCTGGAAATCTAGCGAATCTAAAAGATATAGAAGATAGGCCAAATTATAGATTTATCAAGGCAGATATTACAGACCCCATCGAAATAAATGAGCTCTTTTTAAAAGAGGAATTCGATGCGGTTATTCATCTCGCGGCCGAATCTCATGTAGACCGCTCTATAACCGATCCGACGGCTTTCGTCATGACCAATGTGATCGGGACAGTAAATCTTTTGAATGCAGCAAAGGAGTGTTGGAAAGGTTCTTATGCGGGTAGGCGGTTTTACCATGTTTCTACCGATGAGGTTTATGGTAGTCTTGGTGAAACAGGCCTGTTTACCGAGTCCACAGTATATGATCCGCATAGCCCTTATTCTGCTTCAAAAGCCAGCTCGGACCACTTTGTCCGGGCTTATCACGATACATATGGTCTTGATAGTGTAATTTCCAATTGCTCAAATAATTATGGGTCACATCATTTTCCGGAAAAACTGATCCCCCTGGCCATAAATAATATCAAAAACAATAAACCTGTTCCTATATATGGAAAAGGAGAGAACGTTCGTGACTGGCTTTGGGTAGAAGACCATGCCCGCGCAATAGACGTTATCTTTCATCAGGCTAAAAGTGGCGAGACCTATAATATTGGTGGCCATAATGAATGGAAAAATATCGATCTGATCAAGCTTTTATGTTCCATTATGGATCTAAAGTTAGGGAGGGGATCTGGTGATTCGGAGAAATTAATCACTTACGTGAAGGACCGTGCAGGCCACGATCTGAGATATGCGATTGATTCGACAAAACTTCAGGAAAACTTGAACTGGGTGCCTAGTCTTCAATTTGAAGAAGGTTTAGCGAAAACAGTTGATTGGTATTTAGAGAATGAAGAATGGTTGAATGATGTGACCACAGGCCAATATCAAAATTACTATGCAGGCCAGTATATAACGCTGGATTAAGGAAATGTAACCGGGAAAAAGGTGCCGTTTAAATGTATGGCCTGGTTTCCTGCAGGCAATATTTTGATTTTTTGAAAGGATCATCTGTTAGTGACTTTTCAAAGAAGGATTTGTTGCTGCCTTATTCAGCCGCTAATCATGTTTTAAAATTAGGGGCAAAAATTGAAAATCTTAATATGTGCTGCATCTGGTTAATTGTGGCAGTATGCATTACAAATTAAATAATCTATAGTATTTACCAGTTAAACAAAGAAAAATGAAAGGAATTATTTTAGCCGGAGGTTCGGGCACACGGTTACATCCACTTACACTGGCCTGCAGTAAGCAGATGATGCCTGTGTATGATAAACCGATGATCTATTACCCATTATCGATTTTGATGCTTGCGGGCATAAACGAAGTCTTGATCATTTCTACACCACATGACCTGCCTCAGTTTCAAAAACTACTTGGCGATGGTTTGGCCATTGGCTGTAAATTTTCATATGCAGTACAGGAGGTTCCCAATGGGCTTGCTCAGGCATTTGTCATTGGAGCAGATTTTATTGGGGATGACAGCGTTGCCCTGATTCTTGGAGATAATATTTTCTATGGAGATGGTTTATCCAGTCTATTGCAAGATATGAAAGAACCACAAGGTGCGGTTGTATTTGCATACCAGGTTGCAGATCCTGAAAGATACGGCGTTGTGGAATTTGACGAAAATAAAAAAGCAATTTCTATTGAAGAAAAACCTGAGCTTCCTAAGTCAAACTATGCCGTTCCGGGACTTTATTTCTATGACAACTCTGTCGTCGAAATTGCCAGAAATATTAGGCCGTCTTTACGTGGAGAATATGAGATAACGGATGTAAATAAGGTATATCTCGAGCAAGGCACTTTAAAAGTTGGCGTATTGAGCCGGGGAACGGCTTGGCTGGACACAGGAACCTTTAATTCTTTAATGCAGGCAGGCCAATTTGTACAGGTCATAGAAGAAAGACAGGGGCTAAAGATTGGATGTATCGAAGAAGTTGCTTACAGAATGGGATTTATCGATTCTTACCAACTTGAACAGGTTGCGAAGTCCTTGGTCAAGAGTGGCTATGGGCAGTATCTTTTAAAACTAATTATATAAACCATCCCTAATCATCCTTCCCTATGTTAACACGTTACGTTTATTTATTAAGATATGTTTTACTGATTACCGATGTGATCATGTTGAACATCGTTTACTTCCTCGCATTTTATCTCTCTTTAAGTTTTGGGAAATCAGTTTCAACAGAATTACACCGGCAATATATTGTTGTTTGTAATATCATTTGGTTGTTTAACACGGCTGTATTTGGGTTGTATACATTGTACGGAGCCAGGAAATTAACCCGTATTTACCGCGGGACATGGAAAAGCATCGTAGCCCATATGGTTTTGTTTGCCGTTTATTTGATATTTTTTAATAGTTTATACTTTTCCAGGACTTTTCTGGTCATCTTCTATTGTCTGCTTACATTTTCATTTATACTAAATCGATTTTTGGGCACGGCTATTCAGTATTATTTCATTAGTAAATTTAATGGCGCAAAAAAGGTTGCTGTTATGGGGTCGAATCACACAGCTGTACGAATTTCCTCTTATTTTCAAAAGCAAAGGAATGTGCAATTTTGTGGTTTTGTTGGTGACGATAATGACATGTATACTGAAAAGAATAGTGAACTTGATGAAGTTACTTCATCAAGACTCGCGGAGGCGGCTGGTAGTGGCGTAAAAGATGTTTATGTGGCTGTTGCACCAGAAAGAATGCCTGAAGTAAGACAACTCATGGCAGAAGCAGAAAAACTATGTATACGTCTTAAATTTATTCCAGATTTTGGAGGAGCTTTAGGCTCTCCGTATACTGTAAGTTATTTGGGCGGCGAGTTCCCGGTGATCACCTTGAGAAATGAGCCTCTGGAAGACATCGGTAACAGATTTAAGAAGCGCTTATTTGATATTATATTCAGTTCTTTGGTTATTATATTTATTCTGAGCTGGCTTTATCCTTTATTGGCTATTATCATAAAAACGCAGAGTAAAGGCCCGGTCATGTTCAAACAGCTGAGAAGTGGTAAAAACGATGAGCCGTTTTGGTGCTATAAATTCAGAAGCATGAAGGTTAATGATGCAAGCGATAAGAGACAAGCAACTAAAAATGATGATCGGGTTACACCCATTGGCAAGTTTATAAGAAGAACCAGTTTGGACGAAATGCCTCAGTTCTTTAATGTTTTTCAAGGTAATATGAGTGTTGTTGGCCCAAGACCTCATATGCTAAAACATACTGAGGAATACAAAGCGATCATTAGTCAATATATGGTACGGCAATTTCTGAAACCCGGAATAACCGGCTGGGCTCAAGTTAATGGCTTTCGGGGGGAGACAAAGGAATATGAGGATATGGAGAATCGTGTAAAATGTGATATTTATTACCTGGAAAATTGGGAATCTATGTTTGATGTTAAAATTATCGCAATGACTGTGATTAATGTTCTTCGCGGAGAGAATAATGCCTTTTAATTGTGTTTACTATTTTCAAAAAACAAAAACCATCATGTGCAGCATTACACAAAGCGAAATGAATAAATTTTGATAGCACATGATAGCTTCATAACCTTAAAAAAATATATTCCAATGAAAAACACCTATGTTCTAATTTTGGCAGGAGGGGTAGGAAGCCGCTTTTGGCCAAAAAGCAGGAATAACTATCCTAAGCAGTTTATTGATATACTGGGAATTGGTAAATCCTTGCTACAGCTCACCTTTGAGAGGTTTTCTAAAATTTGTAAGCCAGAAAATGTTTATATACTAAGCAATGAACAGTACAAGGAATTGATCAAAGAGCAACTACCTCTTTTATCTGATGAAAACATATTGGCAGAACCTAGCAGAAATAATACCGCCCCTTGCATTGCTTATGCCTCTTTTAAAATTGAAAACTTAAATCCTGAGGCTAATATTATCGTTGCTCCTTCCGACCATTTGATCCTTAAAGAAGATGTTTTCCTTCAAAAGCTTGAAATAGCTTTGCGTGACGCTGAAAAGGGAAATAGATTATTTACCCTGGGGATTTCCCCCGTTAGGCCCGATACTGGCTATGGCTATATAAGGTATGACAGGGAGGTGTCTGGCCAGATATCCAGGGTACACCGTTTTCTTGAAAAACCAAATTTAGAGAGGGCAATGGAGTTTGTAGCCAGCGGCGATTATTTATGGAATGCCGGGATCTTTATCTGGAATATTAAATCGATTATGAAAGCATTTCAGAAGTACACACCAGAACTGTATGAAATCTTTTCCGAAGGAAAGGAACATTATAATACATCTACAGAACAAGAGTTTCTTTTGAGAAATTACTCTTTGTCTCCGAATATATCGATTGACTACGCCATTATGGAGAAAGCAGATAATGTATATACCGTACCCGGAGATTTTGGCTGGTCCGATTTAGGAACCTGGGCCTCTTTACATGATGTAATGGAAAAAGACGAGTATAATAATGTCCTTTCGGGGCATAAAATCAATCTTTCTGAAACCGAAAATTGTATTGTTCAGATACCCGGGGATAAGATTGCTGTGATCAAAGGACTAAATGACTATATCATTGTTGATGACGGTAGAGTGTTGCTCATTTATCCAAAATCACTTGAACAGGAGATCAAGGAAGTTTCTAAAAATGTGATTGAAATTTGCGGAAAAGATTTTTCGTGATTTTGTTCATTCATCTTGGATATTTCGATCTGACTGTCCAGGATTAATAGATAATAAAATAAGGCGCCTGATCTCAGGCGCCTTATTTTATTATCTATTAATCCTGCGAGGCTTTTGGAGTATCTCCGCCTATGCTGTCCCGCGTGTTTTTCTGTACGGCAATTGCCGAAAAAATGGTCAGAACAAAAGACATTGCATAAAATCCTTTTTCACTTAAAGCCAATGTGGCATTCCACAGACCCACGGTTAAAAGTACCAGACAAAGAATGGTGCAAAACCAGCTGATGCTGTAATAGATACTGGTCACCGGAATTCCTTCCAGACGGTCACGTACACATTTCTGCACCGATATAGCGGAAAATACACCGAACATTAGAATTGTAAAGTAATACCCCTTTTCATTCAGTTGCATTGTGGCATTAAAAAGCCCGATGTTATAAGCAGCAAACCCAACAATAAGGGCTGCCCAGGAAGCGCCAATAAAGGCATTTGATGGTTTTTGTTGATTCATAATTTAGATGCGATAGATAGTTTAAACTAACTTATTAAGGTTAACTGTAAAACAAACATAATTAAATGATACTGATATAGAAATTCATTCTTTGAAATTGTGCAAATTATCAAACAGGAAAAGCTATTTTTGATTTAAATCATAACATTATGCTTTGGATCAAACGAATACTGATCAGCTTAACCAGTATTTTTGTCATTTTGGTTGTTGTATACCTCCTTGG
>NZ_QAIL01000373.1 GCF_003061025.1 Pedobacter sp. HMWF019 | reverse complement strand
GATATAGAAAGGCTTGAGTTGATACCGTATTTTATTCTGTATCGTACGTCATCAAAATCCTTTTCGTATTTATCCGTACCAATAAAAGGCAGGTATTTAAACTCCTTACTACTTCCGGGTTCCCCGTTGGTGGTGTACCCGTTACCGTTGACATAAAATATCGATGATGAATTCAGCAAATTGCCTATATTCAGTTTAAGCTCCATTTTTTGTTTCAGGAAACGGCCAAACAGCTGCAGGTCCATCTGGTCACGCCCGTTCTCATATTCGGTCAGTGAAGGGTTCGAGGCTATAGTATAGGTACGGCGGCCAGCGCGGTTATAGCTTACCGTTAAGCCATAATCTGGCGAAGTATAGCTCATGCCTGCGTTAACAATATAAGGCGACTGCCCGAACAGGGCCCTGGACTCATCCTTCTCCAGTATGCTTCCGTCTCCCTGGTAAGCCAGTGTATGCACTTTTGATTTGATTATTGAGCCGTTACCGAACAGGGAGAGGTTGCGGAGCCATTGTTTATCGCCCATAAAACCAAGTGACTTACGGAACTCCATTTCCAGGCCATAGTTAATGGCATCTTTCTGGTTCTGGTAACGATATTGGGACGTTTTCCCGGTAGCATCCTGGTCTACCACCAGCTCTATAGGTTTATCAAATGTCTTGTAAAACCCGGATATGGAAATGATCTCCCCGGCCGAAGGATACCATTCATACCGTAGGTCGGTGTTTTTGATCTTGGTGCTGTTCAGGTCGCCACCCACAATAAGGGCATCCAGATCTACGTCATAAAAACCAAAATAAGAGGTTTCCCTGAAATCAGGCCTGATGATGGTTTTAGCAAAAGATGCCCTGAAATTCATCTTAGGCGTAATGTTGTAAATCAAATTGGCCGACGGCAGATAATTGGTATTTTTTTCACCGGTTACTTTTCGTACGGATGTATTCTGGTCGGATATCAGGGGCTGATCATTTTCCAGGTTATATTTTTCAGCACGAATCCCGTATATGATCCGGATTTTGTGGAAAAACCTTTGGTCGAGCATCAGGTAACCCGCGTTAAAGGACGACTTACCATCGAACTGGGTACCATTGTTGGCATCCGCCAAATAATAAGCCTGTCCCGGCCCTGTTCCTATATTTTCAGGCGCTAAGATCTCTTCATACGGGCGGTTAAAATTATCATAGGCACGGTCTTCTGTTCTGATGTTAAGCGTTGTGGCACTCAGGGAACGGTGTTTTTTAATACCATTGTAACCCGCCTTTACTAAACTTTTATCGCCCAGGAAATTAAAGGGCTGGCTCAGGTTTAAAGCATAATTATAATCAATTTCTTTGGTGTATGTAAATATCCGGTAATCATAGACAGGGTTGGTGATATTGGGATTAGCCACAAAAGGGTTCTGATAATATTCTTTACCATCTTTTTCCAGTGTTAAACCATAAGTGAACCGGGTGCGGTCCCTGGTTTCCTGGCTTACAGAGGTTCTGGCGGCCAGCCAGGTTAGTTTTAAACCAGCGGGAGTCAAAGTATTTTCACCTTCAAGCTTGTTTTGCAGGATGCGGGTGATCTCGGGGTCCTGAAGCCCGGTTTGCGTCCTTACTCTTGGCCCTCCGCTGTTGTCTGGGAAATCACCGGTCGAGGTATTGAAAGGATTGTTAAAGGTCTGCGAGAACAGATTTTTAAACCCTACTTTATAAGTTTTTCCTTGTATACCTGCGTTTAACTGGACCCCTGCCGTTGTATTATATTTGTAGATACTCCCATTGCGCCTTTTACCGGCACTATCTATATTGGCTTCCCGTTTTGCAGGATAGTCGTCATAAATAGTAAAACCCCTTACATTCTGATAATTGTAGGTATCCTGGCTGTTTCTTAAACTTAAACCGGTAACAAAGCCCAGCTTCTGGTCGTTTTTTAATTGATAAACCCGGCCAATGGAGAAGCGGTAGTTTTGGTTAAGCCCACCGGGAGATCTGTAGAGCTTAAAAGCGTCGGGGCTGAACAGTTTACTTTGAGGGGTAGCGTAATCCGGCGGAAGAGGGTCAGTCCATGACCGGATCCCGACTGGTAATTTACGGTGCCCGTCATCAAAGCCCAGGAAATCATATTTGCCTCTTTTGCCTGAGTGTAAAAAATCCTTACCCAGGGTTTGGCTGTTAAAGCCGGAGCCAACGGATAAAATGGTAAAGTTCTCTAAGGGAATATCGAGTGTATTGACGGATACCTGGCCGCCTGAAAACTCCGCTGAAACATCCGGGGTAGCTGTTTTATTCACCACCACATTGCTGACCATCTCTACTGGGATCACATCAAAAGAGAAATTGTGGCGGTTCATATCGGTACTTGGTAATACAATCCCGTCGATCATGCCTTGATTATAACGTTCGGTTAATCCGCGTACGATCACATAGCGGTTATTCAAGGTACTTACCCCACTGATCCTTTTCATTACCTGGCCCATGTTGTTATCCGGGGTGCGGGCTATCTGCTCCGCACTGATGCCGTCGGTTACGCTGGCCGCGTTTTTTTGCGTTGCATATAAACCTGAGGTAGATTCTTTTTTATAGGAGGAGGTGATCAACACCGCATTCAGGGCATTTGATGCGCTTAACAGCACCACATCCATTTGGGTCAGGCCGTCGGATTTAACCACAACATCAGCAATCCGCTTGGTTTGAAAAGAAACGTGGCTTATCTCCAGCGTGTAAGTGCCGGGCGGGGCAGTGATACTGTACGAGCCATCAACAGCGGTTGTGATAACAGTATTCAGTTCAATGATCCTGATACCTGCACCCGGTAGCGTTTCATTCTTGTCATCGACAACTTTACCGTGAATTTTGCCTCGCTTTGGAGGCTTGGGAGTGGGTTTTTCCTTGCCGATAACGATGTTGTTGTTAATAATCTCGTAATCGTACCCGGTGTTCTTTAGCAGGTTTTTTAGAATAACCAGCAGTGATTCGCCATTATAGCTCTTCAATGATACTTTCAGTTTGTCAAGTAGATTTTTGTCATAAGAAAAAGATATGCCTGTACTTGTTTCAATCCTGGCCAGTACATCCGCCATGTTTTCATTTTTTATGCTGATCGTAACTTTGACTTCATTCAGTTTCTGCGCCTTGCTTTCGCTGGCATAGATCAAACTGCTGAACCCAATTATTATTCCTAATGCAACTGTCGTGACTCTCATAATCGCCGTGACGTTTTTTTTCATATTTTTGATTGTTGTTAAATGGTGATGCCAATTAATTACACAGCGGTACTAACAAACTTTCGAAGGGGTGTTAGTTGCTGATTATTACTGAACGGGAGTTGTTTCCGCAACTTCCGTTTTCTTTTTCGCTTCTTTATCTATTCATATAGCGTTATTATGGTATCCCTGATGCGGTACTTCGCATCTGTCATTTTGCTGATCGTTTTCATAACCTCTTCTATTTTATTGTTTGTGTTAAATGTGGTTTTAAAATTTGCCATCGCCAGCCTGTCGCTTTTGGTTTCCAAAGTAAGCCCCCAGGTATTTTTCACCACTAAAGAAAGTTCTTTGAAAGTTACGCCGTCCAGCCTTACCTTACCGTTCTGCCATGATGCCGCCAGTTTAGCGTTGGCCTGGGTTACCTCAAAAGTGTTCGTCCCTATGTTGAAATTGATCTGCTGATCAGGATCGAGCAGGCATAATGTTTTTCCTGAAGCAACAATACCTACTTTGCCAGTAGCTACGTTTACGGTAATCCGGTCAAGGCCAGCATATGCCCGAATATTAAAGGAAGTGCCCAAAACTGTGGTCTTTAAATTACCGGTATTGACTACGAAAGGCTTTGCCTTATCGTGTGCAATCTTAAAGAAAGCCTCGCCTTCCAGATAAATTTCCCGCTTGTTCGCATTGAAATGTTTGGGATATTTAAGTTCTGAGCCGGAGTTTAAC
The DNA here is from genome assembly GCF_003061025.1 of Pedobacter sp. HMWF019. GTDB lineage: Bacteria > Bacteroidota > Bacteroidia > Sphingobacteriales > Sphingobacteriaceae > Pedobacter. Next base: position 569 of record NZ_QAIL01000373.1, on the reverse strand, counting down.
CAGATTTCAGACCCATCTTCCAAAACGATCTTTAGCATTTTACCTATCTGCGCTTTGCTGATATATAAAACCGCGGCATGAGCTATTTCCTGTTCATTAGTTTTTCTTATATGATTATATAGGTGGATACTACTCATAAAAAAAGCAAAGACCGCAGCGACCTTCATCCAGTTCCCGGGTTTCAGAAAAAAGGTTCTTAGGTCGGGCTGTTGTTTTGGTTCAGGAATTTGAGCGATGATCCTGTCCAGTAATCGGGTGCGTACTTTTTCTTCATGTTCACTGCCGTGAAAGACTTCAAGGTCTTTACCTGAAACATCAAAGGCGGCGTACCAGTTGTCCAGCTCTTCCCGTTCCCCCGGGGTCAGGCTTGTTTTGTCTGCTTCATGCAGTAATTTATTCTTGTTACGCCTGTACATAGTTATGCTCTTTAACTATATAACCGAACGAGACCGGCCTTTGTCCCAGAGCAAAATGAAATTTAATATACGTGGCAGTTTTTGTTAACGTTCTATTAATAATAGAGTAGCCAATGTAATCAGCTTGTTAACTGAGGAGGGTTCAAGTTCACC
>NZ_QAIL01000372.1 GCF_003061025.1 Pedobacter sp. HMWF019 | reverse complement strand
ATACATTATATTGGAATAATTGTAGACCTGTCTAGTCCTGGTTAATGGCTGAGCCTCACATCGTGCACACATTAGCCACACTTTCTCCACAAAAAGGTACCTGTTTGTGGGTGAATTGTGAAGGAGGTGTGTACAAAGTGTGAAGGAGTCCTTTCCTTGTGAAGAACCAGACTTATCCCAGCATCATCCGTTTGTTATCGGTTTCTGAAAATTATATCACATTATTTTTTATTGCCAGGTAACTTTTCTACTATATTTACCTCTAAATAAGTAAATAGCAAACCGGGGGATGAAGAAGACGCATGCATAATATCAATATAAAGGAACTGGCCAGGGCCCTGAACCTGTCTACTTCAACAGTTTCAAGAGCGTTTAGAGACAACAGTGATATCAGCAAGGGAACAAAACAAAGGATACTGGCGAAAGCCAAAGAACTTAACTACCAGCCCAACCACTATGCGAGTAACCTTCGGGAGCAGCGCAGCAAGACAATTGCAGTTATCGTGCCCGAGCTTGCCAATAACTTTTTTTCCCAGGCCATTCATGGAATTGAACGTATTGCTAGGGAGAAGGGCTATCATATCCTGATCTATGCCACAGAGGATGAGTATGAGAAAGAAGTTTCTTTTATCCACCACTTGCACAACGGGCGTGCAGATGGGATTATTATGTCGGTATCCGGTGAGGCCAATGACCATACTTATTTGAATGAACTGGCTCAGAAACGCCTGCCCCTGGTCTTTTTTGACCGTGTTTATGAGGATATTGTAACCCCCAGAGTCATCACCAACGATTACGACAGTAGCTTTTCTGCTGCGGAGCACCTGATCAAACAAGGCTGTTCCAAAATTGCTTATCTGGTAATCAATAAAAACCTATCCATAGGAAAGACCAGAATGCAGGGCTATATTGATGCATTAGAGAAGTATAAGGTCCCTTTTGATGACCGCCTGATTGTAGACTGCAGCAATAGTTATAAAAAGAACAATACCATTTTAAAGAAAATGCTGAAGGAACTGAAGCCTGATGGGGTCTTTACCTCAGTAGAGCGTTTGGCTTTTGCTACTTATTATGCCTGTTATGATCTGGAGATCAGGATTCCTGATGATCTGAAGGTGATCGGTTTTTCCAGTCTGGAGATCGCACCATTACTCAATCCTTCGTTAACCACAATTACACAGCCAGCTACCGAAATTGGGGTAGAAGCCGCCATGCTTTTGTTCAAAATGCTGGAGTCTCCGGAGTCGGTAGATGTCAATAAAAAAGTGGTACTGGACTCTAAATTAATCAAGCGAAAATCGACCGAAAAAAAGGCTTAAAAATGATGTTTTTTTAGCCCTCAAAATCACTGCTTATTGTTAAGTTTTTTTGATGTTTTTGTTAAAACGCGCAGAATTCGGTGTTTTTTACGTTGACCATTTTGGTTTAATAGTCAGTATTTTCGGGAACGTTCCCGGTATCGTTCCCGAAAATACATTCAAAAAGACCTTAGTGTATCACTTACACTTAAAATCTTAATTTTCATTTATAAATGATTGATATTCAGAAGTAAAAATATAAGGTGTGTATTTTTTGATTAAATAGACTTGAGATTTTTTTAGGTTTTTTGAAGCTGTTTTTAGTATAAAATAGGGTGCTAAAAAAAAATAAAATATAAAATTTTGAATTATCGTTGCCAAATGTAAATTTACCCTAAGTGTTATACACTCTGATTGTTAACCAAATA
>NZ_QAIL01000371.1 GCF_003061025.1 Pedobacter sp. HMWF019 | reverse complement strand
GGATATTACCCTCTATAGATAACGGTTTACCGAAAAAGGGGTAATATTAATAGAATTTGGCTCTTCATCCAGCACTTCCTGTACCAGTTTACCTGTAGCTGGCCCAAGGCTCAAGCCCATCATACCATGCCCGGTAGCGATCACCAAATTACCCAGTTTAGTACTGGAACCAATATAAGGCAAGCCATCCGGCGAACAAGGTCTGAAGCCAAACCAGATGTCTTTATCTGCAGGTAGTGCAGGCTGGATACCGGGAAAATATCTTGGAATAGATTCCACAATTCCTTTTACCCGGTTCCTGTTGATCCGGCTGTTGATCTGATCAATCTCCATAGTTCCCCCGAAGCGGATCTGTTCTCCCATAGGCGTAACGGCAACTTTAGCTTCACATAACAAAGCGGCGATATGCATATTCTTTTGTACATCATCTACCATAAAAGAGTAGCCTTTACCTGGCATTAAAGGAATATTCAATCCCGCCTGTTTCGCAATACCAGGCGACCATGAACCGCCAGCCAGCACATAACGATCTGCGGTATGCTCCTTTCCACCTGCAGTTAAACTGCTGATCCTTCCACCGGTTTTTGAAATATGGGTTACTTCATGGTTTCTTTTGATCTGCACCCCTTGTCCTTCCAGATAGCGTGTCAGCATGGGCAGCAGCACATTAGGACTTAGATGAGCATCACAGCGGTAATGCACAGCTCCCATCACGTCCAGCTCCAGGTCCGGTTGTAAGGCCCTGCATTCCTCAGGAGAAAGATCAACAACATCTAAGCCCAGCTTTCTGGCTTCTTTAGACATCGCCAACTCCTCCTCTCCGGTGTGACCGGTCTTAAATAGCATCAGGATGCCATTTTCCTGTAAACCAAAATTCCCAAGAGCTACAGCCAGTTCCTGGTATAAATGTTTACTGAGTAATGAAATATCAATTAATGGCTGGGCAGAATTGTCCAGATGCCGTTGATTGGCACTTTTCAGAAATTTTAATCCCCAGGAGATCAATGCCGGGTTCAAAGAGGGCTTCACATAAAAAGGACTTTTACTGTTGAACATCCAGCGCAGGCCTTTTTCTACCATGCCCGGAGCAGCAAGCGGAACAAAATGACTGGGAACAATCATCCCGGCATTTCCAAAAGAACAATTGTCTGTCAGTTCTCCTTTATCCAAAACTGTGACTTCCCAGCCAGATTTATGGAGGTAATAGGCCGAGCTCAGCCCGATAATCCCTCCTCCGATGATGATAACTTTTCCCATTAAGGTTTAAATGATAATGTGGTTGAAACTTCGTGTAATTTAGAGTACCTGGAATCCTTTTGCATAGGGATCATCGTCGTCGATTTTGATGGTATTGTAGCCATAAACCTTAGCCCAGCCCTGGATACTTGGAATAATAGCGGTTATCCCTTTTAAGTTTACCACATCCTCTACCCGGCCAATAAATTTACTTCCAATAATACTTTCATGAATAAAGGAATCTCCTTTGTTCAGCTTGCCTTTAGCATGCCATTGGGCCATTCTTGCCGAGGTTCCGGTACCACAAGGTGAACGGTCAATCGCTTTATCTCCATAAAAAACTGCATTTCTTGCCGTAGAACCTAGATCCATGGTATCTCCAGCCCAAAGAATATGAGTACAGTCCTTAATGGTTGGATTTTCCGGATGTACAAAACTGTATAACTCATTGATCCTTTTTCTGATCACCCGGCTCCAGGAAATCAGTTGATCTGCAGCATACTGATCAATGCCCTTATAATTTTGCTGCGGATCTATAATCGCATAAAAATTACCGCCATAAGCGACATCAAAAGTCAGTGTTCCCAGATCCGGACATTCTACCCTCAGATCTGAAGCCGCCAGGTAAGAGGCTACATTACGAAGCTTTACATGGCTTACTTTATTATTTTCGGCAGCATATTCTATATGAACCAGCCCTGCAGGAGCCTCCATTTTCACAACTCCTGGTGTTTTAGGAATGATCAGCCCTTCTTCAATGGCAATAGTAATGGTTCCAATGGTACCGTGTCCGCACATGGGCAAACAACCACTGGTTTCTATAAATAAAACAGCTACGTCATTTTCAGGATCATGTGGAGGATAGAGGATACTTCCCGACATCATATCATGGCCCCGGGGTTCATACATCAAGCCTTGCCTGATCCAATCGTATTCTTTCAAAAAATGCTGTCTTTTCTCACTCATATTCGCACCGCTGAGATTAGGCCCTCCACCAGCCACCAGCCGTACAGGATTTCCGCAAGTATGTGCATCAACACAAAAAAAGGTCTTTACCGCCATTGTCTTTTTATTTAGTCATTTGGTTATTTACGATCCTCCAGATGCCCAGAGGATTTCCAATTTTTAGTTCATCAGGCAACAGTAAAACCGGCCAGTTTTGCCAACTCAATGGCCTTACAAATCTTTTGATCGCCATAGAACCCACAGAGGTAAACCTGCTGTCGCTGCTGGCTGGAAAAGGCCCGCCATGCTGCATGGCTGCACAAACTTCCACACCCGTAGGGACACCGTTCATCAATACCCGGCCGGCCTGCAACAATACCTGATCCAGAAGATCCGGATAAGATTCCAGTTCCGAAGCCTCGGCCATAACAGATAGCGTCAATTGTCCGCCTGCTGCTTTCAGTACCTGAAGTAATTCGGTTTCCGTATCGGCGATCACCAGCAAAGACCAGGGTCCAAAAACTTCCTCTTTCAAAGCTGGATTATTCAGAAAGTGCTGTGCCTGCACCTGAGCAATCACAGTTCTGGCCTGATTTGCTTTTTCAGCATCTCCATTTCCGGCTTGCACCAAAAGCTGTACGCCTTCTTCTTTCAATGTCTTTTCGGCTCCCGCTGAAAAATGCTTAAATATACCAGAAGTCAGCATAGTTGCGGCAGGTAATCCAGCTGCCGTTTGAATTAATTTTTCTTTAAACCGATCCAAACCGGCACCTTTTAAAGCCAAAAGCAACCCTGGATTGGTGCAAAATTGTCCTGCGCCCATGGAAATAGAGCCCGCATACTGCACGGCCATTTCCTCTGCTCTTTTCTCCAGGGCTTGTGGCAACAATACTACTGGATTGATACTGCCCATTTCTGCAAATACAGGAATGGGTACAGCACGCTCTCCCGCCAGACGGATCAAAGCCATTCCACCTTTAAAAGAACCCGTAAAGGCAACTGCAGTTACTTTTGGATGTTTCACCAACCCTGCACCGATTTCATAGCCCTGATCAAACAACAAAGAAAAAACACCGTCAGGAAGGCCATGATTTTTTGCCGCTTTAAGAATGGCCTGACCAACCAAAGCACTCGTTCCCGGATGCGCCGGATGTGCTTTCACAATCACAGGGCAACCTGCCGCCAATGCAGAGGCCGTATCGCCACCTGCAACAGAAAACGCCAACGGAAAATTACTGGCACCAAAAACCACAACCGGTCCAAGAGGCACCAGCATTCGTCTGATATCTGGTCTTGGTACAGGCAGTCGGTCAGGAAGTGCAGAATCAATCACAGCCTCTACCCAGGAGCCCTCCTCTATAAGGTCAGCAAAGAGATTCAACTGTGCTGTTGTTCTCCCTCTTTCCCCCAGAATCCTGGCTTCAGGTAAACCACTCTCTGCACAAGCCCTTTCAATCAGTTCTGGTCCCAGAGCGATAATTTCCTCCCCAATAGACCTTAAAAAGGCCGCTTTCTTGTTTTTATCAATTTTTCTGTACAGCCTAAAAGCCTCTTCTGCCTTCAATACAGCTCGCTCCACATCAGCAGGAACTGCAGGATAAAAATCACCCTCCAGTAAAGATTCAGACAGCGGGTTTACAGCCTTAAAGGCTGTAGTTCCCGCTGGTACATATTCATAACCAATGATATTTCTTCCGTCCATGATGTTTTTGTTATACCGCTTTCAATACGCCCCAGCTTCCTTCAGGAAGTTCTGGCCTGATCGCTAAAGCATCATCAATTACTTTTTGAATACGTTCGCGTTCTGCCCCTTTAAGAACCAAACGTGGTGAACGCACATATTCAGTTCCCGTGCCTGTGGCCACTTCTGCCAGTTTAATATATTGTACCAGTTTTGGATGGATATCCAGATCCAGTAAAGGCATGAACCAGCGGTAAATCTGTATGGCTTCTTCATGACGTCCTTCTTTTGCCAGGCGAAAGATAGCCACGGTTTCTTTTGGAAAGGCATCCACTAAACCAGCCACCCAGCCATGCGCCCCAATCAGGATACTTTCCAGTGCCAAAGGATCAACCCCCGTAAGGATCTTAAAACGATCCCCAAAACGATTTAACATACGGGTTACATTTCCTACATCTCTGGTAGACTCCTTAACCGCCTGAATATTTGGATATTTTTTCAGCTGCTCAAACATATCAAGGGTCACATGGATCTTATAATCTACCGGATTGTTATAGATCATAATTGGAAGATCAGTACTTTCTGCAACCGCAGAAAAGAAAGCAACAGTTTCCTCTTCAGACGCAAAATAACGAAGCGGGGGAAGAATCATCAGACCGTCCACCCCAAGTTCTGCTGCTTTCTGTGCCTGGTGAACAGCAACTTTTGTAGATTGTTCAGCAATATTAAAAATTACAGGCACCCTTCCGGCAACTTTCGCCACTGTAGCGGCAGTCAGCTTAAATTTCTCCTCTTCAGTTAATGTACTGGCTTCTCCAAGAGAACCACCCAGCACAATCCCATTTACACCGGCTTCTAATTGAGCTTCTATTCCTGCCATACAGGCATCCATATCCAATTCTTCCTCTGCTGTAAATTTAGTTGTAATAGCAGGGAACACCCCGTACCAAAAATCTTTATTCATATATATTCAATTTTTAATTCAAATTTAAAGCCTAATAAAATGGCTTTTTACCAGAAAATTACCGCATACTGGCTTTATATTAACACGTAAATCTCAGTCTTTAGCTTTCAATTTCTTCAATCCTTTTGCTTAATGGTGTTCCCAGTAAACGACTACCGTTTGAAGTGATCAGGAAATCCTCTTCTACGCGGATTCCGCCAAAATCTTTATAAGCTTCTACTGCTTCATAATTGATAAAATCCGAATACTTACCTGTGGCTTTCCACTCTTCTATCAGCTGAGGAATAAAATAGATCCCAGGTTCTACAGTAAGTACGAAATCCGGCTCCAGGGCTCTACCAAACCTTAGTGACTTCAATCCAAATTCAGTACTCTTTTGCAAGTCTGGAGTATAGCCAACATATTGTTCTCCCAGATTTTCCATATCATGCACATCCAATCCCATCATATGCCCTAAACCACATTGAAAAAACAAAGCGTGTGCACCCTGTGCCACAGCTTCCTTTGGGTCTCCTTTCATCAAACCAATGGCTTTCAATCCTGAAGCCAGTTGTTCACAAGCCAGCAAATGCACCTCTTTAAAAAGTATACCTGGTTTCAATGCTGCAATAGCACTTTCATGTGCATTTAATACAATGTTATAAATCTCTTTCTGACGTGATGTAAAAACACCACTTACCGGAAATGTTCTGGTCAGGTCGCCCGCATAATGCATCTGATTTTCAGCACCACAATCACAAAGCACCATTTGCCCATTCTGGAGCACCTGATGACTGGCATGATTGTGTAAAAACTGCCCATTCACCGTCAGTATAGTTGGAAACGCAAGATTCCCGCCTTCCGAAACAGCTATGGCCTGCAGTTGTGCTGCAATTTCAGATTCCCGAATCCCGGGCCGGGCAAGTTCCATCGCTTTTCTCTGCATGGCAACACTCACCCCAATGGCCTGCTCAATTTGAATAACCTCCTCTGCCTGCTTATAAGACCTTTGCAATACAACGGCCTGTATCAGTTCTACAGAAGGCTTTTCACTGATCCCCCAGCTCTGCAACAACAGATGTACATCTGCACGGTAAGGCGGCAGATAATGTATGGCGGAACCACCTTTAAGCGCATCCTTAAGCGAAGAAATGCAGCGAACCTGCCCCACTCCAGATTTCTCTGCCATAGAAAGCAATGAAGGTAAAGGCCCCGTCCAAACTGTATCTTCCAGACTTTGCTCCTCGCCGTAAACATATTCCTTACCCCCGTCCAGATCCATCACGAAAACCAGGTCCGGCAAATCAATTCCGGTATAATATAAAAATGTACTGTCTTGTCTAAAAGGATAATGATTGTCTCTGTAATTCATCCCCTGTTCCCGGTTACCAGGTAAAAGAATGATGCCTTTTCCGATACGACTGGCCAGTATTCTTCTTCTTTGAATATATATATCTTTTGAAAACATAATTCAAAATTATCCTAATAAGAGCATCGTATCGGCAGGATATTAACCTATATCAACAATATATTCGCCAAAATGAGCAAAAATCATACTCTTCAACATCCAAAGGATGAAGCAGTACTGAAGCAAAAACCCTCCTTTCCTCCCTAAAACAATTTCCCGGAAAACAGCAGTTGTCTTAACCAGCTAAAAAGTTGCCGATATGTGCTAAAATCCGAAGAAAACATGTTACCAGGCACAAGTAACTTTAATTTCTCCTTTCGCCACGCTGCGAAAAACAATAACCAACATAACACAACAACAATATGACACTAACCAAAAACCACATGAACAACACCATCAAAAGATACCTTTCTCTTTTGATGCTCTGTTTAATTTACCAGGTTTCCGCTGCCCAGAGCAACCTGAACATTAAAGGAAAGGTACGGGATGCTATGGATAACACGCCCCTGATTGGCGTTTCTGTTAAAGAAAAAGGCACCGCCAATGGTACCCTGGCAGACAATAATGGAAACTATAACCTGAAAGTGAGCCGTACAGATGCCACATTGATCGTTACCTATATAGGTTATACGCAGCTGGAAGTGCCAGTTAATGGCCGGCAGGAAATCAATATCCTGCTTCAGCCCGAATCAAAAGGTTTGAACGAAGTGGTCGTGGTGGGCTACGGTACACAGAAAAGAGGGGAAGTGACCAGTTCAATTGCCACCGTTAAAGCAGAAGACTTTACCAAAGGTACGGTTAGAGATGCAGGCCAGCTGATACAGGGAAAAGTAGCGGGTTTAAGGATCACAACCCCTTCGGGCGACCCAACAGGAGGCACACAGATTAATCTTCGTGGATTGAATTCTCTTAATGGTACCTCAGAACCTCTGATTTTAATAGATGGTATTCCTGGTTCACTAAATACTGTTGCACCTGAAGACATCGAAGCCATAGACGTTTTAAAAGACGGTTCTGCAGCTGCAATTTATGGAACCCGGGCAACTGGCGGTGTCATCTTAATCACCACCAGGAAAAACCCTGTAGGATCCAAATCAACTATTGAATACACCAATTATGTAAATATCCAAAAGATTGTTAAAAAGCCTGAAATGCTTACTGCTGATGATTATCGCCGGCTGATCAGTCAGGGTGTTAAATACACTGATTACGGGGGCAACACCAACTGGCTGGACGAGATCTTACAAAATCCGGTAAGCCAAAACCATAACCTTAGTCTATTTGGCGGAAATTCCACCACCAATTTCAGCGGCTCGGTAAACTACAGGGATTGGGAAGGTATATTTCTAAAGACCGGGCAGAAACGTTTAACTGTCCGTGCAGCCTTAAATCATTCCATGTTCGACGATAAACTGAAAACCAATATCACTGTTATCAACCGAAGCATCACCTCTTCACAAGGTGGAGCAGATGGTTATGCCTATCGTCAGGCCATTATCCGTAACCCAACCGATAATATCTATAATGATAAAGGTAAATGGCAGGAACGGGACATCTATTTCTATGATAACCCTTTGTCCAGGATCAATGAAGCTACCAACGACGCCAGACTTAGGGAAACCCGCATCAACGGAAGTTTGGATTACCGTCCGATCAAAGACCTGAGTATCAAATTACTGGCTTCCAATATTCAAACCAACAACCTGTACGGAAGCAGTACCACCTTTGAACATGTAAACACAACCAAATCGAAACTGAATGGTACAGCCTCCCGTTCTACCACTGCCGCCACAGAAAACCTGGTCGAATTGACAACCAACTATACCAAAAGTATAGGTCATCACAATTTTAGCATTCTGGGAGGATACAGTTGGCAGGATGCCGTTAATGAAAATTTCTATGCTTATAATTTTGATTTTCCAACGGATGCCTATAGTTACAATAACCTCCAAACCGGTGCCGCTCTAAAGGAAGGAAAAGCGGATATGACCAGCAATAAAAACAAATGGCAACTGGCTGGTTTTTTTAGCAGATTAACCTACAACTGGAATGAAAAATATCTGTTTATGGCCAGTATCCGGAGAGAAGGTTCTTCTAAATTTGGAACCAATTATCACTGGGGTTCATTTCCGGCAGCTTCAGTTGGCTGGCGTGTAAGTAAGGAAGATTTTATGAAGGCAGTTCCTGAAATTTCCGATTTAAAATTAAGGGCAGGGTACGGTGTAACCGGGACGATCGCCAGTGATCCTTATAACTCACAGACCAGCTATAAATATGACTATGCAGAAGGCGCCTATATTGATGGCAAATGGGTGCCTGGTTTTGTTCCGGCCAGAAATTTCAATCCTGATCTTCGCTGGGAAAGAAAGACAGAGTATAATGCAGGGATAGACTTCGGTTTATTTAAAAACAGAATCACCGGATCGTTGGATTATTACACCAGAACCGTAGATGATCTCCTTTACAATTTTGCCGTACCAACTCCTCCATTCCTAACCGGTAACATGCTGCTCAATGCCGGAACTATGAAAAACTCAGGCTTTGAAGCCTTGATCAATGTAAAGGCAGTAGATACCAAACTCATAAAATGGAACTCCAGTATTACCTTTTCCACCAATAAAAACAAACTGGTCAATTTATCCAATGATAAGTTTGACGTCACTATAGATTTCATCAACGCGGGGTACACCGGTGAACCTATACAAACCTATACGCACCGTGTAAAAGTAGGTGGCCCAATAGGTCAGTTCTTCGTACTTAAGAGTGTAGGTGTAGATGACAATGGAAAATGGTTGGTAGAAAGTAAAGACGGCAAGGTCATTCCCATTTCTCAATCCAGCGATGACGACCGGCAGTACTATGGAAACGGCATACCTAAATACCTGTTGGGCTGGAACAATACCTTTAAGATCAAAAACTTTGATTTCGAAGTCAATGTTAGAGGCGCTTTTGGTCATGATGTACTGAACATGCAGCGGATGTATTATGAAAATCCGGTAAACAAAGCCTATAATGCTTTAAAAACCGCTTACGACCCGAAATACGGAAAAACACTGAATAGCGATCTGGTCTATGTAAGTGACTATATTGAGAAAGCAGATTATGTTAAAATTGACAACGTCACCTTAGGTTATACCTTTTCCGATAAACTGATCAAAGGAATCAGGAACCTCAGAATATACGTTTCTGCATTAAACCTGTTTACCATTACTAAATACAAAGGTCTGGATCCAGAAGCTGTAAGTTATACCGGTGACTTCAGCTTTGCACCGGGTATCGAAAACAGAGATACTTATCCAACCACAAGAACATTTACCGCAGGCCTTAACGTCTCTTTTTAAGCTTTAACTGATAACATCATGAAAACAAAAATATTATTTATACTTATTGCAGCTTTTGGATGTGCAGGCACCCTGAGCTCCTGTACCAAACTGGATGAAGAAGTCTACTCTGAAGTACTTCCTTCCAAGTTCACTCCAACAGAAAAAGATCTTCCAACCATTCTGGCACCAACTTATGCCTCTCTCAGAACGGTGATGTGTGGATGGCAGGGGTATTTTGACCTGCAGGAAGAAGCTGCAGACTGTATCATTACACCGGTTCGTCCAAACGGATGGGATGATGCCGGAACCTATCGCCGGATGCATCAGCATGCCTGGACGACGCAAGAATGGCAGCCGTACAACACCTGGATTAATGCTTTTGCCACCATCACCAAAACCAATACCATCCTTTCCCAAATCGATGCTGGTACCCTTCAGCTGGGCGATATCAAAGCAGGGGTAGTTGCAGAACTCCGCGCGGTCAGAGCATTTGGCTATTACCTGTTGCTAGACAACCACGGAAATGTACCGATCATTACCAAAGTAGACCCCGATGATAAAACCCTGCCTAAACAAAACACCAGGGCCGAAGTGTATGCTTTCGTTGTAAAAGAGCTCAATGAAATTATGCCGTCGCTGAGCGAAGATGCAAAAACCACCTACGGCAGGTTAAACAAATGGGGTGTAAAAGCCTTGCTGGCTAAGATATATCTGAACTCAGAGGTCTACGTGGGCACCGCTGAATATGCAAAATGCATTAAAGAAGCCAATGACATCATAGCTAGTGGCAAATATCGTCTGGACAACAATTATTCAGATGTATTTACTTATACCAACCAGAACTCTGCGGAAATTATATTTGCCATTCCATACGATGAAATTTATGGCGTAGGCAATCAGATCCACATGAAAACACTGGACCCTTTGAGCCAGGGCGTATATCAGATGACTGCGCAACCATGGGGAGGTAACTGCGCTGTACCCCAGTTTATAAAGACCTATGACCCGGAAGACAGCAGGTTGAAAGACTCCTGGATCCAGGGGCCGCAATCCAATCCTTTAACCGGGCAGGTTCTCATCACCTATGTCAACTCAGTACCGGGAATGGGCGGCTTGGACGGCATAGTTGCCCCAAGCAATGCAGGTTTTAGAATTGGAAAATTTGTGATCAAACAAAAAGCCACCAGCAACCTGGACAACGACTTTCCTTTTCTTCGTTACGGAGATGTGCTGATGATGAAAGCAGAAGCCTTGCTGAGAACAGGTGATCCTGATGGGGCGGCTAGCCTGGTTACCCAGGTAAGACAGCGTGCCTTTAAAAGCAATGCATCCAAAGCTACTATAAGTGGTGCAGACCTGCTTAAAGGAAGTATTTATCAGTACGGATTGCAGGCACCTGATGGAACGATATCCGCTTCAAATGGTGGTGCTGATATTAAATATGGCCGCTTCCTGGATGAACTGGGATGGGAATTTGCTGCAGAAGCACATCGTCGTCAGGACCTGATCCGCTTTGGAATATATGAGACCAAACAATGGTTCAACCATTCTCCGAAATCCCCAACCCGCAGTTTATTTCCAATTCCGCAGGATGAAATTGCAAAAAACCCTAATTTAAAGCAGAATCCAGGTTATTAAACCATTTATGTTGAAGTCAAACCTATTATTCTTATAAAAAAAGAAGGATAAGATCGAAGGGTACTTAAGCTTAGGCGGGCCGAAAAAGCCCGCAAACCTTAAAAGGCCTTCTCCCTTATTCCTTCTTTTTTTCTGGGCGCATAGACCGAAAAAGCTCCTGTTATTTATGGTGAAATTAAGCCCAGGCTTTATCGCCCTTTTTATAAGGAACAGTTCCATCAAAGCGTCCAGGAACAGCAATATACCTTAACGCCTGAGTACAACCAGCTTCTGAGGTGAAATACCCCAGCATGGTCAATTGCTTCATCATGATGAAATAATGATTTGGCAGGCCAGCAAAGTCCTTATTCTTTTTACGCTCTACTTCTTCTAACCCACTTTTTTTAGACTGATATTCTTTCGCTTCTTTATCAAGGTTTACTAATAACGACTGTCTTTGTGCCGGAGTCACTTTTAAAAAACCTGAACCATGCATTTTTTTACAGGCTGCATCAAGTTGACCAATACCAGCATAAAAAGTTTTTTGATCTTTATCTTCATAACAATCATTGACCATAACCGTCATAAAAGTGCCAACCTTAGCTGCTTTAGCACCAGGGCTTTTAGTGGCAGGCAAAATGGTTTCTGAAACTTCGTTCAAAAAATCTACTTCTTCCGGAGTAAAATCTATTGCATTTTTTGGTCCCTTTTTTTCAGGATTGCAACCAACCAGCAAAGCACTACTTCCGATCATCACGCCACCTGTGAGCAACGCAATCATTTTTAAAAGCTCTCTTCTTTCCATAAGGCTAAATATTGTTTTTCTTCAACTCACTCACGGCATAATCTACAGCTCTTGCTGTCAGCGCCATATAGGTTAACGAAGGGTTTTGGCAGGCAGATGAAGTCATGCAGGCACCATCAGTAACAAATACATTCATACAATCCCATACCTGGTTCCATTTATTCAGAACTGATGTTTTTGGGTCTCTGCCCATTCTTGCCGTGCCCATCTCATGAATACCGTGTCCTAAAGCATGACCACCATCCCATGTACGAATATTTTTTACGCCTACAGCATCAAACATCGCCCGCATTTCTTCCTGCATATCTTTGCGCATTTTGAATTCATTCTCTTTTAATTCTGCATCCATAGCCAAGACAGGCAAGCCCCATTTATCTTTCTTATGAGGATCCAGCGAAACTTTATTCTCATGATAAGGAAGAATTTCACCAAATGCAGTTGCTCCGATTGTCCACTGACCTGGTTCTGTCAACGCATCTTTAAAATCTCCGCCAATATTTAATTCCGCAATCTCTCTGCTCCATCCCTCTCTGCTTGCTCCGCCCTGGTAACCAAAACCACGTAGGTAATCTCTTTTATCACCGCCTAAATTGGCAAATCTTGGAATGTAAAAACCGTTCGCTCTCCGCCCAAATACATATTGATCTTCATAACCTTCTATAGTACCCGAAGCACCTATATTATAATGATGATCCATTACATTATGTCCTAATTCACCACTACTGCTTCCCAATCCGCCTGGCCATACATCAGTTGCAGAATTAAATAAAATCCATGCGGTGTTTAGTGTTGAAGCACATAAAAAGACGATTTTGCTTTTAAACTCATAAGTCTGATTGTTTTCTGTATCCAGAATCTCCACACCCCGGGCCTTTTTAGTATCCTTATCATACAACACCTGCTTTACTAAGGAATAAGGTCTTACGGTAAGATTTCCTGTTTTCATTGCCGCTGGTAAGGTAGAAGATTGCGTACTGAAATACCCACCAAATGGACATCCTTCCCAACATCTGTTTCTGAACTGGCATTTTGTTCTTCCCGGAATCTCAGCCGTAAGATTTGCAGTCCGGCCAATAATCATATGCCTCTTTTCTTTATAATGCTTTTTGATTCTTGCCGCCACATCTTTCTCCACACAATTCAATTCCATAGGTGGCAAAAAGTGTCCGTCTGGCAAATGTTCAAGATTTTCATGGGAACCGCTGATTCCAGCAAATTTCTCTACATGCTCATACCATGGAGCCAGATCAGCATACCCAATAGGCCACGGGGTTGCTATGCCTTCTTTCTCATTTGCCTCAAAATCCATTTGACTCCAGCGATAAGATTGTCGTCCCCATAAAATAGAGCGTCCTCCCATCCGGTAACTACGCCACCAGGTAAAAGGTTTAATTTCTGTATACGGACAATCTTCTTCATTTGCCCAAGCGTCCATTACGGCTTCAGAAGCTGCCCAGCCACGATGGATAACAGGATATTTCTTTCTTTGTTCAGTCGTCGTATTTCCGCGGTGTTCAAACTCCCATGGATTTTTCTGAGCAGTTTTATAATCTTTAATATGATCGTAAGGACCACCTCTTTCTAACATCAGGACTTTTAAGCCTTTTTCACAAAGTTCCTTTGCAGCCCAGCCCCCGCTGATACCGGAACCAACTACAATTGCGTCGTATGTATTTTCCATAATTAGCAGTTTGTTGAAATTTCATGCATAAGATATATTTGGTTTTTATCCCAGCTGCTCCAAAACAACCAGGATCATTAGTTTTAAATTTACAGGAATATATGAGCGTCATACAACTGTTATTTACTGAAAAAAGTATGTTATCTGATCAACTTTCAGATTAAAGTATCCTATATTAGGTTAATATAGCGGTTAAAACTAATAGGCATCGACTCACATGAAAACACTTATCCAGAAAATTCACGTAGAAGAACACCATTCTTTCGCCTGCCGGACTTACAAAACGCCTGATTTTGAAACGGCCTGGCATAAGCATCCTGAATGTGAATTAATACTGATTACTGAAGGAAATGGGACAGCTTTGATTGGTGATTACATTGGAGAGTACAAGCAAGGTGATTTATTTTTCCTGAGCCCTAATGTTCCGCACTGGTTCAGAAAATCGCAGCAAAAAATGGTTGGAAGTGCAATAGTCATTCATTTTTTAAGAGACTTCTGGGGAGAGACATTTTTATCCTTGCCAGAAATGAAAAATGTATCCCGGCAACTGGACAACAACAATATGGGTATTCAATTATTGGGAGACTCCAAAAATGATATTGTTTTATTAATTAAGCAACTGGAACATGCAGAAGGAATGGAGCGTATTTATCTGCTATTAAACTGCGTGCAAAAAATCAGTGTTTCAACTGTGCAAAAGGTAATTACCTCAGCCTTTCATACAATCACCAGTGGTGAGGAAAATTCTGTCATCGAAAAAATAATAGATTATTCTTTCAAGAATTTCCTCAAACCTATTTCTCTTAAAGAAGTTGCAGAAATCACCAGTATGTCAATTCCCTCCTTCTGCCGTTTTTTTAAAAGGAATATTAAAAAAAGCTATTTTGATTTTATCCGGGAAATCAGGATTGGCCATGCTTGTAAACTTCTGCGAGAAACCAACCGGCCAGTTCTGGATATTTGTTACGATAGTGGTTATAACAGCTCGGCACATTTCACTAAACAATTCAAAGCGGTAACCAAAATCCCTCCTACTCAATACAGAAAACAACATATCAAATAACAATACCAAAAGTAAAGCCCCGCTAAGATCTACCTTGGTAAGACAGGTCTTGGCATTTTATATTGTGCCGCACTCATTGCTCCCAAAAATGCAACAATTGCCTCTTTCTCAGCCTTGGTCAGATGGAGAGGTTTAAGTAGCTTATCTGTTTGCGGATACAAAGGATCCTTCACTTTTTGCTCAGGTTTCGGATCTATCATATGCATCCCACTGTTATAAATATTAATTACACCTTCTATATTGTCAAATAAACCATTATGCATCCAAGGCCCGCCGTGCATTACATCGCGCAATGAAGGCGTCCTGAATTTACCTACATCCTCCGGATTTTTAGTAATTTTATACCTTCCCAAATCTTCATATTTACGCTTATAGTAGGTAAGACCTATATTATGGAATTCTTCATCTGTAAGATATTGCCCATAATGACAGTTCATACAACGTGCTTTAGTTCTAAACAAGTGCAACCCCTCGATTTCCTGATCAGTAAGTGCCTTGGTTCGACCGGCAAGGAAGAGGTCAAAGCGACTTTGTCTGCTGGTTATTGTACGCTCAAATGAAGCAATGGCACTAACAATTTTATCATAAGTGACCTTCTCATCGCCAAAAGCCGCTTTAAACAATTCCGTATACTCTTTAATACCCCCTATTTTCTTACCTACTTTTTTAGGCTCCATCGCCATTTCGTTATGCGCCTCGATTGGCCCCTTAGCCTGACCCTCTAAAGTTGTAGCACGTCCGTCCCAAAACAGCGTCTTACGTTGTGCAACATTTAATAAAGAAATTGTATTTCGCTTCCCGCTTAAATGATCATTACCCAATGCAACAGAGCGTTTATCTCCCCAGGAAATTTGCGGATCGTGACAACTGCTGCAGGAAATTTGTCCCGATCCAGACAACAAGGGATCAAAAAACAACAACTTTCCCAACTTCACTTCCGGCTGCTCCATTAGCCTAAAATAACTGGTATCTATTTTAGGTAAGGCCTCAAACTCTTTCCACGCAACACCCGAATCAATATCGGCTTTTGGCCATTCTGAAATCGGCTTACTGTATAATGCACGAAGATTTACAGGATCATTTAAAAATGCAGACGCAACAACAAATATGGAAATGGAGAAGAAAATAAGAAGTCCTCTGTGCATGACTTTAGAAAAATAAATAATTAAAAAATAAAACCTGTAGAAAAGAGAACCTGTATTCTCTTGGGATTGGATGCCGCCTTTAAGCTAATATACTTGGCAGCACCCTGAACGGAAGCAAACTCAACAAACAAAAACAGAACGAAAACAAGCAGAAACAGAAAAAAAATACTGCTTCCCCTTTTAAAATACAACTTAACAAATAGCTTATTATTATTTAGACTCATTATTAACAAATGCAAATCTAAACTTTTCCTCCTAAAAACAGCACCCTAACAACAATTTTATTTTTTAACCTAATGCCCACCCTTGCTATGCTATATACCTGGTCTCTCCATCTCTCTGCAATTTGCCGGAAAATTTTGTCCTGCTGATGAGGCGGCCTCAGAGATCTGTGACTGTTTCCGCCAACCTGATATCCTCAGCCCAGAAACAGGAGGGCAAAATTTTCACAATTTCTACAAAATAATCACTTTCCTTCCTTCGAGCTTAAACTTTACATCCCCCGTCAATTCCAACATATGTAATACGTTAGATAAATTCTCATATTTAGAAATAGAACCACCAAAACTTAAATTTGCGATATTCTTATTTTCAAAGACAACCTCCACATCATACCACCTGGAAATTTGCTTCATTATATTTTCCATAGACTCATTTCTAAAAGAAAACGCCCCATCCTTCCAGGCCACGACACTCGCCAGATCTACCTGCTTTACTTTGATCCCGCCTATCGAATTCATCGCCATCTCTCCTGGCCTCAATAACACATGATTCTGCAGAGCGCTCATGCCCATCATATTTAAGGAGGACGGCCCAACTGGCGACGTAGTCAGGCTCACACTCCCTTCGAGTAAGGCCGTCCTGGCCTCACTATCATCCGCATAACAACGCACATCAAAATGTGTCCCCAAAACCTGAACCACCTGCCCATTGCTCTCCACTAAAAAGGGTTTGGATCTATCCTTAGAAACCTCGAAATAGGCTTCGCCGCTCAACTTAACCCTACGTTCTCCACGCCCGTTAAAAGAAATAGGATATGCTAAAGTTGAGGCAGCGTTTAGCCATATCATCGTGCCATCCGGCAATGAGATTTTATAATTTCCACCTCGAGGTGTCTCAATCCTGTTCATCTCCGCAATACTTGCCCCACCCGGATGATCCGTGTATACAATCTTTCCATCTCCGGTTTTAACAATCCTGGTATCAGCCTGCATCGCTAGCAAACCAATATTCGCGCCTTCCAAACGAATAGTTTCGCCACTGCTCAAAACCAAAACTGCCCTGTTAGAGCCTGGCCCGATATCATTCGGGAACCGCTTATAATGCAAAGAATCTTTAAAGAAATAAACAAACAATACCATAAAAGCAACTGTAGCCGCAGCTAAAACTGCCCCGCGTATATTCAGTCTCAATAGCCGCTTTGGTATCGGTACCACAAAAGCAAGCTCACGATCAATAGCGTTTCGTATCTCTTCACGAACATCCTTCAGTTCAAGCTCTGACAAACCAGAAGGTTCATCTTCCCGAAATTTATGCACCAGATACCGTACCAGTACAAGTTCAGAGCTGGTACATTTCCCGGTCTGAAACCTTTCCATTAAGTCTTGTATTTGTTGATTGTCCATAACTCAACTATTATATTTCTTAAATAAATATCAACCCGTATAAAAAACAAGAATTTCAATTTTCGAAAGGAGAATAAGCATTAATAAGAAAGCGTACGATACATAAGTGAATCAAAAAATTGAACCCAAACTTATTCCATAAAAACAAAAAATAATGGAATTATAACATCAATTACTGGTACTTCAGACACGTATGAAATAATAAAACTGACCAAAAGATGTTACAGAGTCCAACGA
>NZ_QAIL01000370.1 GCF_003061025.1 Pedobacter sp. HMWF019 | reverse complement strand
TATCAAAAGTATTCGAATATTATGACGGATTTGATGAAAAAGACCATTAACGCATATGTAAATCAGGATGATTTTAAAAATCCAAAATATGGAACTACAGAAAATCCTATATTGATTTTTAGTTTTAAAGGAGTTGGAGGAAAAATAGAGATTGGCTCTATCGATAAAAATAATAATCCAATCATAGAAAGTTTGGAACTAACCAATGAGCAGTACAAGCATAATCTGATAACTTATCTTACCTATGTAATGCCAAAAGATAAATTTAAAAAACGGTTTGAAGAAGGGAAATAGATGAATCAATATGAAACAGATATTAAATTTTCTCCTAATATTTATTATTGTGCAGTTTTTTGCCTGTCATTCTTCAACTCCTAAAGAAAACATTGCTGTCGGATCAAGGAATCAGGCTACAGATAAAACGCTGAGCGATCAACTGATTACTTTTGTTGATACTGCAGCAAATCGTTTTGCTGATGGCCGACTTAATGAGGAGAAACTTAAAGTACTGACAGACAGTTTTGCTGTTTACTTTCCAATCATGTTGGATCAGCAAGGTATGGCTGTTCCAGATACTGTTGTTTATGTAAAGTTGCACGACCACAATTATTCAAAGCAAAGTGACCGGATCTATATCTCCTTGCCGATAGCCATAGGAAAGCAGCTTACTTTTAAATCCTTAACGAAGCATTTTGGCCCACTTGGGGTTGAGCCTCCCTTATTCAGAGCGCATAAGAGCCCTCCACCGGTAAGTATAGACCTTAAAAAGCACTTAGGCAATAAAACAGCAGGATTATTTCTTCAGGTAAGTGCAGCGCATTTCCCTGAAGAAGAAGAAAATCAGGTTGTATACATTGAAATAATTAAATCGAAGGGAGAATAGGTATGCCATCTTATAAACTCGTCAAGATTAACGAATATGATGCCCATGGTGGTCCCTCCAAGGAGGTTTTAGGACATGACGGGCATATGCAAACCTCTACTCGCTCCGGAAGGTATGTGATTGGTGCCATTGAAAAACATGTGAGCCATGGAAAATACCAGTTTTGGTCTGGAATAGCCTGGGGTACAGAAATGCGTGTCACCAATGAAATTATAATGGTTAAATATGGCGGGAAGTGGATGAGATTAAGTTCGGTTAATGACCAATGGGGACGATATAAGGGATTTGAAAAACAGTTAACTGATTTGATAAAACGGTCCTACAATACGTATTATGGAAAATTAATTGTTCCGGATCGTTGGGTATTTAATGATTTTGGGCATATTTCTGTGAAGTATTACACTGATTATAACCATAATTGGAAAATGGATGGAAAGGAAGGGTTTTTGGGAGATTTTATTCATACTACACCTGGAGATGAGGCCAATAGCTATTTTAACAACCGAGTTATTCTCTCCGAATCACATGGCTGTATCCATGTGAAGCCGTTCGATATAGACACAATGATTGGAAATGGCTATATTAAAAAAGGAAATAGTATTGAAGTGCATAACTATAACGAAAAAAATGTATCTGGGGACCTGGTTAGAAATATTGCCCGCCCAGGATTTGAAGTGCATTTTTATCCGGGAGTATTTAAAATCGCCGTTTACCGGGTAACGGCAAAATAAGATCGGTGCAAGCTAACTCTATATCCTTGGTGCTGCTTTTCTCCGCAGGTTGTAGCGAAATTAAGCAGTTGTACATTTTTCTATAAGGCTGACGATCAGTAGCCATTTCAAATACAGTCTTCATTTCCGCTTCAGGGCTTTCTTTAGAAATAATATACTATTGGCAAAGTTTTTGCCGTTAACAGTACAGATAAATAATATTTCACCCAAAAACTAAAGTTATGGCTTTCAAAGCAAGATTAGACTTTTCGGGCAAGGAGTACGATGTGCTTCATTGTTCTTATTCCCTCAACCGCGATGTAGACGCAAAAGGAAGACCCTCTTCCGGAGTGTATGGCGGTACGATCGATATCGAGATCGAATCCACTGAAGATACCTCTGTTGTAGAAGCGATGGTTAACAATCAGTACAAGCCTTTAAGCGGTACCCTGCTGATCAAAAAAACAGAAGAGGATGCCAAAATGAAAGAAGTTCATTTTGAAGACGGATACATTGTTAAGTATTCTGAAGGAATCAACATCACCGGAGAAAATCCGATGACATTGAAATTCCAGATCTCTGCCAGAAAGTTGAAACTTGGCAATGCCGAGCATATAAATGACTGGCCAAAAGCGTAACTTTAGGTACGTAACCAATTAACCAACATTATTTAATTTTTAAAAGAATACTATCATGGCTTTCAAAACCAGATTAACTCTTGGGTCCAAGGAATTTGATGTACTACAGTGCAGCTTTTCATTAAACAGAGATGTAGACGCTAAAGGCCGTCCATCATCTGGCGTATATGGCGGAACCATTCATATTGAAGTAGAATCTACTGAAGATACTTCGGTGATCGAATCAATGGTCAACAATCAGTACAAACCATTGTCAGGTAATATCGTTTTTAAAAAAGGCGAAGAAGATGCAAAGATGAAAGAATTGTCTTTTGAAGATGGTTACATCATCCAGTATAACGAAGGTATTGCTGTAAACGATAATACGCCAATGACTTTAAGTTTTGTGCTTTCTGCACGTAAATTAAAGCTGGGTAACGCCGAGCATACCAACGATTGGCCAAAAGCATAATTGTAAAGGGAGGGGCCCTGTTAATTTAGGGGCTCCTATCTAAAATTTCCGTTCTTACTAACATCTACCTATGTTAATTTACAGAAAAGAAACCCCTTATTTTGCCATTACGCTCGATCTTGGCAGAAATGAGCTTAAGATATTGCAACGTTGGAAATACAGTTGGGCAATAGCTCCAGGCTCAGGTAAGTGGACTTATGCAGAAACCAAAAATTTTCACCATAAAGTGGACAGACTGATCTGGTCTGTCTGGGGGAGCCGTTTTGAGCTTAAATTGGCTCAGGGTTCCAAAATACCGGCAAATTATAAAGTTGGACCAGTTAAAACCTATTTTGATGTAAAGTGGGTGTTGGACAACAGTGCACACTGGAAAGTTACCGTAACAAAGATTAAACGTGGAGCTTTTCAGCAAAGCTATATTCGATGGAATACCAGGGAAATCAGCCTGGATACAGAAGATACAACAAAAACACTTAAATATATCAACGGCCCCGTGAGGTCTTATCAGTACGGTCTTACCCATGAATTTGGGCATACGCTTGGAAACGTTGCTTATACACCCTCCGGACACGGCGATGAATATGCCTCTGGAAGTGCTTATCTGGCAGATTTTCCCAGTATTATGAATTCAGGAAATGAGCTGAGACAACGGCACCTGGATTTTATAAAACAGACCTTAAATAGTATGATTCCGGGCGTAAAATTTGACATCAGCCATGTTCGCTAAATCTACATATTGCCTGTTGGGCCTTGGTCTTACCCTGTTCATCTCCTGTATGAACCAGGCCTCTGATGGACAAAGTAAACCACCTGCTGCTGCAATAAATAAGGAAAATCAAATGGGAAAAACCGAAAAGATCGATACAGCGGCGTTAAAAAAACTATCTCCGGAACAAGCAGCCGCTAAATTCGGAAAGCCCATTAAAAGCGAGGATTTTAATTTATCCAGCCCTTTGTCTGAGTTCAGAATAGAAATTTACAACCATATACCTGAAAAGGACCGGTACTCACCCGAAGTGAAGATCCGGGAATATACATGGGTCTACAATAAAGAAGAAAATATTACCGTCTGGTATCAGCGTAAACAAGATAAATGGCAGTTCCTGCACTTTAATACCTGGCCAAAAGATGCCGAATTTTAAGTTTTAACAGCAAAGCTTCCTACGATGGAAAAGAAAATAAATCTGGAAATACAAATTGATGGTCAGGAGATCACGCATTTTAATTCGCTGAGGATCACCCAGGCATTTAATCGTCACCACGAATTTGAACTGGTCATTAACCAGGATGTGATCGAGCAGACTCAATCTTTTAAGATCGATCAATCTAAAGCCTGGGTTGGGAAAAGCTTCATTGTCAGTATCGATCATGGAAACATGGACTTTAAAGGGCTTGTATGCGAGGTCAACTTATCTCAAAGCCACGGCCTTAGGGGAAATCTGATCATTAAGGGGTACTCTCCGACCATCCTTTTGGAAACAGGACCGCATTTGGAATCTTTCAGCGATATGCAACTGGGTGATATTGTAAAGAAAAAGACTTCGTCTCTGGCCTCTAATGATATGGAATATTCCATCGCACCGGCTTACAGCGAAAACCTTAAATATATTACTCAATTTAAAGAAAGCAATTACAGCTTTATCAACCGTTTAAGTGCAGAATATGGAGAGTTTTTTTATTATGACGGGAAAACCCTGCATTTTGGAAAACCCAATTCACCAAAGACGGTAACCCTGGTACATGGACAGAACCTGAACTTCATGAATATGGCAGTTCGGATCCTGCCGATGAATTTTTCTTATTATTCCTACAGGTCGCAGGAAAATGGCAGACTGGATGCACAGGCACCTGGTTCAGTAAAGGGTTTGAATGATTATGCACAGCATGCACTTACCCAGTCTTCGTCGGTGTACGATCATGAGATCAATACCACGATTAAACCCAGAGTGGAAAATAAAAGCCAGTTGGATAAGCTCGCCGATAAACATAAAGCCGCAATGGCTTCCAACCTTTCAGATATTACCGGGGAAAGTACCAGTACAGCCTTAAATATTGGCTGTATTGCCGATGTACAAGTATCCCGTAAGGATGGTTTGTCTTTTAACAAAGATTCATTGAGTAAATTTCTAATCACAGAGATTTCTCACTATATAGATGGTCTAAGCAGATATAACAATGCCTTTAAGGGGGTTCCGGCCGACACAGAAGCCGTTTCTGTAGAGCAAGTGCATACACCTCAGGCAGAATCTCAAATTGCAACAGTAATAGATAACGCTGATCCGTCGCAAACCGGAAGGGTCAGAGTACAAATGTTGTGGCAAAAAGACAATGCAACTACAGATTGGATCAGGGTTTTAACGCCCGATGGGGGAAGCAGTGAACCCTTTGCAAAAAACAGGGGTTATGTTTTTATTCCGGAAATTGGAGACCAGGTTGTAGTCGGATTTAGATATAATGACCCTGACCGGCCTTTCGTCATGGGGAGCATTTTCCATGGCAGTACAGGTGCGGGCGGACAGGATGCCAACCATATGAAAAGCATTGCGACCCGAAGCGGGCATCTCATTGAATTTAATGATGGGCCATCAGGACATGGGATCACCATTACAGACATCAATAAAAACCTGATCCATATTGATACCACAGGCAATAACATTACCATCACAGCTAACGAGAATATGACCTTGAATGCCAAGAATATGCAGCTCAATGTAGCTGAAAATCTGGATATTCAGGTTGGAAAGGACATCAGCACAATGGTTGGAAATAATATGAATACCCAGGTGAGCGTCAACAACCAGGTCAATATTGGTGCAGATTATACACTGAATGCGGCAAACATTACGGAGATCGCTGGTAATGCCTATCAAAGCGAGGCCACCAATATCACAAAAACGGCGACAGGGGAACTCACCTATAACAGTGCAGAAGGTAGTGTAATCAAGCATGCTGCAAAAACTATTCATAACAATAGCGGAGAGAAAAGTAATCTGTTTTAAAGGCTCAACCCATGATCAACAAAGGCAATATCATAAAGATTTCCAGCGGAACCCTAAAAGAAAGCGCGACCAAGGATTATACGGCCTACGCCAATAATATCCAGACCAACGCTGCAAAGAAGATTCTAGAGAATTCTAATGACGGCATTGTCTATGGAGAACCGGAGAAAATGGCCACTAAAGAAGATGTGGTGAATATTGTTGCCGGTTTATTTTTTGATGGAACAGGAAACAACCGCACCAACATAGATCGAAGAGAAAGCAATTCTCCCATTTATACCGCACATGCCAAGCCTTCTTTCTGGCAAGACAATACCAGTTACGAAAATGACAGGACCAATGTCGATCACCTGGAAAAGATGTATAAAAAGGAAACCCTCTATTTTTCTATTTATATTGAAGGGATAGGTACGACGAATGATGATTACGACAGTTTAAAAGATATGGGAACCGGGGAAGGTTCTACCGGTATTCGGGGTAAGGTTAAAAAATGTTGCGAGGAACTCGTTAGAACCATCAAAGCCAATACCAAGAAAGATGTGGGCACCTTAACTGTTGATGTTTTTGGCTTTAGCCGGGGAGCTGCTGCGGCCAGAAATTTTGTGCATGAAATCACCCTTCCCAGTGAAGACGATAAACCTGCCAGGGGGCATTTTGGAGAACAGGCAGGAAAAAGCAAACTGAAGATCGCCTTTGTACGGATCCGCTTTGCGGGATTGTATGATACCGTATCCGCTTACGGCGTTAAACACAGTAATGACTTGGTGGAACTGGATTTAAATGCAGTTAACCGAGCATCCAAGATTGTTCACCTTACTGCTGCAGATGAAACCCGGGATAAATTTGAACTGACTTCTGTAACCACAGGTACTGAACTCTCCCTTCCGGGCGTGCATTCAGATATTGGGGGCAGTTACAGGGATAATGTCAATGAAGAGGTTTCTCTCGCTGAAGAAATGTTATCCCTGATCAACCGGGATAAACTGGTGGCTGCAGAAAGGGACCGTCTTATTGAGCAGGGTTGGTATACGGGTAGTCAGATGAAGATCCAAAATTCCTATAAACTGACAGGTAACAGGGTACTGAGCAATAAGTATAGCTTGATACCTCTGCACTTGATGTTCGAAATGGGCACCGATCCTTGTCAGTTTGTAGAAGACCTGCTCGGTACCGTTTATAAGATTCCTACAGCGCCACTGAGCAATTCCAAATTGCTTTTAACCGATGTATATACCAGGATAAAGAATTATGCCATTCTTAAAACAGCACCTCCTTTAGTGTTTAACAGCCGCGGACAACTACAGTCTTTAAAAAATATGGTGGATGTTGGCGCCTATCCTGTAGATAAATACAATGCACAAGTGCGGGACCACAATATGCTGATGGAACTTAGAAACAGATATCTCCACTTTTCTTCCAGCTGGGATGGTGTGGGTAAGGAACCTCATATCAATGATAAGGGAGAAAGAGAAAGAGTGGTTTTTAACCCGAGATCAACTTAAGCCTATGAAACAATTATTTACGTTACTTATTATAGTCAGTTCCTTCACTTTAAGTTCTTGCCAGGAAAAAATGAAAAAATACGATTGGATACCAACAGAATGCGCCCCAGCAAATTACCCCGCACAGATTTATAAGGGCTCTCTTCTCTATGGAGAAAAGGGGAGTATTTATATTCCTGATGGCCGGGCAATCAATTACGGATGGGGCGAAAGCGGATCGGTCAATATTGCCGGGGAGCAGATGAAAGAAGTTCCGCACACACTGGAAATCAGTTGGCTTTCCTTTGCGGAAAAGAAAAACTATGGTGGGAAATTTGAACTGGATACCAAAAAGATAGATTCATTATTTGCTGCAGGCTATCCTGATGATTCTGAAGAAGGAGGAAAAGGGAATTACCACAGTGTTAAAGTTGGGATGGCGCCAGGAGGCGATTTGGTTGTCTGGCTCGCCGGATCCAGAAGTAAACAAGTAGAAGTGGGTTTTTTCAAAGCTAAACCTATAGAAAGCCTGGATTGGAAAAAGATTTACCCCTCCATGGAGGATGGTATCGGAGCCTATATCGATGTGATTGTTAAAAAGCTTCCAGATTCGGTAAAGGAACAAATAGCCGCAGGTAAAATCCCGTTTGGTTACTGGGAGAGTTTACGGAAACGGTACAACTGGAAACCCGAAATCCAGACAAACGCTAAAGTGTTAAGGATAGACCTGGATTATTTTAATAAGGAAAGAGATTTTGTGTTTGGAGAGGGACTTCAACACTTGAGCGTTAAACCAAATGCCGTAATAGAGGAGCTCAGTGTCTATTGGCTGGATGACCGGAACAGAGAGTTGCGTACGGAAATTAAATTTGATGAACAGGAGGCTTTCACGGTATTCTCTAAGATCCCGCAAGGTGAGGAAGCCAGTTTGGTCGTTGTATTGGATAAAACAAAAAAGGATGCAACTGTTCATTTGAAAGTCAAAGACAAAGAGGTTCCATTTCAACAGATTAAGGTGCAGAGTTTTTATAAATAGCTATGGAACAGGTAGAATTTACAGATCATAATGCATTGAAACTGCAGTTAAAACCACCACATTTTAAACGCAGTTATGGCGTATTGTATACTTACACATCTGGAAGTAAGGAGGATACTGTGAAATTTAACCTGGATGTGACCTATGTTAAAACCATTATAGACCGGTCCAGGATATTCAGACTAGAGCGGGATGTGGTATACGTTAATGACATAGAGCCAGATCTGCTTGCAGATCAGCTGGCCTATGAATGTGGAAAGGTTTTTTATCCTTTACTTGTTGAAGTTGATTTTTCAGGCAAATACCTGGGGGTTTATAATCACCCTGAAATCATTTCAAGATGGAAAGTTCAGAGGCCGGTGATACAGGAATACTTTAAAGGGGAAACGACAGAGCGTTACCTGATCTTAATGGATAAAGCGATTGCTTCAGTGGAGCAGGTCAACATGATTTTTTATAGGGAACTGTTCATCTCCTCCTTTTTCTCCTCATTGTATCAATCCTATGGAGAGCACTTCGAAACAGAACAAACCTGTTATTTTCCTATAGTTGGGATGGCAGACCCGGTACAGTTTAATGTTGTGCAAATCATTGACCCCGTATTGAATGAAGCCCATATGGTCCAGCTTGTTCATCGCGGTACCCTTACAGACGAACGCAGTGCCCGGGATTTAAAAGAGGAACAAAGCTATGCCTTGTCTAAATTTTCTTATCCCGATGAGCCTTCTGCCACAGGAAAATATCACGCTTTGTACCGTTTCGATGCAGAAACCAAGGCCATTGTTTCCCTTGTTGCAGATTGGGAATTAGATCTGGAACCCATTCAGAAGACACAAGTCAAGGTATTTGAGCGGGTTAAGTCTTCAGAAGAAGAGAAGGCCCCATTAATAGAAGAAACAAAAGAACCAGTTATGATCATTCTTGATGGGAAATATGAAAAGAAGGAACGTAAAATCACTGATATTTTTAATTTTTTGTTAGGTAAATAGATAAGGCTATGGCAGAAAAACATATTGTAGTACAAGGAGCAACATGCTTATGTAATTTTGGTTCTGCTCCAGATAAATTAAAAGTGCTTACGCACAAAAGAGAATTTGCCAATGATAAGGAGGGGACAAAAAAATATATTGCCAGTACCAAAGATATTGGGTCAACCTTTGAAAAGAATATGTTTGGCTCTTGTGCGAAACAGAACAACAAACCCTGCACAGCGGTGGTTACCGAGTGGAAAGATTTTTATGAGCATACCACTTTAACCAATGGAGGTAAAATTCTAACAGAAAGCAGCAAGGCAACCTGTCCCGTTGGAGGCGCCGGCTGTATAAAAATAATAGATCATGGTCAAACCGCAGAGCCAAATGGTCAAAGTTTTAAAAACACAGAGCCAAAAGTTAACCAGGCGCTAAATCCAGCAGTCGGTGTGAAACAAATTATTGATGAACCTGTTGACGTTAAAGGCATAATTTTCGAATAATTAGTATGGCTAAAGGGATAAAAAGAATACAGCAGGTGGCCGGACACTATTATACCGCCTCAAGCAAAGGGAATCTGGTGGTTTTAAAAGCAGATGAGAATTGCTCTTTTGCAGTAGCAGAATGGCTGCCGGATACAAAAGATTCGGATAAGAGTAATTTGGTTTGGCTTCTTGAGGATGTTAACCGGACAGAGATATTACTGGAACACCGTGGGGCTATTCTCAATAAGATCATGATTCCCAGGGATAAATGTGGAAGTAAGCCCTGGTTTTACCTTGATGCCAGTTTATCCAATAAAATTGACAAGACTGCACGTACAGGTCTGTTGATACAAGGAAAATGTGATCCGCTGATTAAAGAAGCGATTTGGAGTGCGGCACAAGATGGACCCAGGCTTGGCCAAACCGCATTGAGGTACGGAGATCAGGTCTATTTGAAAATCACTACCGAAGGCCTTAACGGGAATAACTTGTTCATCGAAATTTACCAGCGCAGAGTAGGTAAAAATTTGCCAGTAAGGAACATCAATGCAGAGTGTGTAAACGGAGTGGTTAATCTCTCCATCACCAATACCTATTCCTGGTATGCTGTGTTGAAAGACGGGCCAGAAAAAGCCGAGCTCTTTATTAAGGTTAAGGATATGGTTTCTGGTCAGTATGTGAAGGATAACCGTGGAGACGATTTACATGCCAGATTCCTGCGTATGGAAAATAAAGTGGTGAGCAAAACGGTATCCCCGCCAACAAACATTACTGTGGCCAAAGTGGGAGAAAAAGTTCCGCAACCAGGGCGGGAAGATTTATGCCGGTTCACAAAGATTGAAATTACTGATGGGGCAGACCGGGTCATTATATTTGACGAGGGTAAAATCAAAAAGGGAGGAAAGACCAATAAACCCTTTTATATTGATGAAAAGGTGTTTTATGATTTTAATAAGCATAATCTTAAACCAGAAGCAAAGGCCATTTTAAATAAAATGGCCAAAATACTGATGGAGATGCCTTATATCCCTGTGGAGCTTGGATCTCATACCGATAGATTTGGCTCCGATAGTTTTAATATGGAGTTGTCTGAAAAAAGGGCAAAAGCCACGGTAGACTATCTGGTTTCGCAAAATGTGAACATTTCACGCATTATTTCCAAGGGATATGGAAAAACGATGCTGGCAAATAACAACCCGAACCTGAGCAAGGAAGAAAGTTATGTGAATAGGAGGACGACGATAAAACTGAGGATTTTCGCCCACGACGCGCAAAGTCTCGTTTTTGAAACCATTCAGCCTGGGAAGACCTATCAGAAACAACTTCCAATTAAAATAACGGATTTCCACACCAAGGGCCTATGTAATTTTATTTCAGACCAGCATATCGAACAGGTTCCCTATAGTGTCACTACACCAAGTAATAAGAAAGATGTTTTAACATTGGAAGGAGACACGATAAAGCCTTATGTCTATTCTCCTATGGACAATACGATCTCTGGCTTTGATTATTTGTTCCCGCATTTGCGGTCTCCAAACTCCTTCTTTTTTTACATCAATTCCTGTCGTTATTTTTCTGACAAGCAAAAACCCAGTCTGATTGTCAAGGCCTATTCCGATATCAAATGGGATTTTAAATTCTTCCTGAACTTAAGCAATCCGCTTGAACTGACCTGGCAGGGACCTGCACAGATGTCTCCGGCCAGGATAGATGAACTTAGAGCTGCCGCCAAGAAATTAGGTGATGCAGATTATAACAAAACTACAGCAATAGATTTCGGAGTAAAATTAAGCTCTAGCTGGAACAAGCAAGGGGATGTTTATAGAGGAAAAGAAGAGTACACGCTGAAATTCAAAAAGGAAATAAAAACGCTTTACAGTTTAATTTCTTCGGTTAAGGAAATCAGCCGGGGGATTATTTCCAACACGGGCGGCGCACCTAGAAAGACGGGGTTTGGAACCAGTACTTCGCTGATTGTAAAAGTGCTTGCACCTAAATTTGTTGTTGGGCTGGAATGGAAGCTTGCGAGAGGAAGTAAGAAAAATGTCGCTACATCGGAGATCGGTACAGAATACAAGATCTATTTTCATTCTGAACCCTTAATTGGCCTGGAACTCACGGTGGATCTATTGAACCTGGTGCTTAAAGGTGCTTCAATGGCCGCAACTGGTAATACAGTGGCTGCAGATGTCTTTATCATGGTGAAAGACTGGGCCTCTAAAGGCTATAAAAGTGAGAAAGCCGAGATCTCATTTGATATGTATATAGATTTGGTTTTAACAGGAACGATTGCCGGAGGCGTGAAAGATATCATCATCAATACCGCTTCCGACAGGTTGCAGGTTGATGGGGAGCTCAAATCTCAGATTACCGCAACCCTGCAGGCGGGTGTGACTTTAAAAGCCAAACTTGTCCTTATTGAAGCAGCGAATAATAAGACTGATGTACATGCAACCGCTTCGTTGAGCGCTTCGGCGACCATTGGGATCACCGCTACCCATAATTTTAGTTATGATACCAATAAAGGTTTATTCTACAGACCCGGTCTGGTAATGGATCCTTGTATTGGAAAAGTGGTGTTGCTGGTTGATGTGGGGATCAGTTACCGAAAGATCTCTGCGGATTGGCGACCAATAAACTACCAGGAAAACAGGACTTTCTGGGAAGAGTTCAATATCATGAAAAGCCTGGAACAGCTTACTGGCATATCTCCGAATATGACGATTATCTCAAGAAGCAACGATTAACAATGATTAAAAACAGTAAAAAGAATAATTATAACACTATGAAGAAGCCATTTATTTTAATAGCCCTAAGTTTTATGATCTTACAATCATGCAATGCTCAAAGTTTTGATTTAGCAGATGTTAAATTTCCAGTGGATAAAGCTTCACTTACCAAATACAAGCTGGAAGATAAGCAGATCCTGGAACTGGATTATAGACTGTTCAAGTCTGTGAGTCCTGATGTTCTTCATTTTAATAAGGCAAGCCTAAGCGGACACACCGGAAACGCAAATGATGATATTGCGGGCACAAATCTGGTTTATTTTTATTCGAATGATAAAACAGGAAAGATACAAGCCTATAAGGTTGAAACCTATACCACACCGGAGACCAAAAAATTAATTACAGCAATAGAGTCTAAATTAGGCAAAGCCGTTTTTGACAGAGGACAGGACAACCGCTTTAGGATTTGGGAAAGTGCAGATAAGAAAACTATTTACCTGTTGGAATCTGGTCAGTTTTCTCTCAATAATGACCCGAAAACGGCCTCGGCACGTTTTTTTGCAATTGACAGGTCCGCAAAAGATCTTGTTGACCATCGCCTGACCAGTGGATTTCAGTATTACAAGGATTATTTATTCGAAAAAAGTAAAAAGACCGGTAAATATACCTACGCAGATTTCTTAAAAGACATGAAGGCTCAAGGAGAAGGCTATTATCTTAAAGGAGATAACACCATAAAATAGGTATAAAGATGATTGAACCATATTATCAAATAGAATTTACTGCCTTAGCCTGCAAATTTGAAGTTACGCTCAATGGTATAAATTTGATTTCGCTGAGTATCGGGGGGCAGGCCAGTACTTTATTGCCGTTAAATTCAGGTATTTCGAAAAGCGGGGAACAAAAACTTCATGTTAAGCTTTTACCTCTTGAAGGACAGGAGTTTTTACATACCCAGGCAGAATTTAAATATGTCTTTAAAGTATTTGAAGTACGTTTCGGATTCGAGCTTAAACAGACTATGGAGGGTTATACCTTTCCAAAGGTAGATGAAAGTAAAAAGCAAAAATTCCTGGAGCATGAGCAGACTTTTCAGGCTGAGGTTCCTTATGTATTGAATACCTGGCAAAATGGTACGCCTTTAACTGATGTAGATGAGCTGAGTGATAAATTAAAACGTGCTTACGCCCGAATCGCCTCTTATATCAGAAATAAGGACTATGACCAGCTCAGGGCGGCTTTAGCCAACCGCGAGAAAACGATGGCTACTTCCATGTATTTAAAGGAAGAAGATTCGGCAGCAAGGATCAACTCTATCATTGAAGATGCGGAGAATGGCTTTATGGTTATGCCATTCGATGTGACTGCATTGATCCACATCTCGGGTTACGGAAAGCTGGCAGCATATAAGAAATTAAACGGAGAGCCGGTGCTCACTTTATTCAATCCGGAAACCGGAGAAGAAGTGATGTTGGATCTTTGTTTTTATGTTCCGGCAGGTAAAACGGAATTTGAGGTTATTTAAGGGAGATTTTGCATTTAAATCCATACTTTTATGGTGATAAAGAGCCCATTGCATTTATGAAGAAAATACTACTCGCTGCTTGTATTTTGACATTTTCACTCCCGGTGTTTTCCCAGCAGAATGCGGATTATGCCTATAGTATAGGAATAAGGGGGTTTAATTATATGCAAATGCCCAAGATCCTGAACCAGTCCAACTCAGATAATTACCTGAAATCTTATTTTAACAGTGTATTGCTTAAGTTTAACGATAACCTGTTTAGCTACCGGATCAACGGAAGTTACCTGAAAAAAGATGACCAGTTCTTTAACAATTGTGAAAATTGTGAGCTGGTTAAAGGACAGATGAAAGATTATGCTTTTAAACTCGGTTTTGAAAAAAACTTCAGTTATACGGCTATTCAGCCTTATTTCGCCTTAGATTTAGGCTATAGGTCAAATAAATTTACAGGAACTTCAATGACGGTTAATCCGGATAAATTAGCTCAGTATGAATCGGTTAGTGGTTCTGTTCCTGGAAATAATGTTAACGCGAGCAAGGAGGGTTTTACAATTTCACCAGTTTTAGGAATAAAATTTAATCCTATCAAAGAGATTTCTATCTTTGCCGAAAGCAATCTGGAATTCTTTTATTCCTATGAGCGACAGGAAACAATCACTCAGGATGCATCAAATACGCGCTCTCTCAGTAAATTTCATAAAGGTGAGTATTTAATTAATCCGGTATCGGTTGGTATCCAAATACACTTGGTGAACAAAAATTAATGGAAAATATTCTAATCATCGGAAGCGGAGGGCAACTGGGACAATGTCTTCAGGAAGTTGTTCAATCCTCTGCACAGACCTTCAACTTCATGTTCTTAACAGAGCAGGATCTGGACATTACCAATTTGCAACATACGCAACAGGTTTTTGAACAATACAAGCCCGTCTACTGCATCAATTGTGCAGCTTATACGGCTGTAGACCAGGCAGAGGACGACCAGGCACTGGCTTATGAGATCAATGAGCATGCCGTAAAACGTATTGCAGAAACTTGTGCCCAGCATCAAACGACTTTAATCCATATCTCTACAGATTTTGTATTTGATGGTAGAGTGGGCATTCCATTAACCGAGGAGGCACAAGCAGGGCCAATTAATATTTATGGTCTTTCCAAGCTCAAAGGCGAGCGGGCCTTAACCGAAGCTTTAGACCGTTATTTTATTCTTCGGACCAGCTGGTTATATTCAGAAAAAGCGAATAACTTTTGCAAAACCATGCTAAAACTAGCACAAGTGAAAGAACATTTGCAGGTAATTTCAGACCAGGTAGGTACACCTACCTACGCCATGGATCTGGCCAGGGTTATTCTTCATATTATACATACTTCTAATACCCAGTATGGGATTTATCATTACAGTAACGAGGGTGTAGCTTCCTGGTACGATTTTGCGAAAGCTATTTTCGAGCTGGCGGAGGTCGAAATCGAAGTAACACCTGTAAATTCAGATGCATTTGTAACCAAAGCGAAAAGGCCTCACTACTCTGTGATGGACAAAACGAAGATAAAAAA
>NZ_QAIL01000369.1 GCF_003061025.1 Pedobacter sp. HMWF019 | reverse complement strand
AATTCCCCCTTTATTATTTAACATTTATTTTTTGAATGAGGTTGGTAGAGGAAAGCCCTTTATAAAATCAGCCATCATTATCTCTCCTCCATTTTCCAGAATTGCTTTGTTAACTAGGTCCTTGATTGATATAATGTGTCGAAAAATAAGGAGTGAAGCCTTTTACGAAAAAACTATTCTTTAAAATTATAATAATACTACCTTTGGATTCTCTTATAAAAAACGCTTTTATTAAATAATGCTTTTATGAAAAAACAAACAAAAATTGCCTGTATTCTATGGGCTTCTATGGTCATTGTCTGTGGCTGTAAGAAAAGTGATGCGCTTAAATCTGATTCAGAAGTATTGTCGAAAGGTAATAGTAAACTTTCAGGAGGTGATGAGAAATGGGATCTATTAGGCTTTGGATTGGATGTTACGAAGGATCTACTTGCTCCGTCTAGTGTCTCCGATGTTTCTATTTTCGATATGAGAAAATTTGAGCAAGACTTTCTTGATCGAATTGATGCTAAAATTAATGTAACAAGAACGTCAGAAGGTTCTGATGAATATTATGGCGGAGCTTCCGCTTGGGACTATATTAGAGATATTAACAATAAAAGATCATTTGACAGTAAAGGCAATGTGACGATTGCCGGTTCAAAAAATACAGATGGTACTACAAAAGGTAACGATATTAATTTTACTGGTAGTTTTACTAAAAATAGTTCTGATCAAAGTATAACCGCTTATTCCAGTAAATATTCATATGCAACTTATGAGGCATGGCAAAAGGTGAAAAGACTAAGGTTTACGGGGGATGTTAGTCTGGAGTTATTGAAGCAATATTTAAGTCCAGAATTTGTAAGCAATGTTGCCAACTATACTGCTGAAGATTTAGTAAAGAGATATGGTACTCATGTGATGTTAGATATTAGTATAGGTGGACGTTTAAGGTTTAATTATAGTGGTATTGTAATTAATGAAAGCGATACTGAGAAAAAAACATCATATGTGCAAACTGGATTTGGGCTTAATATCGTGAAGTTACTTGGTGTTAATATTACGAAGGATAAAACCGTTGAAGAAATGACTAAAGTTGCTGGTGAAACCAGAAGTAAAGAATATACAGGTAAGTTCTATGGAGGAACAAATTCTGGCAAAAGTATATCATTTGATAAAGATGGGAATACAACCGAAAATTTAAATTTAGCAAGTTGGCAACAAAGTATTAATGAGAAAAATGCTGCATTAGTAGATGTGGGGAGGGCTGTCTTTCTTTATGATTTCATATCTGATCCTGTTAAAAAAGGATTGGTTAAGGCGGCAGTTGAAAAGCATATACATGACAGTCAATTGAAGGAATTAGGTGAAGTAGCTGTTTACGAATTTTATAGCGGTATTCAATCGGATCATTGGTTAAGTACAGATAGAAATGTAACAGTTCCCTATCCATCAGCTCAATGGCAATATTTAAATGTAAACTTTTATGCTCACGCTCAGCAATATCCAGGTACCGTTCCAGTTTATGAATTTTATAGTTCGAATCAAACAGATCATTGGATAAGCACAGATAGAAATGTAACAGTTCCCTATCCTTTAGCTGGATGGCAGTATTACGGAATAAAGTTTTATGTGTTCCCTAGTCAAGTTGCTGGGACAGTTCCAGTTTATGAGTTTTATAATCCCGCAGTTACTGATCATGTTTTTACAACGAATGTGAATGCGACTAATGGATATCCAGGCTGGACTAATTATGGAATTAAATTTTATGTATACCCTTCTAATTAGGAATTGCGTCGCAATATACAACAAGGGCCATTTCGAAAAGAAATGGCCCTTGTTGTATATTGAAATGAGGTTATAGGTTAACTTTATTTGCCTGATATTTTTTGTATAAGGTTTGTAGAAGAGTAGCCACTCACAAAATCAACTACCCTAACTTCCCCGCCATTTTCCTGGACTTCTTTGCCTCCCACAATGTCTCCGATCTTATAATCTGCACCTTTGACGAGTACATCCGGAAGAACGTCTTTGATCAGGTTTAAAGGAGTGTCTTCGTCAAAAATAATGATGGCATCTGTAAAGAACATGGCGGCTAGAAGAATCGCCCTACTGCTTTCCGTATTGATGGGGCGTTTGTCGCCTTTAAGGCGTTTTACGGAGCTATCCGCGTTCAGTCCGATGATCAGCTTATTTCCAAAGGATGCGGTCTTTAGAAGATAGCTGATATGGCCAATGTGTAAAAGATCAAAAACTCCGTTTGTAAATACAATTTTCTGCCCTTCGGCTTTCCACTTTTCGATTTGCTGCCGGATGTTTTGCCGGGTGAAGATTTTTTCTTCAGTGAGTTGTTGAAGGTTGTTGATCATATCGACTTAATAAGCAGCGTCAACTGCGGTACATATAATATGGCCGATCAGGATGTGCATTTCCTGGATCCTTGCCGTTACGTCAGAAGGAACAACAATGTTGAGGTCGCAGCAGTCGTTCATTTTTCCTCCGTCGCGTCCGGTCAGGCCAATAGTTTTGCAACCAGATTGGTTTCCTCTTTCCAATGCTTTGATCACATTGGCACTGTTTCCACTGGTGGAGATCCCAATGAGTACGTCCCCAGGGTTGGAGAGCCCTTCTACTTGTCTTTCGAAAATGCGTTCAAAACCATAATCGTTACCAATGGCAGTTAGTGCAGAGGTATCTGTAGTCAGGGCAATGGCAGGTAGTGACCTGCGCTCTTTAACAAACCGGCCTGTAAATTCTGCCGCAATATGCTGTGCATCTGAAGCGCTCCCCCCATTGCCAAAAAGCAGAACCTTATTGCCTTGTGCCAGGCAGTCTGTGATGATGCTACAGGCCCGGGCAATACCGGCGCTGTTTGCTGCAGCCGACTGATTGGCTACTTCTATATGTTCGGCAAAAAGGTCTTTGATATGGTCTTTCATACGTTGGATTCTAAATTAGACTTTCGGAAATCTTTGGTCTATCTCTTCAAAGCTGGCCACGGCACTCCCTACTTTACTCACAACAATAGCAGCGGCATGGTTAGCAAATTCACAGGCTTCTTGTAAGGATTTATTTGAGGCGAGGGATACTCCTAATGCAGCAAGTACGGTATCTCCCGCGCCAGTTACATCGATCACCCCAAGTGCTTTAGTTGGGATTAAATTGAGTTTTTTTTCCGTATAATAGGCAATCCCTTCTTCTGAAAGCGTAATAATGACCTGGTCGCAGCCTGTTAATTCTTTTAAAACGGCACACGCCTCCTGAAGGCTTTCCCGGTCTTTGATAGCAATTCCTGTGGCTAGTGCGGCTTCTTTTTTATTCGGTTTGATCACATTGACACCTTTGTATTTGCTGAAATCTGTTCCTTTAGGATCTACGAGGGTTTTTATCCCTTTTTCCCTGCAAATGCGGAAGATTTCTTTTAAAAAAGCGGGGGTTAACAAGCCTTTATTGTAGTCAGAAACGAGAACAATATCAAATTGGTCTATTTCATCTTGAAGGAATTTTAGAAGCTCTTTCTCCAGATCAGCGGTAATGTTTGACAGGTTTTCTCTATCTAGCCTAATCAGGTGGTGGTTGGAAGCTAAAACCCTCGATTTAACCGTAGTGCAGCGACTAGAATCTTGTAATATTCCATCAGTAGAAACACCGCAACTGCTCAGTTGTTCCAGAACCATTTGCCCATACTCGTCTGTTCCGGTTATAGAGATCACAGAGACTTTACAGTCGAAAGCAATTAAGTTCTTCAGAACATTTCCGGCACCTCCCAGGGTGTATTCTTCTTTTTGTACTTCGACAACTTGCACAGGCGCCTCTGGTGAGATCCTGTTACAATTGCCGTAGATATAATGATCAATCATCATATCACCTATGACCAGTACATTTATTTTATGACTAAGGTTATTCAATTTTTTACAAATCTGTTTTTAATGGTATTCTTTGTATAAAACATAGTCTTATACAAAGAACAAACAAAAATACAGTTAATAATCAGAACCCACTAATTATTGTCCTACTGTCCATTTCCACTTTTCCATTTTCCGAAGCAAGTGTACAATTACATAGGTACTGCTGTAAATGAGTAAAAAGATCAGAAACTGGAGAAAAAATAGGTTCCATGCAGTTTGTTTGGCATATACAATTTCCAAGGGCATTAGGACCATTGGTAAGAAAATGATGATGAGTATGTGATGAAGCAAATGGATACCGAAAGTCATAGACCTTGGGTTCAGCATTTCTATAGCTTTAAAATTACAAAAGCGGTAGAGGAACAAGAAACAGGCAAAAGAAAATATAATATTGGATATACGTAGGGTATTTAAAAAATCGCCGGAACCAAGTTGCAACAGGTGCAAGGATTCTATGCAAGAAAGAATGTATGTGATGACGACCAGACTTGACAGAAGGAAGAAAGATCTTTGAGTTATCCACTTTTGGAAAGCATCGAAGTATTTATGTAGAATTACACCAAGCCACAGATAAAAAATAAATCCCATCAATGCAGTTGTATGTCCTGTTGGTGCCCATTCAAAGTAAAGGTTAACCGAATAGAAGAGTGAACATAGACCAAGAATAGCTCCAAAAATCATATTGTACATGTACTTCCTGAAAAATAACAATACCGCAATACAGAAGATGAAGTTTATAATAAACCAAAAGCTCGTGTATACAACGATAAAATGTATTCTGTCAACAAGATAGTTAATAGGGTGTTCAAAGCCGGGAGCCCCTCCACCTTTAAAGTGTATGACAGCTTGGTTAATATAAAACAAGCCTATAAAGACAGTAACCCAAAACAGCCATGGTCTGAAAATAGAATGAATCCTGCGGCTCAGGTATTGCTTGGTTGTGTATTGATTAAACTTATCTCCGATTAAGAAGCCAGCAAGGATAAAAAATACAATAGTGCCGAACTTTATAAATTGTAATGCTGCAGTCTGAATAATTTGGTCGTGTAAAGTGGTCATTTGCATTCCCAAAAAGGGGGATGAATGTTCCATTACAATACTGATCATAGCGATAAAACGCATTGTATCTATGAAATCGTAGTTTTTTCCCTTGCTGATATCTGTCATAACACGCAATTTTACAAAAATATGCAGACCGTTTTTCTATCTTTTTTGTTGCAAAACATCTACATTAGATAAAATTTATCATTTGTACAATCATTAGGAGTAACTAATCGAGAGAAGAAAGATAGTCAGTTGGTTTTATTTGTAGAATAAGGGGCCTCAAGATTTCTGGAGACCGCTATAGCTTTTTATATTTCCAGATGGCACTAAGATATATCTTATAATAAAGAGCTTTGGAACTTAAAGGATTCTGAAATAAATGAGTTATTTCTTTTGTTACTGCTGGAGAGAATTGATTTTTCAGGGGATAAAATGCTCGAAACTGTATTTTAAACGCTCTATCATAGACCTTTTTAGAAATGATTTGGCGGAGATAAAAGGAATTAATCACTTTTAATGTTTCAACAAAATTGAGACCGCTTTTCATCGCTTTTCCGCTCACATCTTTATCGTGGTTTCTAAAATAATTGAGTACCCTACCACTAATGTGTATGTTACCAAACTGACAAAGCTCCATCCAGAAAAACCAGTCTCCGCAAAGCCTGTAGTCTGTAAATTCGGTCGAAACATGTTGAAATAATTCTTTTTTCCAAAGAACCATACTCGCATTAAATATAGGGTTGTTCACAAACATTCTATTTTCCAGGAAGGATTTTCCTCCCTGAATTTCGGAAAGAAAACCATGATGAGAAGTGCTTCTTATAACATTGGTCCCTTCAATAATGTACGATTGACAATAACTTATGGCGCACTCTGAATCCTTTTCAAAGCCTTCGAGTAAATAAGCCAGGAAGTTAGGTTCACACCAGTCGTCGCTTTCTGCAAACCAGATATATTTTCCTCTAGCCGAGCTAAGACCCTTACTCCATTGCTTGAATGTACTTCCGCTGTTTATTTCATTAAATATAACTTGGGTAACTTTTGAG
Source organism: Pedobacter sp. HMWF019 (assembly GCF_003061025.1). Lineage (GTDB taxonomy): Bacteria > Bacteroidota > Bacteroidia > Sphingobacteriales > Sphingobacteriaceae > Pedobacter. Next base: position 2,025 of record NZ_QAIL01000369.1, on the reverse strand, counting down.
TGTGACCGGTACTGTTCTATAATACTTCTGCTATTGTCAGTTGAACAATCATCCATGATGATTACTTCAAAATCTTGAAACGTTTGGGCAAGAACACTTTCTATTCGTTGTACAAGGAATTCGGAATGGTTATAGTTGGGAATAATAATTGATACTAATGGCATGATTGTTATCTGTTATAAGCTTTTAATTTTTAATTTGAGCCATCTTTTAAATTGTCTTCTGAGCAAGTTGTGCCTTCTCCATCTTTCCTCCAGATTGAAATCCTGGGCGAGGGTGAAATGATCCGCTGCTTTTTCGGGTAGAAAATATTCTGGGTGAGTAATGGTGTAGATTTCTTGTCTTTCTATATTGGAATTGAGGTTATCTGGATCTGGTGTATGTGTGGCATCAGGCCTGAAACCAATATTGCTAATTAGGTTCTTGTTCGGGTTTATTGAGAGTCCGTGACTAAAGAAATTGAGGAACGTAAGCTGGTAATCCCAGGTGTTTATTTTTCCTGCTTTTACTTCCGAAAATATGCGTGACCAGGTTTCAATTGCGAAATCGTCATTGAAGACGTTTTTAAGTTTATATTTTACGTCCTGTTCATCAAAGCGTTTCAAGTCTTTATCATATTCTTTCCAAACTCTTCTCCAGCTTGCCCAGCCCCAGACATGGGTTAAATTGGAGAAATAATAGCTTGCATCACCCCATGTCTGTCCATGTTGGAGATTGGAACCAGTGATATGTCTTATGCGGGTATCATGGCGGTATTTTTCAAGTAGGGTATCGCAAAAATAGAAGAAGCTGTTGGATGGGAGGCAATCATCTTCGAGTATGATCCCTTCTTCAACATGTTCAAAAAACCAATCTATGGCACTGGAAACAGCCTCTTTACAACCCAGATTTTCTTTTCTGTATAAGGTTTTAACGGTGCAATTCCAATCAACTCCGTTGAGTACTTCAATTGCTTGTTTACACAGCTGAGCATCCCCTTCTTTTTCAGGTCTTGGGCCATCAGCAGCGACATAAAGTACAGATGGCTGGGCTAATCTGATTTGTTCAAATACCCTTAATGTTGTATCCGGACGATTAAAAATCAAAAATAAAACTGGGGATTTAACTTTGTATGGGGTCATAATTAAAGGTTGTGAAAATTTGGAATTATATCAAGGCGGGGATTTAGCTATACCATAGCTTTATAAAGATTAATCGTTTTGTTCAGGCATTTTTCCATCGAGTATTCTGTTAATTTTCCGTAACCTTCTACCGCCATTTTACTACGTAATTCTGGATTTGTAATGAGAAGTTCCGTTTCATGAATAAGGGACTGAAGGCTGTTGCAGTCAAAATATTTTGCTGCATTGCCTGCAATCTCTTTAAAACAACTGCTGTTACTGAGTAAGACTGGGCAGCCTTGTTTAAAAGCTTCAAGAATTGGTAATCCAAAACCTTCATATAGGGAAGGATAAATGAAGCAAATCGCTTTTTTATATAAGGTGTTGAGTTCTTCATCAGTAACAGATATTTGGATGACTTTATCGACTATTGCAAGACGAACCAGTATTTCTGAGTCTCCGAAACTAAGTTGTCCTCCACCTGCAAGAACGAGCTTCAGATCTGGATATTTTAAAGATAGTTCTTTGAATGCCCGGGCAAGCAGGTAAAAGTTCTTGTATCCCCACCTTGCACCGACAAACAAAACATAGGTTTCAGGTAAGTGGGCGATGGTTTGATATGTGGATGCGGCATTGTCAATCCCGTGATGAATGACCTCTATTTTACCTGGGTCTGTGTTTAGGTATTTAATGATATCTGTTTTTGTTGTTTCCGAGATCGCAATAATCTTATCGGCCCGTTCTATCAATAGCCTTTTATAATGGGGGAGAGGGTCTGAAGCGGGAAAGTATTCCGGAAGTGCCTCATAGGTCATATCATGTATTGTAAGTACAAATGGTTTCTTTAATTCTTTTAAGAAATAAGGATTAAAGTAAGTGGGGTGAAAGATATCAAAGTCATTTTGTTTTAATAGATATTTGCAAT
>NZ_QAIL01000368.1 GCF_003061025.1 Pedobacter sp. HMWF019 | reverse complement strand
GTTGATATCAGACCCCGGGTAAGAAACCACACATCTGAAACCAATGTACGACCTTGCCTGGTCCTGGTACTCATAAGTAGCTACGGAATTCTGCAAAAAGAAACCAATATCTTTCCATGAACCGCCGCGAACAACTTTACGTTTCAGGTATTTGCTGTCCGAAGGTTTAGCCACATAAGTAAAGTTCGGGTTAAAGTCTGAAAGCATTGGAGCGGCAGACTGATTGTAAGCCGTTACCGTCCATTCAGCCACATTACCTGCCATATTGTACAAGCCATAATCATTCGGAAAATACGATTTAACATTAACCGTATACAAACCACCATCATCAGAGTAATTTCCACGCCCAACTTTAAAATTAGCCTGCATACAGCCTTTGGCATTACGTACATAAGGACCTCCCCAAGGGTATTTTGTTTTCACATTTCCACCTCTTGCTGCATATTCAAACTCAGCATCCGTTGGCAGCCTGTATTCTGGTCTTGCATTCAAAGGCATTCTTCTCGAAGCAGCAACCGACTGATAGAACCGGGTTCTCCATACACAAAAAGCATTAGCCTGCTCCCAGGTTACACCTACAACAGGATAATTGTCATACGACGGGTGGTTAAAATAGGTTTTAACCATCGGGTCGTTCTGAGAATAAGAAAAGTCTACTTTCCAAACCAATGTATCCGGATAAACCGCAACAGAAGGAAACTCATTTGGTTTACTTGGGTCTGGAGAATCTACATAACTCTGTATAAAATCCTTACGGTTTTTTGTTTTGTCCTTTCTTCCCTGTACGGCAAGGTCAAGGTTAACAATACTATAAGAATATTTGAGTTTTCGAATATCAATTTCATGTCTTCCGGGAAGGGCATCGTCACCACTATAGTACAGATCTGATAGCTTACTGGCATAAGCATTATTTCTTCCTTTCCACAGATCGCCTGCTTTTCTCCAGTCAATGTCTCTGTTGGAGGTCAGAGTTGCACCACCCTGGGTAGTTGGTACAGGCTTAAATAAATTAGGTGCGCCACTTGGGCCAAGCATAGTAATGGCAATGGAATCTCTTACCCAATTTACAAACTGCCGGTACTCCGCATTTGTAATTTCTGTTTGATCCATATAGAACGCACTAAAAGAGGTCATTCTGCTTGGAGCGCTCTGAGTGTTGTTGATATCCTCATCTGACATGCCAATGAGCGTTCGGCCTGGGGGGATATAAACCATCCCCAATGGGATTCTATTATTTTTGAATTTCTTGTTGTAAACACCGACCAGTTCGCCCTGACCGCCTTTTCCGCAACTGGAAAATAATGCTGCAACAACAATAAAACCAAAAAAGTAAATTTTTCTCATATTCTACTGAAGCAATTTTATAACAATTTTATCAATAATCATTGATATAAACAATTATTAAGC
>NZ_QAIL01000003.1 GCF_003061025.1 Pedobacter sp. HMWF019 | reverse complement strand
GATTATGGCTTGGCGAATAATCAAGAATCAAAAATTCATCAATTAAGTTTGAATATATCTCATGCATATATTTTAAAGTTCACCTATTTGATAACACTCGATGCAATTTCCCTTTCCATCCCTTTATTTTCAGCATTTAAACTTGTCTCATAAAATTCTAATGTATTTTCAAAAACTTTAACAAATGATGCTGCTATGTAGTAAAGTTCGCCGTTACTTTTTATTTCAAACAAACAATTACCATTATGACTCAAATATTCATTAGCTGTGTTATAGCCAAGACTTTTTGTATCAGTACGAACTCGTTTGATGCTTATCCCTGTCAATCTACTAAATAACTGAATGTAAACGGTACCATAGAAGATAATGTCTATATTATTTGTGTCAACATTATTTTTTTGAGATCTTAACAATAATTGTCCGTGACTAACCAAAGCCCCAAATACCGTAAAGTATCTTTCTGATTTGAAAATTTCTACATCTATCATATTAATTTTAATTAAATGGATTAGGAACTACTTTCCCACCTTGATAAAAAATTGTCCTTTTTAATACCTCTGGATTTGAATATATGTTATAAAGTTCCCAGCTGGTCACTCTACTCTTACTTAGTCCTTTTACTCCTTCTGTAACTGCGCCCCATGGACTATTAACTCCTGTTAAATTAAAATGTATTTCATTGGCAGGATTATTAATAGTTTCTAAAAATTGACTTTCAAAATGTTCAGTTCCCCATGTTTTCCATGTACTACCTTTTACATTCTTAGCAAATTCATCCAAATGTTCAGAAACACCTAATGCAATTCTATTTGTCACTTTAGCACCAAAAATTCCCTTTAATAAGGGGCCCAATTTAGTTGCAGCATATTCTCCTGCAAAACCAAAAGCCACATTTTCTACAACTGCCAGGCTTGTCGAGGGTTGAGACATATCTTGGTAATCGATCTTGTCTCTTTCGGCCTGCAATTTAGCTTTTTGATCCTTCTCATCCTTCTTCTTTGCTATATAAGCTTGAACATCTTTCCATTGATTACCAATGTAAATCTCATTTGGATTGACGGTAAACTGACTATTCGCATTCTGATTCCAATAGATACCATGAGGACCGTCTACCCAATCAGTCCCCTGCATTCCATCGGGATCAACAAACCTTATCGGGTTATTGAATCCATAATTGTAGGGAGAATCCTTTCTCATTTTCTCTGCCAACGGATCCACTACATTCCATCTCCCCACTGCCGGATCATAGAATCTCGCCCCATAATCATATTGCTCTAAGCCATCTTGCAACTCCTTGCTATTATAAAGATAATTATTTCTTGTACCTAATGCATAACTATTAAATGTTTTTCCAAAAGGATAATAATCATCCGCTTGGATCTGTGTTCCGGCACTGTTAAATGAATACCGTGCATTGCCCAAATGATCTTTTAAAGTATACTCATAATTGTAAACGCCTGAAACTGGTCTGGCTATCCCTTCTTCAGTTTGGATAAAGTCTATGGCTCCTCCATTGTACTGGATCCCGTCAATATAATGTGTAGTCACCGATCCTTTTACCCGGGTCAGTTTTTTACCAGTAGCGTCATAGGTGTAGGTTGAAGCGTTAGGTCCGGTAACGGTGGCTGGCAAGTTCAGTACATTATACGTAAAGGTATTTGTTCCATCGGTCAGGGCATTTCCGTTCAGATCGTAAGTATAACTCCTGGTTAAGCCTCCTGTTACCGTGTTTAACCTATTGCCCGTGTAAGTATACACCTGCGGGGATAAAGCATCCCGTGTCAGGGTCAGTATATTACCCATTAGGTCATAGGTGATCCCCTGCTCATTTTTGTTATCTGAAGAGATTCCGGAAGTTAAGCGGTTCAGTTTATCATAGGCGTAGACATATCCCTTTACAGCACCTCCTGCTGTACTCCAAAATTGATTGGCAATATTCCCATTGTATTGAGGAATAGCACCGTCTGCATAGCTAAGAGCCATTATAAAACCTGGTGAGTTGCTCCCAGTCAACCAGCCCCGCTCATTATAGCCAAGAAGATTCGTGTTTGATCCATTGTTCCGCTTTTTAGTGGTCACTTGTCCTACTTCATTGTAAATAAGCTCTGAAAGTACCACCTGTGGGCTTGCCAGTGTTCCGATCTTTTCATTGGTTCTGGTCTTTCTGCCCCGATGGTCATGGTCGTAACCGGTGTAAATCGTGGTACCAGTTGAGCCAACAGTGTGTGTCCTGGTACTGCTGGTTACCTGACCTGGGAAATTATAGACCAGATCAGTTACATCTATGCCGCCCAGGTGGTTAGCACTTTTAGATTGGATCACCCTTCCAAAACTATCGTAGTAATTCGTGGTGAGCAGCATGGTCGTAGTTCCTAAAATATTCACTTTAGACCCGGTAAGCAGTGATTTAACAGCTGTCCCAATACTTTGAGTTCCTGTAGGGTTACCAAAGGTATTGCCATAAAAGGCATAATCATCGTAATAATTTAACGTATAATAGGACTGGACATTGGCGTGGGCAGGTAGCGCCACATTGCTATAGCCGGTTCCTGTTGTACTGGTATTGGCATCATCCCTGAGTTCGCAGTTTTTACTCGCTGCATTAAATAGGTTCTGCCAGGAAACCCGGGTACCCGTACTGCTAATAATTCCGGTAATGATGGGCCTGCTGAGTGTATCGTATTTACTAAAGAGCCATTTATTCGCTGCTGCCTGTACAGCGTCTCGGCTCAATACTAAACGGTCCAGTTTGTCGTAAACCATTTCCTCCCAGCCTTTACCGGGAATCTTCTTTTCAATTAAACGTTTACGTCCATCATAATGATAAGCATAAACATAATTGTTAAAGTTGACATCATTCTCTGCAAAACTGTTGAGGTTTAAGCCGGTCTCATTTACCGCCGGAGGCAGTACATAGCTCAGGTTACCCAGATCGTCATATAAGTAATAGGTGGACAGGCTTTTGGTTTCATTTTCCCAGACCCGTTTCAGCACCACATGCCCTTCGAAATCTTTGTATTCGTCAACCGTTCCGGTTTTTCCGCTCACCCAGTTCTCATCCTTGGAGGTGGTTAGGTACAATTTCCCTGGAAGGTAGTTCCCTGTTGAACTTGCCCCACCGGCACCTACTGTCCATAATTTAACCTCTGCTGCATTGGTCCCATAATCTGTTTTGGCCGTATGGCCAGCGCTGCTTCCAGGTACAGGTTGCCAGGTACTTCCAGGAAACCCTTGCTCAGTAACCCGGTTTAGAGGACTGGGCTCAAATACCGTTTTGGAAAAAGCGGTATTATTCGGGATCAAGGTGACTCCTGGGGCATTCCAGACTGAAGTATTAGAAGGGTCGGCATAAAAGCTATTTTGTTCATTAATCGCATTGGCCTTATAACTTCCATTACTGAAGGCAGTCATAGCCGGATAAGGAAGGTATTTGGTATCCTCCCGGCCATAAACATCATAGGTTATTGGGGTAACCACATCCCGAAAAGTGGGACTTCCTTTTACCTGAATAGCTTGCAACGGTCTTCCCAACCCGTCAAAATACTGAATATCGGCCTGTACTTTGGAAATATCTGAACTGGCAGAAATAACTGCCGCATCAGAGGTAAACCCAGCTTGGTTTGGCGTATAGGTCAGGATATAGTTCTGATCCTGGCTGGCCTGGACAGCACTTGCTACAGCACCCGTCACAGCAAGGTTTAAGGAAAACACATTACTGCTGTTGGTGGTATTGAAGGCCTGAATCTGATAGTTTGCCGCAGCGGTAACTGTCGTTGGTGTACCTGAGATGGTACCTGTTGCATTGTTGAAGCTTAAACCTGCAGGCAAGTTGGGGAAAATGTTAAATGCAGAGGTGGCAATCTTACGGATCATGTTATTGGCATTCTCTGCCAGGTAGAGATTGCCCTGGCTGTCGATCGAAATCCCGTAAGGACCGTTATAACGGACCACAGATCCGGTACCATTGACTGATCCGGCAGTCGTTGTTCCTGCAAAGCTGGTCACCACACCGGCTGGGGTGATCTTACGGATCATGTTATTTAAATAATCCACAGCATATACATTCCCGGCAAGGTCTACTGCCACACTATTAACATAATTAAAACTGGCAGCTGTTCCTGTGCCATTGGCTGAGCCTATCGAGCCGCTTCCGGCTAAGGTAGAGACCACACCGGAACTGATCTTCCTCACCATATGGTTGTAGCGGTCGGCAACATACAGTGCTCCCGCCTGGTCAAAGGCTACGCCCATCGGTTTATTAAAACTTGCAGAGAGAGCGGCTCCGTTGCTCGCTCCTTGTGTTCCGCTTCCGGCAAAATCGCTGACCACACCCGTTGGAGTAATTTTTCTGATCTTATTGTTGTACGCATCGGCTACATACAGGTTTCCCGAACCATCAAAGGCCAGTCCCATCGGGTAGTAGAAACTCGCAGCAGTGCCTGTTCCATTGGCAGAACCTATCGAACCGCTGCCTGCAAATGTGGTCACCACGCCTGCCGAGCTAACCTTTCGGATCCTGTGGTTCTGCTGGTCGGAAACAAATACATTTCCTGAAGCGTCCACAGCCAAAGCAGATGGATGCTGGAAAATGGCGGCTGCACCGGTGCCATCCGCATAACCTGCATAACCGGCTCCCGCCAGTGTGGTCACCACCCCAGCTGGTGTAATTTTACGGATTTGGTGATTATCTCCATCGGCGACATAAACATTCCCGGCAGCATCCACGGCTGTATTTAAAGGGTTATAAAAACTGGCAGCCGTGCCTGTTCCATTGGCTGCCCCAGCACTTCCCCCTGCTAAGGTGGAAGTGGTCTGACCTCCTGAGGCTGCCGGGCCGCCGGTTACAGCTACCATCAAGGGCGTGATCCCAGATCCCATAGGATAGTTCTGCGGGCTGGAATAGCTGATACTTAAACTTTGGGAAAAAAGTTGTGTCCCGCTTACCAATAAAGCGGCCAATAGAATTAAAGAATGGGTATACTTTTTCATCTTTCGAGTGCTTATGGTTTATAGTGATAGGTAATACTTTTTACAACATCTCCGTTTCGATCTTTTATACTCTTTAGCCTTTGAAAACTATCGTAATCATAATAAGTCGTTTGGCCTTTAACATCTGTTTCTGATGTTGTGCCAACCAATGGCTGGTACAGGAAGGATGAAATAAACGCTTGCGGAAGATTATTTTTCAGAGGCAATAAAAAGTTATCAACTGCGGTTTTGTCCGGATTTGGCAAACTGCTAAAAGTGGCCACTGCTGTACTACCTCCTAATAAAGACTCTATAGTTCCATAGTCTGCGCCCTTAATTTCGGCAATAGGGCATCGCGAATTATAGCTCCAGACATAGTTGATTTTTATGTCGTTTAACCTGGATAAACTCAACAAATTGGCATTTTTATCATAGTTTAAATATTGTATCCTGGGATCATAAACGTTATTGCCTAATTTTGTAGAGATCTTTTGTGGCAATATTGCATTATTGCTTCCAGTCCATAAAAAATAATCTGTCATAGTAGATTCTAAAGGGACCGAGGTATCTGTATTTTTGTAGCTAATCTTCTCAATAACAGGAGACCAAATATGCCTGTTTACCATTTCTGTATAAGGCTGTATCGCAGAAAAATCATGTGGATATTTAAACTTTACAATTAACTTATCGCCTTTACTGGTCATCGTTATCTTACTGGTAGGTAATAGATGGGCACTATTGGTATATTCATTGATTTCCCTGTCAGCAACTGCTAGTCCTGCCCTATCATATTTTATCGTAACAACACTATCCAATTGCATTAGTCCAGTTGCCATTTTGTAAGAATCAAATGTAAAATCGCTGTTAACATGAGCAGCGTCCTGATATTCTGGACCTAAATGGACATAAATCTTCTTTACTCTAACAAATTGACGGTAAGCGGTTCTGGCGACGCTATAATTGTACTGTTTTTCCTGAATTAGTTTAAAAAGTGTTCCGTCGAATTGGTAGCTGGATTCGTTAGCCAGAAGATTATTCTTCCAGGTATTTGAATAGACCATGTTTCTTGGATCGGTAGTATTGGCTATAGTTTCGTCATAAAACAAATTATAATGGTACACCGTCTTACCATTGAAATTATCGGCTCCGGCTGCACTAGTCTGATATTTTGTAATATAAGAATACAGGATTGGACTTCCACTAACCTGAGAAGCAGCTGCAACTGTATTGGCATAATAAACATAAGAGGTAGGGGCATAATAATATTGTACAAAGCCCAGAGAAGGGCACCCAATACGTTGGGTATAGGTATTGGATCTTAGATTTAGGAAACCTGCCGGGGTGATCAAATCCCCACCTCCATTTTCGTCAAATCCATATTTAAATAAATCTTTAGAAGCAAAACTCCCTCCTGGATTATAATTGGTAATGCTTTTCACCCTGAGTCCTCCCCCATAGGCCAAAGAAAGATTAGGATTATCCCAATTGATGGCCAAATTAACCAGCACAGTGCCATTAGAAGGCCCGGTATTGGTATAAGCATTTGCACTTAGCGTATAAGTATGTGATTTGTTAAAATTGATATTTGTTCCAATTCCAGAATAAAGGATACCTGAATTATAACTTGTTGAAGGATTGGGGTTATTTATGGAGATTTGCTGACCTGTTGTTTCATCTTTGATTATAATTACCGGCGGGGATATTCCTGGATTCACATTATATGCCCCAATTTGAATAGTATAACGCACATTAATAGCATTTACAGGTACTGTGAAGGGTTGAGAGATAAAGGTGGGTCCGCTACTATTACCTAATACGCCACATGATGTAGAACCTGGGTTATAAGTAATCAAACCACTAGATACATGTGGTTCCATTTCAAATACAGTTTTTCCTCCAGTTGGATACTGTATAGATTGAAGACTACAGGCTTTAATTGCTGCTGTGTCAGTTTTCCGGTCCGCACTGCCAATCGTATAATTTGTACCTAAATGATCCTGTACAGTAACCTGGGAAAACATAGAAGAATTCAAAAATTTTCCATTATTAAAACCCCAGTCGTCTTGTCCTGTAGATTCCCTTGAAGTCATTGGTGAATTATTATAAGCCATCGCATAACTTTGAGATTGATCGGAAGGGTTTATAGGTAAGAATTTCACTTCATCCAGGCGGAGCCTATAATTTCTTTTATCTGTATTACTATATGGATTACTAAGACCCAAGGTAGAGTTATAATAAAAGTATGAATGATTCAGCTTTGCATCTTTGATTTTGGTGAATGTTTCATTTATATCCGAGGCATATACACTGATTTCCTGTAATCTCTTTTCTCCTGTTCGATCTTGCCTATCATTTATATTAGAGAAAACTATCTTGCCACCCCGCCAACTGATATCTGTTAAAAAATATTCCGTAGTTCTTTGAATATTGGTTAGAGTTGTCTGAAGTAAATTATAGCTAAAACTTGCTGCACTAC
>NZ_QAIL01000039.1 GCF_003061025.1 Pedobacter sp. HMWF019 | reverse complement strand
CTTTCATTTTGAATTATTAAATAAGATATTTATTATTTAAACAGACCTAAATGTAATGTTTAGGGAACAACTTCTAACAGAAAATTTCGGTAATTGTTAATACAAAGTAAAGTATGGCTTTTGTTGTTTTGAAATGGCAAAGCCGCGTACAAATGTCCTTAAATTTGCATACGCTCCGTTAAGTTATTATATATTAAACATTATGAAGTCAGAAACAAGTTCAAATGTTTCTTTACCACAAGTTCGTTTACGCATTACTAGTTTTGTTGCATTTACATTTTTTGGATATTTTACCATAGGCCTTGCGCTAGCTGTTTTAACAATTTTCATACACCAGGAACTTGGCTATAGTGCCATGATTGCAGGTGTTGTAATCAGTATCCAATATGTAACCACTTTCGTTATGCGTGGTTATGCTGGAAAAATAGTCGATCTGAAAGGCCCCAAACCCGCAGTTCTACTAGGTATGGCCGGTTTTGTTTTAAGTGGGATACTCCTGTTTATAGCTTATACATTAAAACACATCCCCCCTATGAGTTTGGGCCTGCTGGTCATTACAAGGCTTATGACAGGCTTCTCAGAAGGACTAATTGGTGCCAGTCCTGTAAACTGGGCTATTCTGGCAGTCGGGGATCAGCATACAGCTAAAGCCATATCTTTTAATGGCATTGCAAGTTATGGCGCACTCGCTGCTGGTGCACCTCTGGGCGTATTGCTAAACAACAGCTATGGCATAGGCAGTATAGGTCTTTTAATTGTCTTGGTAGGCATTATCGGTCTACTGTATGCAAAAAGCAAGACGCCTTTAAAAGGAAATAGTACCAGTCCAAGAGAGTCTTTTCTGAAGGTGCTGAAAAAGGTATCACCTTTCGGTATTTGTCTTGCTTTAGGAGGTTTGGGATTCGGAACAATCTCTACGTTTATCACCCTATATTACGCTTATCTAAACTGGTCTGATGCGGTACTTTGCTTATCAGTTTTTAGCCTATTATTTATACTTGGACGTATCTTCTTTGGCCGTTCAATTGATTTGCATGGCGGATTAAAAACATCTATCGTCTGCCTTGCCCTGGAAACTTCCGGCCTTTTGATCCTTTGGCTAGCCACAACGCCGACAGCAGCATTGGTTGGTGCAGGAATAGCGGGCTTAGGATTCTCCCTTGTCTTTCCCGCACTGGGCGTAGAAGCCGTAAAATTAATCCCCCCTTCCAATCATGGTGCTGCGCTTGGAGGGTATGGTTTATTTATCGATCTTTCTCTGGGTATTACAGGTCCTTTAGTTGGTGCTGTAGCCAGCCGCTTTGGAATGCCATACATCTTCCCTTTCAGTATGGGAATGGTTTTTCTAGGCTTCCTGTTCGCTGTCATCATCTATATCAGGCAAAAGAAAAATCTCCCTTTAACAGTCGTTCATAACGCTACGTAGGGATTCTCAAAAATAAAAAGGGGCTGTATCAAACGATACAACCCCTTTAATTTTCCGAAAATCAGGATTAAATCACAATGTTCACAATCCGGCCTTTCACAACGATAACCTTTTTAGGTGTTTTACCCTCCAGATATTTTTGCACCTGCTCATCAGCCAGAACAGTATCTTCAATTTCTTTTGCTTCCAAAGTTAAACTCAGATTAAGGTTCAACCGGGTTTTACCATTTACAGAAACAGGATAACTGAATTCATCTTCTACCAAATAGGCTGGATTAAACACGGGATATGGAGTATAAGATAAACTTCCTTCCTCATGCCCTAATAAAGACCAAAGCTCTTCACAGATATGTGGCGCATAGGAGGAAAGCACCACAACCAAATCTTCCAGTACCTGACGATTCTTACATTTCAAATCTGTCAGTTCATTCACTGCAATCATAAAACTGGATACCGATGTATTGAAAGAGAAACGTTCAATATCATCCTGAACCTTTTTAATGATCTTATGTAAAGCCTTAAGCTCTGCCTTGGTTGGAACAGAATCGCTGACATTAAAAACCCAGGCTTCATTATGGAACAGCCTCCAGAACTTACGAAGGAATTTAAACACACCCTCTATACCATTGGTATTCCAAGGTTTGCTCTGTTCCAGTGGGCCCAGGAACATTTCATACATCCTTAAGGTATCTGCACCATAATTTTCAATTAATACATCCGGATTAACTACGTTAAACTTGGATTTAGACATCTTTTCTACCTCTACCCCGCAAATGTATTTTCCATTTTCCAGGATAAATTCAGCATCCTTAAATTCTGGTCTAAACAACTTGAATTTAGGAATGTCCAAAATCTCATTTTCTACAATATTCACATCTACGTGCAATGCAGATGTTTTATAGTCGTTCCGCAACCCATGAGACACCAGCGTATTTGTTCCGCGGCCCTGCTCATCAATAACGCGGTAAACAAAATTACTTCTTCCCTGGATCATGCCCTGATTAATCAGTTTTTTGAAGGGTTCTTCCTCCTGTACATAGCCAAGATCTTTAAGGAATTTATTCCAGAAACGGCTGTACAAAAGGTGACCTGTAGCATGCTCAGCTCCTCCGATATACAGATCGACATCCTTCCAGTAATCAATTGCTTCTTTTGAAGCAAATTCAGAATTATTAATGGCATCCATATACCTGTACCAGTACCAGCTTGAACCAGCCCAGCCAGGCATTGTACTCAGCTCATACTCGTACTGATCTTCATAACTCCAGTTCTCAGCCCTACCCAATGGAGGTTCTCCAGTCTCAGTTGGCAGATATTTATCAATTTCAGGCAGCAATAACGGCAATTCTTCTTCCTTAATCAGGTAAGGTAAGCCATCCTTAAAATAAACAGGAATGGGCTCACCCCAATACCGCTGACGACCAAAAATAGCATCTCGCATACGGTAATTTATCTTTGCCTTTCCTACCCCCTGTTCTTCAAGCCAATTGTTTAAGAAAGGAATCGCTTCGGCATAGTTCATCCCATTAATAAAGCCTGAATTGATGTATTTCCCTTCCTTGGTTGGATCGGCCTGTATATCTATATTTTGCTGTGCATCCAGAATTTGTACAATTGGCAAATTGAAATGAGTAGCAAATGCCCAGTCACGCTGATCTCCGCTTGGCACACCCATTACCGCCCCAGTACCATAACCAGCAAGAACATAGTCTGCAATCCAAAGCGGTACCCGCGCTCCACTCACCGGATTGATGACATAGCTTCCAGTAAAAGCACCCGAAACCGTTTTTGTATCCGCCATACGGTCCAGCTCTGATTTCTTCTTGGTTTGAGCAATATACTGTTCAATATCGCCTTTTTGTTCTGCTGTGGTTAATCCAGCTACCAATTCATGTTCAGGTGCAAGAACCAGATAAGAAACCCCAAAAATAGTATCAGCCCGTGTAGTGAACACTTCGATATAATCTTCTTCCACTCCTGTAATTGATGGTGTTTTATCAATAGCAAACCTAACACTTGCCCCAACACTTTTACCAATCCAGTTCCGCTGCATTTCTTTTACCGGCTCGGGCCAGTCTATGGTATTCAGTCCCTGAAGTAAACGCTCTGCATAAGCAGAAATACGCATACTCCACTGCATCATTTTCTTTTGTTCTACCGGATGCCCTCCGCGTTCTGAAAATCCGTCCTTAACTTCATCATTAGCCAATACAGTTCCAAGAGCCGGGCACCAGTTCACAGTACTTTCTTTTAAATAAGTCAACCTGTATTTAAGCAATTCTTCCTGCTTCTCCTCACTGGTCATTGTTGCCCAGTCACTCGGCATAAAAGTCTTGGTATCTTCATCGCTTACAGCCTTCACATCCGCACTACCCGAAGCATTAAACTTTTCAAGTAAAGTCGTCATATCTTCTGCCCTGTCTGTCTCCAGGTTATACCAGGAATTGAACAACTGCATAAAAATCCATTGTGTCCATTTATAGTATTCCGGATCGCTCGTCCTAACCTCTCTGCTCCAGTCAAACGAGAAACCAATCTGATCCAGTTGCCTGCGATAAGTATTGATATTGGTTTCAGTCGTGATGGCCGGATGTTGTCCGGTTTGAATGGCATATTGCTCGGCCGGCAAACCAAACGAATCATATCCCATTGGATGCAATACATTGAAGCCCTTCAACCTTTTATATCTTGAAAATATATCTGAGGCGATATAGCCCAGGGGATGACCCACGTGTAAACCCGCACCTGATGGATAAGGAAACATATCCAATACATAAAATTTAGGTTTATCGGTATTAGTATCTGCTTTAAAAGTCTGGTTCTGAGCCCAAAACTGCTGCCACTTTTTCTCTATTTCTTTAAATTGGTAATCCATTACGGCTATTCCTTAATATATAGCGCGAAAATAATGAAATAATTTACCAATTGGTAATCAGAGTAAATATGCCGCCTTTTAAAGGCGGCATAGCTCACTATCTTTTAAGATAATAGGTTTCAGTAACCTTAGGGTTAGATTGGTCTATTGTGGCTGTAAACTGGAAAGTATTGTCATTAAGCACTTCGGTAGTACATACCAAAAGCTTTGAAGGTAACTTAATATTAAATGCGGTTCCAACAAAGGTGACGTAATTACCACTCGAAATAGTACCAGCCAAACTCATTTCGAAATCATTATTCTCTGTACTTTTAAAATCCACATAATCCGAACCCGGATTGTATTCTACCGTATTTGAGGAGGCTAATCCCCCATTGGAATCATAAACTTTGGTTTCTATTTTAGTCACCTGCCATTTTCCCGCAATTTTCACAATTGTCGTGTTTGAGTCTTCTTTTTTACAGGCCGTTATACCCGTGACCAGCAATAAAAAAAGGACTGCTGTAGTTAGTTTTTTCTTCATAGTTATGGTTTTTTGTTGTTTTTTTAACGAAAAAACAGTGAACATAGTATAAATATTCTCACCACAAGCCTAAGCACAATCCGCTTTAAGAAGTGTTAAAGATTGTTAAGATCGAAAAGAAGAAACTATTTTAATTAAACTTTCGTTGTAGATTAGAAGGTAATTGAATGCTAAAGCCATATAATTTATTTTAGTTGCTTTTATTTTTTTATTTTCGCACAACAATAAATACGAATACATGGAAGAATTTGAAGTAAGCGATGCTTCTAAGAAGACAAAGACCATATATATTTCAACAATATTCAGCATTACACTGGTATTGCTAACGCTTGGCATGCTGGGCTTAATTCTGGTACATGCAAAAAACCTGTCCAACTATGTTAAAGAAAATATTGTTCTGAACATTATCCTTGATGAAGGTGCTAAGGATGCTGATGTACTTCAATTTCAAAAAGAGCTCAATTCTAATCCTGCGATAAAAACAACTCAATATGTAAACAAGGAAATTGCCGCCAAGAACCTTACCCAAGATCTTGGAGAAGACTTTGTGAATTTTCTGGGTTACAACCCACTATTATCTACGATTGATGTTTATCTGAAAGCAGACTACGCGAACAATAAAAGCATAGACGCCTTAAAAGCACAAATCAGTAAAAACCCGGCTGTTAAAGAGGTGATCTATCAAAGCTCTCTAATTGATATGGTCAACCAGAACATCAATACCATCAGCCTGATCATTTTGGCTTTTGCTGCTATATTACTCGTGATTTCCATTGCTCTGATCAACAATACCATCAGGTTAGCTATTTATTCTCAGCGTTTCCTGATCAAAAGCATGCAACTGGTGGGCGCAACTAAAAACTTTATCCGCAAGCCTTTTATTCTACTTGCTGCTTTACATGGTCTTATCTCAGCCATTATTGCTGTGATTATTCTGCTGGGTATCCTATATTACGCACAAAAACAAATTCCTGAAATCATCATATTAAGAAACTATACAGAATTTGGGTTTGTATTGTTATTTATGCTTGGACTGGGCATCTTTATCACAGCCATTAGTACCGCCATGGCAGTAAGCAGATATTTACGTTTAAAAAGTTACGATCTATACAGATAATGATACAAAAAAAACACAGCCCTGCAAGCCAGGACAACAAATCAGAATTGGTTTTCACCAAAAAGAATTATCAACTGCTGTTAATCAGCATCGCTATTGTTGTATTTGGCTTTATCTTAATGATAGGTGATACCAATATCTACGATTTCAGAAAAACCCTTCTTGCACCAATGGTGGTACTTTTTGGTTTTGCTTTTGGTATATATGCCGTTTTAAAGAAATAGATTCATGGATTTTCTACAAACCTTTATCCTTTCTGTAATAGAAGGAATAACGGAGTTTTTGCCCGTTTCCTCTACTGGCCACATGATCATTGCCTCTTCGGTAATGGGAATTGACAAAGATCCATTTGTAAAACTCTTTGAAATTGCAGTGCAACTTGGGGCCATCCTTTCTGTTGTTGTTTTCTACTGGAAAAAATTCTTCCCTCTGAATCACTGGAAGTTTTACCTGAAGCTTGTTATAGCTTGTTTACCAGCAGCGGTATTTGGAATGTTACTTCAAAAAAAAATCGACCATTTACTGGAGAGCCCTGTTACCGTTGCGGTAATGCTTGTTGTTGGTGGTATCATCTTGCTTTTTATCGATAGATTTTTCAATAAGCCAACAGTAAAATCTGAACCAGAGATTTCTAATAAGAGTGCGCTGATCATTGGCTTTTGGCAATGCCTTGCCATGGTTCCGGGTACCAGCAGAAGTGCAGCCAGCATTATCGGTGGAATGCAACAAAAATTAACCCGGTCAGTTGCTGCAGAGTTCTCTTTCTTCCTTGCCGTTCCTACAATGGTTGGTGCAACAGGATTAAAATTGGTCAAAGCCTATAAAGAAACACCCGAGATCCTAAAGGACAAACATAATCTGATGCTTTTAGGTGTGGGAAATTTAATTGCTTTTGTGATTGCTTTGCTTGCGATCAAATTTTTCATAGGTTATGTACAGAAGTATGGCTTTAAGCTGTTTGGCTGGTACAGAATCGCATTTGGTTTATTTTTCTTAGTCCTGTATCACCAGGGCCTTATACAACTTTAATGATCGAATTTCCGGATTTTAATTTTGCTGAAGGTGAGCTTCTGCTCATCAATAAGCCTTATCAGTGGACAAGTTTTGATGTGGTGGGAAAGATAAGAAACTCTCTAAAACCCCTCAAAATTAAAGTTGGACACGCAGGTACCTTGGATCCGCTTGCTACCGGTCTCCTGATTATCTGCACAGGTAAACTCACTAAACAAATTGACACCTTCCAGGCCCAGGAGAAAGAGTATACCGGTACGATGGTACTTGGTGCTACCACACCTTCTTTCGACCTGGAAACCGTTGTGGATCAGGAATTTTCGATAGAAGGAATTACAGAAGAACAGATCCATGCTGCTACGACACCCTTTACTGGTGATATACAGCAATACCCACCCGCTCATTCTGCAGTTAAGGTGAATGGAGAGCGTTTGTATGTGAAGGCCCGGAGAGGTGAAGAAACAGAATTGCGCATACGTCATGTTTCTGTTCCTGTATTTGAAATTACCCGAATTGAATTACCTGAAATTGACTTCAGGATTGTATGCAGTAAAGGTACCTATATCCGATCACTAATCTCTGATTTCGGCAAGCACCTGAATAACGGAGCATATCTATCTAAACTTGTAAGAACCAGAAGCGGAGATTTTCTGCTGGAAAATGCATTTGAGGTTATGGATCTGGTTGGCTATCTTAGAAGCAAGAAGGAATAATATGCGTGGTCAGTCAAAATCCGGAAAACTCAATTTTACTAAAAATCTATTTCTAATAGCCTGCGGTATCACTTCCGCATGTTTTGGTTTAAAGAGCTTCTTACTTCCAAGTGGTTTTATTGATGGTGGGGTAACAGGTATATCACTTTTGATTAGCCGGTTAACCGGACTCAAGCTTTCCTATCTAATTGTTCTGATCAATATTCCATTCGTTATTCTTGGATACCGACAAATTGGAAAAGTATTTGCCATCAAGACCGCAATTGCTATTGCATTATTAGCCATTTTACTAATTGTAGCCCCTTTCCAATCCATTACCCATGATAAATTACTAATCGCCTTCTTTGGAGGATTATTTCTTGGAGGCGGAATAGGCCTGGCCATGCGTGGTGGTTGTGTAATTGATGGTACAGAAGTTCTTGCACTCTTTCTCAGCAAGAAGAGTACCCTGACTGTAGGTAACATTATCCTGATCTTAAACATTGTTATTTTTGCCTTTGCAGCTGTATTTCTGGATATTGAAACTGCGTTATATGCCATCCTAACATACTTATCGGCCTCAAATACCGTTGATTATATTGTCAATGGTATTGAGCAATACACCGGTGTTACCGTGATCTCCGTAAAAAATGAGCACATTAAAAAATTCATCATCCACCAGATGAAACGGGGTGTTACGATTTATAAGGGTGAAGGCGGTTACGGAGAGAAAAAGGACATTGATATCCTCTATACTGTTGTTACAAAGCTAGAGATGAGCAAACTACAAACTGCGATCAGGCAAATAGATCCAGACGCCTTCGTCATCCAGCAGCAAATAGCCGATATTAGAGGTGGTGTAGTTAAACGCCAGCCATTACATTAATTTTAAGACATTGAAAATATATAATCAACTTTCTGAATTCAAAAAACTAGACCATGCTGTGGTAACCATAGGCACTTTTGACGGGGTACACTATGGGCATCAGAAAATCATCAAAAGATTATGTGAACTGGCCAGAGCAACCGGTGGAGAAAGCGTAATCTTAACTTTTTTTCCTCACCCCAGATTGATCATAGATCCGGAAAATCAGGACTTAAAAATGATCAATACCATCAAGGAGAAAGCTCAGATTTTAGCAGATTTAGGTGTGGGCCATTTAATCATCACCCCTTTCACACGTGATTTCTCTAATTTAAATCCAGAAGAGTACATTCAAAATGTACTCGTAGAAACGATAGGAACAAAACACCTGATTGTCGGGTATGATCACCGTTTTGGAAAAGACAGAAAGGGAGGAATGGCCGAACTGGAAATTTGCGCCAAAAAATTTGACTACAACATAGAAGTAATCGACGAGCAGGACATCAATGACGTTGCCGTAAGTTCTACAAAAATAAGACAAGCATTACTTACTGGTGATGTGGCTCTGGCCGCAAAGTACCTGGGTTATCATTTTTCTTTACAGGGCCGGGTAATTAAAGGAGATAAAATTGGTCGGACTATTGGCTTCCCTACAGCCAATCTTTTTATTGAAGAATCTTATAAACTTATCCCTTCGGATGGGATCTACGCCGTTACCGTAGATATGGAGGAAGGCTCATACAAAGGAATGGCTTATATTGGCCAGCGCCCAACCATTAACGGAATGACCAGAAATATCGAAGTCAATATCTTTGATTTTAACAAAGAAATTTACGGGCAGGAGATTAAAATGTCTTTCCTGGAATTTTTACGCCATGACGTTAAATTTACTGGATTGGAGGCGCTTAAAGAACAACTTAAACAAGACAAAGAAGACACGCTTGATTTTTTCAAAAGACTGTCACAAAATGCTTAAAACCTAATTTAAGGCACAAAAACCGGTCTTTTTTAGTATATTTACCTCAATGAGGTATGTATACTTAGTCTTTCTATGCATCTGTTTCCAGCTCTATTCTTTCTCTGCATTTGCTTCGGGAAAGCTGAAGTTGGACCGTAAACAAATTGCTTATGCGGAAGGAAAGGCATGTTCTGCAGATTCAAATACTTTTAACGACGACTTTCAGGCACTACCCCAGGTTGTCAAAAAGTATAAAGCCCAAATCAACCTGTTTCCAGAACATTCGTCATTGCACAATGCTCTGCCTGTTTCGAATACAGAATGCAAGTCCGCTTTCATTTTCTCACATTATTTAATTATTTTTAGTTTTCTGTACCCTAAACATGTTTTTTGGTAAGTATAATTTGTAGTCACCCGTTCACAATTATTTATCCATTTTAAAACAGCGTTTCATGATACATTTGCCAGTATTGATTACCGATCTTGGTCTTATCCTTGCCGCCGCGGGGGTCACTACACTTTTATTTAAAAGAATTAAACAGCCCCTTGTACTGGGCTATATCCTAGCAGGACTTCTGGTAGGCCCACATATTAAATTTATCCCAACAGTAACAGATAAAGAAAGCATTAACATCTGGGCCGAGATTGGGGTAATTTTTTTACTATTCAGTTTGGGGCTGGAATTCAGCTTCAAGAAACTTGTTAAGGTAGGAGGATCAGCTTCCATAACAGCGATCGTAGAAGTGGTTTTTATGCTGTTGATCGGATTTGCCGCCGGACAATTGATGAGCTGGTCTGTTATGGATAGCATCTTCCTTGGAGGCATACTTTCCGTTTCTTCCACTACAATCATTATCCGTGCCTTCGAAGAACTAGGTGTAAAACATAAAAAGTTTGCAGGGCTTGTCTTTGGCGTGCTGATTGTTGAAGACCTTGTAGCCATTCTCCTCCTGGTTCTGCTTTCCACACTGGCAGTCAGCCAACAATTTGCAGGCACGGAGATGCTCATTTCTATTTTGAAACTTTGTTTTTTTCTGGTCCTTTGGTTTATTGGTGGAATTTTCCTGATCCCCACCTTTCTCAAGGCTACAAAAAAGTTGATGAATGATGAAACAATGCTCATAGTCTCCATTGCCTTATGTTTAATTATGGTCTTGCTGGCGGTTAAGGTCGGCTTCTCCCCTGCTCTGGGTGCATTTATCATGGGCTCTATCTTAGCAGAGACTACCCAGGCAGAACGCATAGAACACCTTACAAAATCTGTAAAGGATCTCTTCGCAGCCATTTTCTTCGTGTCAGTGGGGATGCTTATCGATCCGAAAATCCTAATCGACTATGCAGGCCCTATACTGGTCATTACAATAGCGACGGTTCTGGGTAAATTTTTAAGCTCGGGCCTCGGCGCTTTAATTTCAGGGCAGCCTTTAAAAACTTCAGTACAAACAGGAATGAGCCTGGCACAGATTGGAGAGTTTTCGTTTATCATTGCGACCCTTGGATTATCTTTAAAAGTGACCAGCGAGTTTCTATATCCTATTGCAGTTGCGGTATCAGCCATCACTACATTTACCACCCCCTATCTGATTAAAGCCTCTGAACCCTTCTATAAGTTTATTGAACGTTCTTTACCTAAGAAATGGATTGAAGGCTTAAACCGTTACAGTTCCAGCACAGCAGGTATTACTACCCTCAGCGATTGGAAGGTATTTCTTAAAGCCTACACATTCAATACCATAATCCATAGTGTTATTTTAATCTCAATTGTCGTACTGGGTTCAAAATATTTACAACCTTTTATTGCAGAGCATTTGATCAACGGACATAACGGAACAGTGATCAGTCTCTTGCTTACCCTAATGATCATGACACCATTTTTATGGGCCCTTGCTTTAAGGAAAATGGAAAGAAAGGCCTACAGCAATTTATGGTTAAACAAAAAATATACTCGAGGCCCTTTAGTGGCTCTGGAAATCTTACGAATTGCTCTGGCCATTTGTTTTGTAGGTTTTCTCATCTTCCAGTTCTACAACACACTCATTTCCATTGCAATTGCACTGGCTTTGATTCTAGCAGTAATGTTCATTTTCTCAAGAAAACTGCAAGCCTTTTACAACAGACTGGAAAATCGTTTCCTGTACAACCTTAATGCCCGTGAAGCCCAAAATGCCCAGCCAGAGATCTTGCCCTGGGATACACATTTGGCAGAGCTCACAATTGCACCGGAATCAAAACTGGTTGGTTTTACATTAATGGAACTGTCCATCCGGGAAAAATACGGCGTTAATATTGCCTTGATTGAAAGAGGTAAAATCATGATCCCAACCCCAGGCCGGGACGAAAGGCTATACCCTCATGATAAAATCCTGGTTATTGGAACAGACGATCAGCTGGCTGTTGTTAAAGAACTATTTGAGGGTGCTATTGATGAAACTTCGCATGCAGATTTCCCTAAAAATGACATGACTCTCCAGAAAATTGTCGTAAACAGTTCCTCTCCAATCTATGGTCATAGCATCAGAAATTCAGGGATCAGGGACATTACACAGGGACTTGTTGTTGGAATAGAAAGAAAAGGAGAGCGAATCCTTAACCCAGATTCCAATATGATCTTTGAAAACGATGACATTGTATGGATCGTTGGAAATCACAAAAAAGTTCCTGATCTGTTAAAGAAAACTTAACTTAAAGCTTTTATCATCTCTGTCAATGAAATTAGACCAGGAAAAAAGTGAGTTTTTAGATGAAATGCTCCAGTATTGGCAGGATCAGGACATGATGACCAGCGAACAAGCAAAGTTATTGCAGAACAGTTATGAATCCAAAAATTTTGACTGGCGAAGGCTTGCTCAATACTCCTTTTGGATTGCAATGGCCTGCGGAGTAATCTCATTAGGTGCACTCCTGATCGACAAAGATATTCTAAGTTATTTAAAAAAATTGTACGATACACCAGACAGCATCATCAGCTTACTTTCTGCTGCTGCTGCTGGCATCTTATATTACAGGAGTTTTCAAAGACGAAAAACACATCAGATGCAAATCTTCAGTAATGATGCACTGATTTTTACTGCGGTCATGCTTACGGCCAATGCTATCGCCTATCTGGGCAAGACTATCGGCAGTAACGGATCACATTTTTCTTTACTGATCCTTTTATCCGTATTGATTTATGGCGTATTAGCCTATGTCTTTAAATCCAGGCTCATCTGGGCTTTTGTACTTCTTTCTTTGGGGGCTTGGTTTGGAACAGAGACGGGTTACCTTTCCAGATGGAATTGGTATTTCATTGGACTTAATTATCCACTGCGTTTCGTATTCTTTGGACTGCTGCTTACCGCCACGGCATTACTATTGAGAAAAAATAAGAAATTTGAACTATTTTACGGTACCACCTATATCAGCGGCATGATCTATCTTTTTATATCTCTCTGGCTGATCTCTGTGTTTGGTAACTATGGCACACTTGACGACTGGTACAAAGTTAAACAACTCAGTCTGTTCTACTGGGGCATTATTTCTGCAGGCGTCTGTATACTAAGCATCTGGATTGGTCTCAAATACAGAGATGATATTGCCAGGGAGTTCGGGATCACCTTTCTTTTTATCAATCTCTATACCCGCTATTTTGAATATTTCTGGGACAGCTGGCACAAAGCATTGTTCTTTTCTGTTCTGGCCGCCTCATTTTGGATCATTGGCCAAAGAGCGGAAAAGATCTGGAATGTAGAATTTCTGAAAAAATAAATGCTAAACTTTTATAAAGTGAATATAGACAATCTTACAAATATGGTATGCCGACAAAGCAAAGAACAAAATGGCAATGCTCTTATTCACAATATAACTGCTCAAGTCAAATTTCTCTTTGATATATTTGGCAAACCGTGCAAAACCGTACAAAGCCAGAGCAGCACCTATCCCTGATCCCACACTAAATACACTTAAAGAAAGATATCCGATGTCTATCCATTCATGGGAGATCAGATAGGTTCCAACAAAAAGCCAGTAAGGAATCTGCATTGGATTCAGTACCCCGAGTAACATACCATAACGGATACTGTCCTTTTCCGAATAATCAGCCTTTGGCATCTCTTTTCTGGACCTCCAGGTAATAATTCCCAATACACCAAACATGATCACCATGACCACATCAATAACATTACTTAGGTTCATTGTGCTCGACAGCCATTGAACAAAACGCATCACCGCAAAAGTAAACAGGACCTCTACAGAAGCAAATGCACCTATAAAATAAAGAGCCTGCCGGATTCCCCGGTTAATGGTAATCTGTACAACCGTCAAATTAATATTTCCTGGAGGAATATATCCTATAGAATTTAACAATATCCCCAGTACGAATGTTAAAAAAAGCATTGGCGAAGATACAATTATTTCAAATGTGCTTTTAAATACTTAGCTGTATAAGACTCTTTTGAAGAGATAAGGTCCTCAGGACTGCCTTCGAAGACCACATATCCCCCTTTGTCTCCTCCTTCAGGACCAATGTCAATTACCCAGTCTGCAGATTTAATCATATCCATATTGTGCTCAATCACCAAAATCGTATTCCCCTGCTCAATAAGTGTATTTAGAGCAATCAACAATTTCTTTATATCATGAAAATGTAAACCAGTGGTTGGCTCGTCAAAAATAAACATGGTCTTATTTGCATTATTTCCTTTGATGAGGAATGAAGCCAGTTTAATACGCTGCGCTTCCCCACCTGAAAGGGTATTGGAAGACTGACCAAGATGTACATAACCTAAACCTACGTCTACCAGTGGCTGTAATTTATTTAGAATCTTAGGCTCCTTACTGAAGAAACTTACCGCTTCATCAATAGTCATGTCCAGAATATCAGATACATTTTTATCCTGATAAGTGATGTCCAGTACCTGCTGTTTGAATCTTTTTCCGCCACAAGCCTCACAAGGCAGGTAAATATCTGCCATAAACTGCATCTCAATTTTTACCTCTCCTTCACCCTGACACACGTCACACCTTCCACCTTCTACGTTAAAAGAAAAAGCAGCAGGTTTAAGACCTGCGGCTTTAGAAGCTGGCAAAGCCGAGAATAAAGCCCTGATATCGTCCCAGGCTTTTACATAGGTAACAGGATTAGAACGCGAAGATCTCCCGATCGGATTCTGATCCACCATTTCTACTGCACTCACCAGATCCAGGTTCCCGAATATCCCATCATATGCCCCGGTCTGTTCCCCTGCATAATTACCGATAGCTTTTTGCAAAGCAGGGTAAAGGATCTTTTTTACTAAACTTGTTTTACCCGAACCGGATACCCCGCTTACGACTGTAAAAACTCCAAGAGGAAATTTTACGTCGATATTCTTCAGGTTGTTTTCCCGCGCTCCCTTTAAAAGGACATGATCTTTCCATTTACGTCTCTTTCCAGGAACCTCTATTCGCTCCTTTCCAGCTAAATATCGACCAGTCAGGCTATGCTTATCTTTAATGATCTCTTCATAGGTTCCGCTAAACACCAGGTTACCCCCATGCGTGCCCGCTTCAGGACCAATATCTATAATATGATCTGCAGCTTTCATCATCTCTTCCTCATGTTCAACAACCAAGACAGTATTTCCCACATTTCTCAGAGATTCCAAAACACCAATCAGTTTGTTGGTATCCCTTGGGTGTAAACCGATACTCGGTTCATCCAGGACATATACGGAGCCCACCAGACTGCTTCCAAGTGAAGTAGCCAGATTAATACGCTGTGATTCTCCTCCGGAAAGCGTATTAGACAATCTGTTTAAGGTCAAATAACCTAAACCAACATTATTCAAATACTCCACCCTGTTAAAGATTTCTGACAGTAATCTTTTAGATATCTTCTGGTCTGTTTCTGACAGATCCAGCTTTTCAAAGAAATCCAGTATGGTAGAGAGCGGCATTAAAACGATATCGATAATAGATTTACCACCAATTTTAACATAAGAAGCATCCTTTCTTAACCTTGAGCCTTTACAATCCGGACAAACCGTTTTCCCCCGGTACCGGGAAAGCATGACACGGTATTGTATCTTATAGGTTTGCTCTTCTAAATCTTTAAAAAATGCATCCAGCCCTTCAAAATATTTATTCCCTGTCCACAACACTTTCTGTTGTTTATCGGTCAGTTCACTGTAAGAACGGTGGATAGGAAAGTCAAATTTATCTGCATTTCTGATCATTTTATTTAACCATTCCCTCATTTTTTCTCCGCGCCACGGAGCTATTGCATTGTCATAGACACTCTTGCTTTTATCTGGAATGACCAGATCTTCATCAATACCGATCACATTTCCATAACCTTCACACCTCTTGCAAGCTCCGTAGGGGTTATTAAAACTGAAAAAATTAGGCGTAGGTTCCTCAAATTTGATTCCGTCAAGTTCAAAACGGTCACAGAAGTGGGTCATTTTGCCATCATGTTCCACGTAGCAATCTCCCTTACCTTCAAAAAATGCAGTCTGGGCAGAATCAGCAATACGACTCAAGGTTTCCTCTTCCTTATTCACTACAATACGATCAATTAAGATCATAACGGTATTTTCACTCGTCAGCTCCACATCTTTAAAATCCTCATCTTCAAGAATGGCTTCAATCTTGTAAATCTGATTATTAAGTAAGACTCTTAAAAAACCCTTTTGAAGTAATACAGCCAATTCCTCTTTAATCGTCCGGTTATTGTGAGGAAAAAGAGGACAATAAATAGTAACAGTACTTTCATCCTCCAGTTTAGAAATAAAGTCAACAATGGTCGTTACACTGTCCTTCTTTACAATCTGCCCCGATTCCGGAGAATAGGTTTTTCCTATTCTTGAAAACAGCAGTTTCAGGTAATCATAGATTTCAGTTGAAGTGCCCACTGTGGATCTCGGATTCGAAGTAATTACCTTTTGTTCTATAGCAATAGCAGGCGCAATACCTTTTATATAATCAACATCAGGTTTATTCATCCGGCCCATAAACTGCCTGGCATAAGCAGACAGACTCTCTACATATCTCCTCTGCCCTTCAGCATATAAAGTATCAAATGCCAGTGACGACTTCCCGGAACCTGACATCCCGGTAATAACGACCAGTTTATTCTTTGGAATGGCTACATCAATGTTTTTAAGGTTGTGAACCCTTGCCCCTTTTATAATAATATTTCTATGTGGATCTTTCTCTGTTTCCTTACTCATACGACTAGATAGAATGCTGCTAATATACCCCAAAAAAGTTACATTGGTAATTCCCGGGAACGCAAAAATAAGGCACTCAGGGTACTTTTATTTTTTTTTAACACTTTTCTTATTGAATTATGATAAAAAAATGCTTCTTTTGGAATTAATAACCACAACAATTGAACCATTCATTTAAAAAAACTAATAGGAGAACTGCTATAGATTAGAC
>NZ_QAIL01000367.1 GCF_003061025.1 Pedobacter sp. HMWF019 | reverse complement strand
TAACAGGTATAAAACAAAGCAAGCCCTTAGTTGTTCGGGTTATTTTTTACCAATGTTAAAGATTTTCTATACTTTTTAATCTTTGTGAAGGGTAATATTTCAATATATGTAGTCTACTACATATATTTGTGTATAACCCCGTATTTATGGAACAGCTTTTTGAAATAAAATCATTGAACAATACCTATTGTAACCAGATCCTGGACCTCATTCTTCCCATCCAGCAAATTGAATTTCAGGTTCCTGTAACTCTTCAGGGGCAGCCTGATTTGCTGGATATTGAGACCAATTATATAATGCCGGGTGGAAACTTCTGGGGAGCATTGACCGATGAAGATCAATTGATTGGTTCTATTGCCTTAATGTCTGTTGGACATCAGACAGGCGTAATCAGAAAAATGTTTGTGAAAAAGGAATTTCGGGGAAAAGATTTAGGGATTGCGCAACGTTTACTCGATAGCCTTATTCAAGAATGTCAAACCCAGAAAATTACTTCTATTTACCTCGGTACAATTGACGTCTTAAAGGCCGCACACCGGTTTTATGAGAAAAATGGCTTTGTCTGCATACCAGTAACAGATTTGCCGGATTACTTTCCCCGAATGATGGCTGATAATGTATTTTATCGTTTATATTTGGGCGCCAACAAATAAATTTTTATGAATGTAATTGATGAATCCGGGATACTGGCCATAGCCACCAGGTTACAGAGGCTGAGTGATCAGATCCGTAAAGATGGCTTCCAGATCTATAAAGCACATGGAATTGACTTCGAACCTAAATGGTTTCCGGTAATGTATACCCTGTTTCATAAACCTGTATTGAGTGTGGTGGAAATTGCGAATGAGATTGGCTATACGCATCCCTCCACCATCAGTTTACTGAAGGAACTGGAAAAGGAAAAACTGATCCGCTCTAAAAAGGATAAGATCGATGAACGTAAAAGATTGCTTCAGCTTACAGATAAAGGACAAACATTGGTTGGGAAAATGCAGCCCGTATGGGACGTGCTGAAGATTGCAACTGCCGAAATGATCGATACAGAAAATAACCTGATGAGGGCGATAGAAGAAGTTGAAGGCCAGCTGAAAGAAAAAAGTTTTTTTGACAGGGCTGCTGCGCAAATGAAACGCGTATAATTTCTTATATTGAGCATAAGAAAGAACAACAATGCCTAAGATATTTTTTCCGCTTCTGGCCCTTTTTTGTTGCCTGTTGTTTACAGGCCAGCTTAATGCCCAATCAGGCAAGAAGAAAAAAATAGTGGCCGATACCAGTATAACTGCAAAAGGAGATACCTCTTTAAATACCTTTATAGACCGGGTAGAATATTATACCAACGCATTTAATCAAATGAATGCGGTATTGACTAAAGGTTTTGACACCACTGCGATCAGTCAGGACCTTCCCAATATAGATCTTACGGTTAAATACATACAAAAGGGGACAAAGGTTGAAGATCGGTCCAATACCCTTCGGTTTTTATATTCCCTGAGAGATATCTTAACCAGATTGGAAGATAAGCTGAATCTATATCAAAAAACGCTTAGTGGTTATAATGATAAACTTGTCACCATTCAAAACGGACTGATCCAAATAAAGCAGGATCAGTTTCTTAAAATAGCACCTACAGACAGTATTTTGAATGCGGAGTACCGGGAACAGATGAAAGGTCTGAATCTGAAATGGGCCAGGATTGATGCACTCAACAAGCAGGACATGCGAAGGATTGGTGTTTTGCAAAGCCTGGTGGTGGCCAATTATATCCAGGTGACCAATTACAAGGAAAGGATCAATCTTGAACTGCGAAATTTTGGGATGCGGGCTTTTTCGAAAGAGTATCCCTATTTATGGCAATCCAGCGGGAAGGACTACACAAAGAGTTTTAGTGATGCCTGGGACACCACAGTAAAAACAAGTATACAATTGTTGAATTACTATTTTTTGACCAACTGGGGTACACATATATTTGGACTGCTGATTTTTATTTCCTTTTATAGCTGGACTTTACTCTCTGTCCGGAAGATCCGGCTGCTGAAATCTGAGCCAGACAGTATTTTTAACCAGGCCCATTATATTCCTGAAAAGCCGCTTTTATCTGCTCTTCTCATCTCCTTGTTCATCACTTTTTTTCTGTATGACCATCCGCCGGTGGTATTTATGGAAATCATTATGTTGGTATTGATTATAGCAACAGGTTTGCTGGTGAGAAAGACATGGCCCAAACAGTTGTTCCGGTTCTGGATCATTGTTCTTTGTTTAACATTGGTTGCAGGCCTGAGTAACTTATTTTTACTGGTTTCCTATACAGACAGGATCATCGTTTTTTTATTAGGTATCGCGGGAGCCGGAGCAGGCTGGCAGTTTTTACAGATCCTAAAGAATTCAAAGAATTCTTATCCCGAAAAATCGGTGTTATTTGTGAAGGTTTTTGTTGCCGTACAGTTGTTCTCTATTTTCTGCAATATAATTGGACGGTTTAGTCTGGCAAAGATGTTCCTTGTGGCTTCTGTGCTTGGGATATGGCAGGCTATGAGTCTGGTCATCTTTGTCCGCGTATTGATGGAAGCCGTATTCCTACAATTAGAAAGCAGTAAGGAAAACAGTGGAATGCCCACCTATTTTGACTTTGCACTCCTGCAGCAGCGCTTTAAAAATGTGCTGAATGTTATCGCCATCTTGTTATGGCTCATTCTGCTGGCTGGAAATCTGAATATTCTGGATGCTTTATATGATTTTGCGGCCGACCTGCTTACGCAAACCCGAAAGATTGGTGGCAACGAATTCACCTATGGTAGTATTGTTGTTTTTGTATTGGTGATCTGGGCAGCTACAATAGTGAGTAAAGCAGTAAGTTACTTTTTTGAGTTTGCAGATTATCATTCCACCTCCAAAAGCAAGAAAAACAAACTGAGTTCCTCTATTTTACTCATCAAACTCGCTATATTTTCTATAGGTTTTTTACTGGCCATTACAGCTTCAGGCATCCCAATGGAGAAGATCACCATCATTTTGGGCGCCCTCAGTGTGGGTATTGGATTTGGTCTGCAAACCATTGTGAATAACCTTGTTTCCGGGATCATCCTGGCCGTGGAGAAGCCGGTGGAGGTGGGAGATGTAATTGAAATAGGGACCAAGTCTGGTACTGTGAAAGAGATGGGAATCAGGGCCAGTAAAATTGCCACTGCAGATGGTTCGGAAATTATTGTGCCTAATGGGGACCTGCTTTCCCAGCACCTCACAAACTGGACCCTGAGCAATAATCACCGAAGGGTGGAGCTCATTATTGGCGTGGCCTATGGGAGCGATCTTAAAGTGGTTAAAGATCTTTTTCATCAGATCATTGACAACCGGGAAGACATCATGCAGGACCCTAAACCTATGGTACTGATCCACTACCTCAACTCCAGTTCTGTAGATTTTAGAATTTTGTTCTGGGTAGAAGACATCAGTAACTGGGTAAATCTGAAGAGTCAGGTACTGAGTGATGTATATGAGGTGTTTTACAGGGAAGGCATTTCACTTCCCTTCCCTCAGTCTGATGTTTATATTCATTACCCCGATCAACCGGCCGTTCAGGAGCCTAAAGAAGACAAAGGAGAATAGTCTATTTATCCATCAGCAGATTAACCAGTTCTTTCAATTCTTCCAGTTCCTGTTCCAGTTTAGCTACCCGTTCTTCCAGTTCCTCATAACTTTTATGCTCTGCTTCGGTTGGCAGGTTTTCTGTTTCCTGAGGCTCAGCTTCAGTTTCACCGCCAAACAACTGCATGTATCGGGCTTCCTTTTGTCCAGGCCTTTTAGACAACTGTTTAACATAGGCAGGTTCGTCAGCCGAAAGTTTTTGAAGGATTTCCTGTATTTCTTCTATCGTTTCAAACTCATACATTCTTCCAGAATTCGTATTGATCTCTCCCGGAGTTAAAGGTCCTCTGAGTAAGAGCAGGCAGAGTATAGTCAATTCTGCAGGCAATAGCGGATAAACGATGGCCAGGTTATGTTTGTACTTAATACTCCGGCTTCCGGCTCCGGTAGCTGTGCCAACCAGACCTTTTATTTTTAAAGCATTGAGGGTTAGTGTAACGGTTTCTTCATCGTAATTCACAACCGGATTTCTGGATGTTTTCTGGTTGCAGGCAATAGTGATGGAATTGATGGTCATCGGATAATAATCCGGAGTGGTTTTACTTTTTTCAATCAGTACACCGAGAATCCTTTGTTCAATGGCGGTCAGGATCAGCAGAGGTTTCGTTTCTTCCATGCAAGTAAAGATAAAAATAATCCCTTTTGATGCTAATAAATCTTAATGAATTGCTGATCGACAAGAATGCATGTGGAGCACAAAGCTGTAATTTGGCAGAACCAAATATAAAATAAATGAAAAGATTGATCCTCCTTCGATGCTGCAAACGGGTAGTATTTACTTTGCTGGCTTTAACCTTAACATCAGTTGTTTTTGCAGAAACCATCCTCGTTTCTTCTGTTGCTGAATTGCAAAATGCTATAGACAAGGTAAAACCAGGAACGGAGATCCGGGTAAAAGATGGACAATATATAACTGAAACTGATATTCTGATCAGGGCACGAGGTACCGAAAAACAACCCGTACTCATTGCTGCAGAACATACAGGAGCCGTTGAAATATCAGGCAGGGGAGGTTTTAGCTTGCTGGATCCGGCAACGTATGTCACCATTAGCGGCTTTAAATTTACACATCAGGCTTCAAAAGCCAAATCGGGAACAGGAACAAGTTTTTGCCGCTGGACCCACAATATTTTTGAAAATGCAGGTAACGGAGAAGACCTCACACTAGCAGGAAACGACCAGGAAGTAGATTATAATACCTTCCAGAACAAGGCCAGCATGGGACGTTTTATTGCGGTAAGAGGTCACGATAGTCAAATTGCCCAGCGCCTCCATATTCATCACAACTATTTTAATAATTTTTCGCAGCAAACCGGTAATGGGGCAGAGGCGCTTCAATTTGGTTTGAGTGGTTTCAGTATGTCGACCAGCAACAGTATTGTAGAATATAATGTATTTGAAAGGTGTGCCGGAGAAAATGAACTGATTTCAGTTAAAGCCTCGGGTTTGGTATTGCGATACAATACCATTAGAGATTGTCCGGCCCAGTTTACCCTACGTCATGGCAACAAGAACGCGGTATATGGCAATTATTTTACCCGTACTCCGGGGCTTCGGATATTTGGCGATGATCAAACCATTTATGGCAATTATTTTGAAGACTGTAAACCTGCAATTACCATTGGAAACGGAGATGGAGAAGTAGCCGATGGCAGTAAATTGACCGTTCACGATCGGCCAGACCGGATCTTGATCGCTTTTAATACGCTGATTGCGAATCCGGAGAACATCATACTGCCCAATCGAAAAGATGGAATGGGCGCAACCTTGGTTACTGTAGCCTGTAATGTGATCCAGGGAGGAGGCCAGGCCGCCGTGATTGCCGGACCACTTACTGGCGCAAAATGGGAAGGGAATACGATCTTTAAAGTCCGAAGCGCAGGAGATATGCCTGCAAGCGGCTATGTAGATAAAGATCCTGAGCTGGTGCGGACCAGCAATGGAATCTATAACTTTAAAAATGCAAAAGGCCTTACAGATCAGTTTGCGGCCCGTTTCCCTGGCCTAAGTCCAATGATTCCTGTTACAGTACTGAACGCTAAGGATGTGGGAGCCACTGCAGGCAAACGCTAAGAAATATAGGCAGCATCTTGGAATATAATTACCTTTGAGGATGAATTCTATTCCAAAAAACCGGAAACACCTGATCATTTTAGGAATCGTTGTGTTTCTGTGCCTTTCTGCAATAGCCTTGTTTATGAACAGCAGGATCAAACCTCGTATTGATCAGATCAGCAAGAGTATTGCAGGGTATGCCTATGAGCAAAAGGCAACGAATGTGAATTATGAATTTAACAAACTGATCAGCGGGCTATCCGCCGGGACAAGAATAACAACCAGTTTAAAAGATGGGAATGACTTTCTGAAAAACTCTGGTACAATCTATTCTGTGATCATGAATGATGCAGCAGTAAGCCATGCCTGGTCGGTTGTATTGACTAAAAAGGATACATCGTTTCATACCTTTGGAAGAGGAAGTAAGGAGGAAAAAGCAACAACAAAGGCTTATGTAGCGAATTGGGTTAAAAAAACATTTTCTCTTCAAAAACAAACACCGCAGTCTGCCGGTTCACTGTTCAGTGTAAGCGATTCGCTGCATTGGATGGTGGCTTCTGCCTGCCGGATCAAAGATTCCAGCCTGGTGGTGATCGGACTGGACATTAACCTGAAAAAATTTCAGAACTATTTATGGAATGTGAATGACAAGAGTAAAGCCTACGCCATTATATTTAATGAAGAAGGATACTGTATTTCACACCCCGAAATTAAGTTTATTGGTCAGCGTCTCCTGGATCCTAAAAAAACAAGTCTGGCCGAAAAAGTATTAGGTGATAGTGCAACCATTAAAGAAACCATCTTTTCCAATTATCTTGCCGTTCCGGTGATCAGGTCTTATTCTCCGCTCAAAATTGGCCCTATGAACTGGATCATGGCTATCGATACCCCGGTTTTTGTTGTAGATGATGAAGTCAATGATATTGAAAGAAATGTGATCGGAATGGGTATCCTTTCTGTACTGATCATTGTTGGCGTTGTGGCCTATCTTCAGAAAAAGTGGCAGAATGAATTTATAGGCCGGGAACAAGCGGAAGCCAATAGAAAAACCCTGTTGCTCGAGCGTCAGGAACTTCAGATGGTAACAGAAAAGCAGGAAAAGGAAAATGCCCTCTTGCAGCTGAAGGTTTTAAAAGATAAGGTCAATCCACATTTCCTCTTCAATTCCATGGGCTCACTCAATGCCCTGATTGACCGCGACCCAAAACTGGCCCGGGAGTTTATTGTACGTTTATCCAAGGTATACCGTTACCTGTTGGATAGTTATCCAAATGGGCAGGCGAGTGTGAAGGAAGAGCTGAACTTTGCCAGCCAGTACTGGTTTTTATTGAACATTCGGTTTGGCGAGGCAATGCTTCCTCTGGAAATTGACGTTAAAGAGGAACACATGAAGAAAAATCTGCCCTTTATGAGCTTGCAGATTGCCCTGGAAAATGCAGTGAAACACAATGTTGTGTCTAAACAAAACCCGCTGGAAATCAAAATCAAAAGCGAAGGAGAAGAGATTGTTGTCGTCAACAATTATCAACCCAGAAGTCATGTAGACGATTCCGGCAAACAAGGAATTTCCTATTTACTCAGTACCTATCAGCATTTTGGAGGCCCGCTTCTACGACATGGTATTTATAGTACAGAATACAGATGTTATTTCCCTTTTCTTTAATCTTCATAGAAAATTAACCTGCCGGACACAATTTATTCACTCCGGCTATTCGCGGTTTCACTGCTAAATCTCACTGATTCACTCCTGTTGCTTTTATAATCTATAAAATATAGGTCATTTTTAAAGGGTAATTAAGCAGAGACTAAAGAATGATAAGACCTTTACTACTAAGTACAACACTTACGGTAGCCCTTTTGTTTTCGGTTCCCGGACAAGCACAGCAGAAAAAGAAAACCCAGAAAATAGATCTAAAGAAAACACAACCTGCAGATTCCTTAAAAAAGAAGGTAGATCAGGACACCGTTAAAAAAGGAAATCTAAAAGATTATAAGACTTTACTTAAAAAAGCAAAGACCACCGATGGTATTTTTAAAGTACATCAGGTAGAAACAGACTATTATTTTGAGATCCCATTGAAAATGATGGGAAAAGACTTTTTGCTGGTGAACAAAATTTCGTCAGTGCCCTTGGCCGTTAATGAGGCGGGAGTAAACAAAGGAATGAATTACGAAAATAAGGTGATTCGTTTTTATCAAAATAAACTGGCCAAGACGGTATGGGTAAAAACCATTGTGCCGCAGGTAGAATCCCCGGAAGGTGATGCGATTACCCAATCTGTAAAAGACAATTTTATAGGCTCAGTCATTGAAAACTTTAAGATTGAAGCCTACACTCCAGATTCTTCTGCCGTAGTGATCAAAGTAAATAAGGTATTTGACGGAACAGAGAAGAGCTTTAATGATGTATTTAATAATCTGAATTTTGGTACCAGTCCTAAAACGGCTTTGTCTGCTATAGAGCACATCAAAAATTTTCCTCAGAATATTGTTGTGCGTTCCTTGTTAAGTACTTCTGTAACAGAGGGCCAGAGTACCATAGCGGTCAGCATGGCTGTAACTACGAATTTATTACTGCTGCCTGAAAAGCCAATGAAACCCCGTTTTGCAGATAACCGGGTTGGTTTTTTCAGTACGCCAAGATGGTATTTTTCAGACAGCCAGCAAAAAATGGAGACCAGGGAACTGATCACCAAATGGAAACTGGAACCTAGGCCAGAAGACCGGGCGCGTTATTTGAAAGGCGAACTGGTGGAGCCAGAAAAACCAATTGTATTTTATATAGATCCTTCCACACCTAAACAGTGGAGACCTTATATTATAGACGGTATTCACGACTGGCAAAAAGCATTTGAAGCCGCAGGTTTTAAAAATGCCATCCAGGCTAAACTGGTTACAGATACCGCCGATTTCGACGGTGATGATGTTCGCTACTCTGTGGTAACCTATGCAGCATCTCCTAAGTCCAATGCGATGGGGCCGGCAGTAGTGGATCCCAGATCAGGAGAGATCCTGGAGTCAGATGTCATCTGGTGGCACAATGTAATGACATCTCTGCAGTACTGGATGAGGATTCAGACTGGAATTATAGATAGCGGAGCAAGGAAGAATAATTTTAGCGTAGAACAGATGGGACATGCCATCCGTTTTGTGTCTTCACACGAAATTGGACATACCTTAGGCTTAAAACACAATATGGGCGCATCATTTGCCTATCCGGTAGATTCCCTGCGTTCTCCGGCCTATACCTCCAGAATGGGGGGGACAGCACCTTCTATTATGGACTATGCCAGGTTCAACTATGTCGCACAGCCAGAAGACCACGTAACCAATATTACCCCACAAATTGGTGTATATGATAAATATGCTATTGCCTGGGGCTACCGCTGGCTAGACAATACAGATCCACGCGAAGACCTGAAAATACAAAAACAGTGGATAGCCAAACATCAGCATGATCCTTTGTACCACTACGGTGAACAACAGGAAGGTCTGAATATTGTAGACCCAAGAGCCCAATCAGAAGATATTGGTGATAATGCGATGAAGGCTGGTGAATACGGTTTGAAGAATCTTCAACGTTTGGTTCCCCAGATCAGAACATGGGCTGCAGAACCTGGAGACAACTATTACCAGGCAGGTAAATTATATATGGCCGCCATTTGGCAGTGGAACACCTATACAGACCATGTAATTTCCAATATTGGTGGTTATTACCTTGAAAATCCAGTAGAGGGAGATGGTAAAAAAGCTTATACTCCGGTACCAAAGGCAACGCAGCAGGAAGCGATGGGCTTTTTAAAAAAGCAGTTGTTCAGCCTTCCACAATGGTTGTTTAATCCGGAATTGTTGTCCAGCACCTTTGCGGTTAAAGACACGCCTTATGGTCCTTTTGAATATGGACCATACAATCTGAAACGAGAGCAACAGTACAGTTTGATGTACGGCCTGGTGAACGATGAACGTTTGCTCAGGATGTTGGAAATGGAAACTATACATGGAGAAAAAAATGTGTATACAGTTTCTCAATTGTTGAAAGAGATCCGCGAAACGGTATTTCAACCGACCATTAAAGGAAGAAGCTTATCCCTGGATGAGCGTATGGTAGAACAGAATTATGTAGATGTATTACTGGTTGGTACAGATAAGTTAATGGAAAAAGTCAACAAGAAAGCCCTGCAACCGGTAGCTATCTTAAGAAACAACCTTCCTGAATTATGCGACTTGACACCGCGTGCTTTTAAAGAGGAGAAAACCACCAGCGGGGCAGACCTGAGAATGGTCTATGTAAGTTCTATGGTGCGTACATCTGATGTTGCACCGGCTAAAAGAGGAGAGCTGATCAAAATTTTACATCTGCTTGAGAAAAGTAAAAAAAGTGGCAATGAGGAGACCAGAAGCCATTATTTGGACTTGATTTTAAGGATTCGCCAAAGCCTGAGAATGAATTAAACTGAATCAATAAACTATAAACCAATAAATTTGCACAAATGAATAAACTTTTACTAATGTTTTTCCTGTTTGCGATTGGCCTTAAAAGCTTTGCCCAGGAACAGACCACCATCACAGGAACGGTGCTGTCAGAGGAAGACGGCCGACCTATTCCAGGTGCATCGGTGTTCGTGGACAAATCCGGAATCGGTGAACAGTCAAGTCCTGGAGTGATCCAGAATTCGGTGATTGGCGCAGTGACCAATACCGATGGACATTTTACTTTGAAGGTTCCTGCAGGAACTACTTATTTGAAGGTGAGCTACCTGGGCTACAATTCAGCTATGGTCAACATCAAGAATAAAACCAATATTACAGTTTCTTTGACCAATGACAATAACGTACTGAACGAGGTGATCGTGAATGGTTATACAGACATTGCAAAACGTAAGAACACAACCTCAGTAGCCAAGTTAGACTATGACAACATCCGTCAAAGTGGTGTCTCTGGTATTGATCAGATGCTGCAGG
The DNA here is from genome assembly GCF_003061025.1 of Pedobacter sp. HMWF019. Taxonomy (GTDB): domain Bacteria; phylum Bacteroidota; class Bacteroidia; order Sphingobacteriales; family Sphingobacteriaceae; genus Pedobacter. The sequence continues at coordinate 11,987 of NZ_QAIL01000367.1, read as the reverse complement.
GACAAGTAGCCGGGGTATCGGTGACCAATTTAAGTGGCGGCCCTTCTTCAGCACCTAAGATCCGTATCCGCGGAACGGTTTCATTGAACGGAACACAAGATCCTTTGTGGGTTTTGGATGGTTTGCCTTTGGAGGGTACAGATTTACCAAAGAAAATCCAGGATAAAGAAAATATCGATCAGTTGCGCAATTTGCCAATTTCAGGCTTAAATCCAGATGATATTGCAGATATCACCATTTTGAAAGATGCTGCAGCTACAGCTATCTATGGCGCAAGGGCAGCCAATGGGGTCATTGTGATCACCACTAAAAAAGGTAAGAAAGGCCCAATGGCAATTAACTTCAGTGCGAATACATTTATTGATCAGAGACCTGATTTTAGTAAACTGAATTTAATGAATGCTACCGAAAAGGTAGATTTTGAACTTGGACTGGCTTCCAGGTCAGATTTGACCTACAGGGATAATCTGGGTGCGGTATCCAGAATTCTGAATAAATCAGGAGAACTGAATGCGTATAGAAATGGTGGCTTTTCTGCCCTTAATCCTTCCACTCAACAACAAATCAATGCTTTGCGCAACATCAATACGGATTGGGGAAAGGAATTATACCAGGCAGCAGCTAACCAGCAGTATACGCTGGGGCTTTCAGGAGGAACGGATCAGGCCAGCTATTATTTTTCAGGCGGCTACTATAATGAGAAAGGTTCAACTATAGGAACAGGCCTGAAAAGATACAATACTACTTTAAAAACAGACTTTATCGTTTCGCCAAAATTGAAATTCGGCGCCTCTTTATTCGGTTCGGTGACCAATCAGAATAACTATCTGACAGAATCAGACTCGTTTACAAGTCCATCAAGATATGTTAGAAATGTAAATCCTTATTTAACACCAAGAGATGCAAATGGCGCTTATATCTATGACCCGGATATCCAGGGTACGGCAAATTTAAGTGGCGATGTATTTGTGCCTTTCAATATTCTGGAAGAGCGCGAAAATACCCGGTATAAATTAAACAACAAGAGTTTTAAAGGTATTTTTGATGTCAATTATAAGATTCTGAAAGAATTGAACTTCCGTTCTGAAATAGGACTGCAGTTTGAAGAAAATGGTTCGGAAAAATATGGTAGTGCAGATACTTACTATGTGCGTAAATACCGTGAAAAGTCAAGGTTTTACAATTCTGCCACCAAGAAATATGAATATTTCCTTCCTGCTGGAGGTGTGATCCAAAACCAGAATACTTCATTCTTCCAGTACAACTGGAAAAACATCTTTGAGTTCAATAAAGTGATCAACGAAAAGCATGAAATAGAGGCTTTGGCTGGTGCAGAATTTCGCCGCACTAAAAACCAGATGATCATGACCCGGGGATTTGGTTATAACGACAGAACGCTTACCACCCAGGATATCGTATACCCGAACTCTGGTTTTGCGACCGGTGATTCAAATCCTTTTAGAAACTATCAGAAAACGTGGCTTGAGAATGCTTATGCCTCTTTTTATGGCACGCTTTCTTATACTTATGACAGAAAATATACGGTGTATGGAAGTATCCGTTATGATGGATCTGACCTTTTTGGTGTAGACCCTAAATACAGATATCTACCCATCTATTCCGTATCGGGCGCATGGAATGCCAGAGAAGAAGAGTTTGTAAAAGACATCAAGTGGATTTCCAATCTGCGTTTCAGGTCATCTTATGGTATCCAGGGAAATATTGATAAAAATACCTCTCCGGAAATTGTAGGGGTGTATGATAACACGAATATTTTGCCAGGTGGAAACGAAACAACAATTAATGTAACCAATCCGCCGAACCAGAAACTACGCTGGGAAAAAACCGCAACTTTTAATGCTGCTGTGGATTTGGGTATATTTAATAATGCAGTCCAATTTACATTCGAATATTATAACCGTGCCAGCAAAGACCTGATTGGTATCCAGGAATTATCTTTGGAGAATGGTTTTGATAATACCAACAGCAACTGGGCCCAGGTAAACAACAGAGGTTTGGAGCTGAGCATTTCCACACGGAACATCAGTACCAAAAATTTCAACTGGTCTACAGACTTTAATATTGCCCACAACAAAAGCAAGGTTGTACGCGAAAAAGTAAGCCTGCAGTCGTTTGCGCCTTCAAAAGAAGGTTATCCCTTAAATGCCCTGTTTGTCATTAAAACAAACGGTTTGGATGCAAATGGAATACCTCAGTTTGTTCAGAACGGAAAAACAGTTTCTTTAGAGAATTTCTATAAACTGTTCGACCCATATGCCGACTTTTTTCCAGGACAACTTACACAAAGTAATTTGAGTAATAAGGAGTACCAAAATCTGTTTAGTTATGCCGGCGATAGGGATCCTAAATATACAGGAGGTCTTGTAAACCGTTTCCGCTACCGGAATTTTGATCTTTCGATATCAGCGATTTTTAATATAGATCAAATGGTACTGGCCAATCCTACTTACAATCCTGCAGCTTTAGACCGTGGACAGAACTACAGCCGTGACGTGTTAAATGCATGGAGTCCCACCAATACGGGATCTCGCTTGCCGGCAATTATAGGCAGTGACACCGGTGACGGCAGCAGATGGATGGCATACAGCTGGCTAAACGGGGGTGACCAGGTCAACTCTTTCAATAGTCTGGACATATGGGCCAAGAAAATGAGTTATATAAGGATCAACAGCATGCGCTTAGGTTATACCCTGCCTTCAAAAATTTCAGGTAAAATTAAAGCAAACAGCTTGCGCATTAGTGTAGAAGGCCGGAACCTGCTGGTACTCGGATCCGATTATAAAGGATATTTCGATCCTGAAACTTACGGCAATATCTATGCCCAGCCGATTACAAAAAGCATATCTATTGGTTTAAACGCAACTTTTTAATTTAGATCAGATGAAGAAATTAATCATACTCAGCATAGTTGCTCTGTCATTGAGCATCACCAGCTGCAAAAAATATTTAGACATCACTCCCGTAGGAAAAGTTATCCCTACAACTGCCGCAGATTTTAGGGCGCTTTTAACCTCTGGTTACTCTACTTTTCCAAGGCATAAAGCTTTACTGGCTGTGCGCACAGATGAATTTTTGTTGGATGAAGACAGCCAGGATTTTCCAACATTGAAAGACATTTACAGCTGGAAGGATGCAAATCCAGATGGGCTTACAGCCCCGTTGCCCTACATGGATTTTTATAAAACCATCTTTTATGCAAATGAAGTGATCCAGGATGTAGAAGCCAAGGCAGGTATTTCTGCTGAGACCGCACAGTTAAAGGGAGAAGCTTACCTTTTGAGAGCATATGCGCATTTTGAACTGCTCAATATGTATGCTAAAACCTATAATAAAGCAACCGCGGGCACTGATAAGGGTGTTCCCATTGCAACGAGCATCGATCTGGAACAGAAATTTCCGCAGGCAAGTGTAGAAGCTGTTTATACACAGATTTTTTCAGACTTAACTGCAGGTCAGCAATTGCTGAACGTAGACAAATGGGAAACAGGAAAGAACTATCGCTTCAGTAAAAGAGCTGCCCAGGCGCTTGCGGCCAGAATCTATGAATTCAGAGGAGAGTGGGACAAAGCCTTATTGGCAGCACAAAATGTTCTGCAGGCTAACAATGCACTTGAAGACCTGAGTGCCAGCGGAAGCGTACTTCCAAATAACTACCAGTCTAAAGAAAACATTATGTCACTGGAAGATGTGATGGATGCAAGAACCTCTAATATTGGTATAATTTCAGTTCACTTGATGGGAATTTACGATCAAACCAATGATTTACGTTTTTCAGCTTACTTTGGTAAATCAGGTGGTCATTACGTTTCTCAAAAAGGAAACTCAAATGCCTTGAAAATTACCTTCAGGAATGGAGAGATGTACCTGATTGCGGCAGAGGCAGCATTACAAACGGGTAACAAAGACCTTGCGCTGCAACAATTACTGGCCTTAAAAGCCAAGCGCTTAAAAGCGGCCTATTTCCAGACAGAGAAAAACCGCATATCAGCACTCTCTTCCGCTGATTTGCTGAAAGAAGTTTATGCAGAACGTGAACGCGAACTGGCTTTAGAAGGCCACAGATGGTATGACTTAAAACGTTACGGGCAACCCGAACTTAAACATACCGTAAGCGGTGTAGAATATACCCTGGAAAAAAATGATCCGAGATATACGTTAAGGTTTCCAAAGAGCGCTTTGGCTAATAATCCAAACTTACAACAATAGATATATTAGGTTAGGTGAATAATCTGTTGGCTCCGGTTTCTTTTGAGACCGGAGTTTTTTTGTAAATTTACAACTGGTATTTCGAAACAACCATGACTGTACTGATTATAGAAGATGAAGAACTGGCAGCTCAGGAGCTGAAGAGCATGCTGCTTGAATTCGATCCGGGAATAGAAGTATTGGCTATCCTCGAAACCGTTGCAGGCGCTGTTCAATGGTTCAAACAACATCGGGCAGACCTGATCTTTATGGATATTCATTTGGGAGATGGAGAAAGTTTTCAGATCTTTCAACAAGTACAGATCCAAAGTCCGGTTGTATTCACAACCGCTTACGACCAATATACTTTAAAAGCCTTTAAACACCAGGGCGTAGATTACCTGCTTAAGCCCTTTGATCAGGAAGATGTTGTTCAGGCCATCAAAAAGGTACAGGGCCTGCAGCAACAAGGTTCAGTTCCGGCAGTGGTTTATCCCAGAACACGCTTTATGGTCAAGATGGGAACCCGGCTTAAAGCTGTCCAAGCCCATGAAATCGCCTATTTTATGGCTGATGATAAGTACCTGTTCCTGGTTACCCGCGATCAGCAAAGTTATATTATTGAAGAAACGATCACCAGCCTGGAACCGCAATTGTCTACCGCCGATTTTTTTCGGATCAACCGGAAATTCATCATTCATATCGATTCGATTAAAGAAATGTATAAGGTTTCCAGAAACCGGGTCAGGGTGGTCCTGGATCCCGAGCCAGAACACAATCCACAGGTATTGGTTACAGAAGAGCGTGCAGAGGCCTTTAAGGCTTGGCTGAACCTGTAGTATTTTAACATTCTTTAACACTAATTAACAACTCATACACAGTGATATAGCTAATTTTGATAAACTGCCAAATTAAAATTAGAGCTCATGAAACATTACCAACGCATCAATAATCTCCTCGGATTTGTTCTATTCGCTATTGCCTTAACTGTTTACTGGTTAACCATGGAACCCACCGTCAGCTTCTGGGACTGTGGAGAATTTCTTTCTGCCTCCAATAAGCTTCAGGTAGGGCATCAGCCAGGAGCACCTTTGTTTTTGATGATTGGTAAAATGTTCTCTATACTGGCACTCGGACATACCGGAAGAATTGCCTACTGGACGAATTTTCTTTCCGTAGTGGCCAGTGCCGCAACCATCATGTTTTTATTCTGGACCATTACAGCCCTGGCCTCAAAAGTTTTTGTAAAGAAACAAAGCAGGACGGAAATGTGGACTATTCTGGCTGCAGGAGCTATTGGGGCCCTGGCTTATACTTTTTCAGATACCTTTTGGTTTTCTGCAGTAGAGTCGGAAGTTTATGCTTTATCGATCCTGTTCACGGCCATTACTTTCTGGGCCATTCTGAAATGGGAAAGAGAACTCGATGACCGCTGGCTGGTCTTTATTGCTTTTATGATCGGCCTATCTATTGGTGTACATTTGCTCAGTTTGCTAACCATACCGGCTGTTGTACTGATCTATTATTTTAAAAAGACTGCCAGGCCAAATTGGAAAGGGGTGCTGAAAGCTTTTGCAATCGGATGTGTGCTGGTGGGTATTGTTCAGTTCTTTTTGATCCAGTATCTGGTATTGCTGGCTGCAAAATTTGATCTGTTCTTTGTCAACCAGTTGGGTACAGCTTTTGGTGCGGGTGCTTTATTCTTTCTGCTGCTGGTTGCAGCAGCACTCATTGCCGGAATTCTGTATACTATAAAAACCAAAAAGTACCAGTTAAATCTGAGCCTGATTTGTCTGACCTGCCTGTTAATTGGTTACAGCTCTTACTTTCTGATCATCATCAGGGCCAATGCCAAGACCAGTTTGAACCTGAGCAATCCAGACAATGCCTTTGGCTTATACGATTACCTTGGCCGTACCAGTTATGGTGAAACGCCATTGGTCTATGGACAAACCTTTGATGCTAAAGTCACCGATAATACCATTAACGGAAAAACCTACAGAAGGGGGCCTGCGAAATACGAAGTATCTGGCAATAATTATAAAACCACTTATGACAAGAATCAACTGTTTCCCCGGATGTACAGCAGTAGGGCAGACCATATACAATTTTATCGTCAGTGGCTCAATATGGGGGAAAACGAACATCCTTCCTTCTTACAAAATTTAAGCTTTTTCTCCAGCTATCAGGTTGGTTTTATGTACTGGCGCTACTTCTTATGGAATTTTGCCGGGAAACAGAATGATGTACAAAGCCAGGGTGAAATACAGAATGGCAACTGGATCACCGGAATCAAAGCGTTGGATAAAGCCAGACTGGGAAGTCAGACGCATTTACCAGCTTCTGTTATAGAAAACAAAGGTCATAATGTGTTTTATGGATTGCCGCTCCTGCTGGGTGTCATCGGCATGATCTGGTTGTACAGGAAGAGTAAATCTATGAGCATAGTCCTTGCCGCGCTATTCTTCTTTACAGGCCTGGCAATCATTCTGTACCTGAACCAGGATCCCCTGCAGGTAAGAGAAAGAGATTATGCCTATGTTGGTTCTTTTTATGCCTTTGCCATCTGGATCGGTCTTGGTGTGTTGGGTATAAAGGAATTGCTGGGCAGATGGGCTGCGCCGAAATGGAGCCTGGTCATGGCGGTGGGCTTATGTTTGGTTGTTCCTTACCTGATGGGAACCGCCGGCTGGGATGACCATGACCGTTCTGGAAAAACTACAGCTTTGGATTGGGCAAAGAACTATTTGAATTCCTGTGCTAAGGATGCCATTTTATTTACCACTGCTGATAATGATACGTTCCCCTTATGGTATGCCCAGGAAGTAGAAGGTTTCAGAACGGATGTCAGGGTGGTTAATATTCAGTATTTGTCTGATCCGGCCTATATTACCCAGATGAAAAAACAACTTCGCCAGTCAGCGCCATTACCGATTAGTATGAACGAAGATCAGTATAAGGCAGGAGTGAGGGATGTACTTCCTTATGTAGACTATGGTTTGAAAGACAGTGTAGAGCTCTCTGATCTTTTTGCCGTAATGACTTCCGATCAGAAGGCAGATCAGGTAGAAATGAATGATGGTAGTTATGCTAATTTTGTTCCGTCAAGGAAATTAAAACTCACGATTAATAAAAGGTCTTTGCTGGAATCCAATATCATCAGGAAAGAAGATCGTGATAAGCTGACAGATGTGATGGAATGGGATTTTAAAAAGAACTATGCGACAAAACCGGATTTGGCCATCTTTGACATTCTGGTGCACAACAACTGGAAGCGGCCGGTGTATTTTGAAAGTTCTGTATCTAACGATACGTATATGGGGCTGGATAAGTACCTTTATCTGGAAGGCTATGCCTACCGTCTTTTGCCATTTAAAACCGATAAAAAAGACAAAGAAGAGCGGACGAATACTTCGGTGATGTACAGTAATGTGATGAACAAACTGGCGTTTTCCGGATTTAAGAAAGCAGCCTATATCGATCCGGAAAGCAGGAGGGTACTGGATCAGACCTGGAGACTGCACAATACCCTGGCGGGGAATCTGCTGGCCGAAGGAAAGAAAGCAGAAGCCCATCAGCTGATGGTCAAAAGCCTTGACGAACTTCCGGTAAAAAACTACTCCATCAGAGACAGTATCCTCAGACTGGGTACCATCACAAATCTATATGAGCAGCAAGATTTGGCCCGGGCCGGTAAACTGACCACTGAAACAGCCAATTTCCTAGCCGGTGAACTACATTACATGATGTCTTTAGAACCTAAATTTCAGGAAGCTTATCTGGAAGATGCCCGCCTGGGCTTTTCTGTACTGCAGGAACTTGGGAAACTGACAGAACAATATGGTCAGCTGGAACAGCATAGGAAGATTATGGAGCAGCTTTCCATGCTGCAAAGGGTATCTTCAGGCGTATAGGGATAAATCCTTTCTAAAGACTTTGTCCGGCTTTGTTATTTGAGTTAAAGTATATAGCTTTATTCAATGATGAAGGAAGAGCAACCTAATGAGGAAGATGTATTGCTGGGCGTAGTATCTCACGTGCTGAGCTTTACATTGGGTGAGTTTTGCAAGTACGGCTATCTGCTGGCTTTTGAAAAGGACCTGTCCGATTTAAAAGGTCTGGTGGACGCAGCTTCTATGTACGAGAATGACTATGAAGTCCTGGAGGGTGTAAAGGATCCGGCTGTTCAATTGTTGCTACAGTCTTCGGACAAGGTTTTTAATTGTATTAAGACCTATCTGATGATCAATTCGCTGGATGAATTTGAAGTCATGACGAATGAAGAGTTTAATCAGCATGCATCCAATAACTATCATTTTTATGTAGACCAGCCTTTGGGCCAATCCTATAAAGAGTTGATGGAGGAAACCTGCCATCTGTATTTTTCATTAATGCATATGATTTATCATACCTGCTGTCAGCTGGATCTTGGACGGATCGATTTACCAGACGAATTATTTGATGATTTCTATACAGGATTTCTGGATGTTATTGATGGCTGTGGAACTCCCACAGAAGACAAGAACATTAAATTACTCTACGATTTACTCTTCGAACTGAACCAGGATATGAAACGGATGGAAGAATTGCGTTAATTCAGGTTGTATTTATCCATCCCTGCTGCCGGTACCCAGCTGGATGCCGGTTCATAATAATGCCAAAGCATCCGGCTCAGCTTTCTGATCAGTACCCAACCTTCATTGGAAGGAGTCCAGGAGGTATCTTTCTGATTTTTTGTGGTGATACAAAATACATAATCTCCATGGGGCGCGTTAACCAGCACCACTTCAGAGCGGGCTTCATCTACTGCACCCGATTTCGAAGCAGCCTGAATATAAGGTGGAATTTGAGATAAAGCCTCCTGGTCAAAATAGATCCGGATCAGGTTTCTGTAGATGCGTTCTGACGCCGCTTCATTAATCAACTTTCCATTCCTGATCAGCGTAAGTAAGGTCGCCATTTCTTTGGGTGTAGTCTGACCCCAGCCATATTTTTTCTGATTTTCCTGTCTGCCGGGAGTTCTGGAATTGACACGCGTATAGGTTAAGCCGTATTGGGCCATCAGGTCATTAATGGCTGTTCCCGTTCCGGCAAGGGATTGTGCCCAAAGACTTGCCGTATTGTCACTGGTCGTGATCATGAGCATGAGTACTTTCGAAAGCGCAATCTGTTCTCCGTTTTTGAAACTGCCTAAAATATCTTCACCGGCATACAGCAGGCTGTCTTTATAGGTCAGCACACTTTTGTAATCCAGCTGGCCTTTGTCAATCTGATTAAATACACCAGCTGTAATGGCTAGCTTAACCATACTGGCCGTAGGGAAGATGCTGTCTGCACTAATTCCTGCAGACCTGCCTGTTTTTAGATTCTTGACGTAAATTCCGACATCCCCATTAAAGCCCTTAACAAGCTGCTGGAGCCGTTGCTCAAGTTTAGGGTCATTGGTCTGTGTTTGTGCAAATACAGTAAAGCTCAGCAAGGCCAGGCCTAATGTCAGCAGAATGGTTCTCATCATACTTTAAATCCGGAGCAAAAAAAAGCCCCTGGTTTACAGGGGCTCATTTATATGATATAATTTAGAAAGAAAAATCATCAATGCCCTTGGCACCATTTCCTTCTTGATTTTCAGAATATTCGTAACGTTTTTCTATAACTTCCTGATGATTTTTGATACAATCTACAGTTTCATTTAGTCCTTCCGCAAACTTTTCAAAATCCTCTTTGTATAAAAAGATCTTATGCTTTACAAATACGCCGTCCTCTAGTCTTTTTTTACTTTCGGTTAAGGTTAAGTAATAATCACCTGAACGTGTCGCTTTTACATCGAAAAAATAAGTTCTCTTACCTGCCCTTACTTTCTTAGAAAAAACCTCTTCTCTCTCTTTGTTGTCAAATTCTCCCATGGTTGGTACTGATCTTGGTTTTTGGTTCGGGTAAATATAAAGCAATAATTATTAAAGTTCAAAATAGAATTACAGAGATTTATTTTCTTCTTCCAATAATTGATGCTGATACATCTCCCTGTAGGCTCCATTTAGGTCTAGCAAAGACTCATGTGTGCCCTGCTCAATGATTTTTCCCTTATCCATTACAATGATTTTATCTGCATTTTTTATCGTAGAAATGCGGTGAGCAATTAAAATACTGGTCTTCCCTTTCATTATTCGTCCAAGGTTACGAAGTATTTCTTCTTCAGTTTTGGTGTCTACCGCAGAAAGGCAATCGTCAAAGATCAAAATTTTAGGTTCTTTGATCAGTGCACGTGCAATGGATACCCGTTGTTTTTGTCCACCGGAAAGGGTAATCCCCCTTTCACCAAGCATGGTTTCAAATTTCAGATCAAAGTCAACTATATTGTGGTATACTGCCGCACTTTTTGCCGCATTTTCCACTTCCTCATCGGTTACCTGGTCCAGACCAAATGCAATATTGTTTTTAATCGTATCAGAAAAAAGGAATACCTCCTGCGGAACAAAACCTACCTGATTGCGGTAAGGACCTAATTGCAGGTTCTTTAGATTTTGACCGTTGAGCAGTATTTCACCGGAATCTACATCATACATGCGCATGATCAGATTGGCAAGTGTAGATTTACCCGATCCTGTCCGGCCTATAACGGCTACAAACTGACCTTTTTCTATCTCGAAACTTACCTTTTCCAGGGCCTTGATTCCCGTATCCGGGTAGGTGAAACTGACTTCATTGAAACGAATACTACCATCAAAATGAGCCGGGTCTACTTTGCCTGAAACAATGTCCGGATGCAGTTCCAAAAATTCGTTAATTCTTTTCTGAGAGGCCGCTGCACGCTGGATTAACGTGGTTACCCAACCCAGCATGGTTACCGGAAAAGTCAGCTGATTAACGTAAACAATAAACTCTGCGATGTTTCCGGCGGTGATGGAGCCATTAATCACCTGTTTCCCCCCTATATATACGGTCAGGATCGTGCTCAGGCCAACCAATAGGAGCATTGTAGGGTAAAAGAAGGCCTGTACCCTGACCAGGCTCATGGAATTCTGTTTATAGCCTTCGCTTTCCTGGGCAAAAATAGCCTTGGTATGGTTTTCTCTTACATAAGACTTGATGACCCGTATACCCGAGAAGCGTTCCTGAACAAAACTGGAAAGTCTCGACAGTTGTTCCTGGATTTGTTCACTCTTTTTATTGATCTGTGTATTGACAAAATAAATAGTTACCACCAGTACTGGCAAAGGAAGCAGACAAAAAGTAGCCAGTTCTGCATTGACCATATACATAGAAGTAATGATCAGCAAACATTGAACAGCTGTGTTGAGCGCGTACATAATGGCGGGCCCTACATACATCCTGACCCGGTTTACATCTTCGGTAGCCCTGTTCATTAAATCCCCGGTATTGTTGCGGCGGTAAAAACCCAGACTTAGTTTTTGGTAGTGGGCATAGATCTCGTTCTTCATGTCAAACTCTATATGTCTTGACATGAGGATCAGCGTTTGCCGCATAAAGAATAGAAACAGACCTCTGATCAGATACAGGAAAAGTACCAGTGCGCCAAAATAAAATAAGCTGTAACTGAAAATATCATAGATAATAGACTGCCTTTCGAAACCCGAAAAAAGGTTGTATACCTGGATGTTTTCGGTAATCAGATTGAAGGCATGACCAATAACCTGTGCCGGAATGACCCCAAAGATGTTTGATATAATGACAAAGAAAACACCCGGAACAATCCACCACTTATATTTATAGAAGTACTTATTTAAAAAACGAAGGTGTTTCATGAGCAGGTAAAGTTAGAC
>NZ_QAIL01000366.1 GCF_003061025.1 Pedobacter sp. HMWF019 | reverse complement strand
ATTATTACCCGCCTATAACCCACTTTAATGACTAACACTGAACAGCATATAATTGATTCAATTGGCAATAATTCTGGCGAGAATCAATCAGTAGATCTTCGAGAAATCTTTAAAAAATATATATATCATTGGCCGGTTTTTTTAGTAGGAGTTTTACTTTGCCTTACAGGTGCCTACCTCTATTTAAGATATACCCAGCCTTTGTATAGAGTTACCAGTACTTTGCTAATTAAGGACCACAAAAACAGCGGTTCGCCAACTGACGATTTGTTAAATCAGTTGGATCTTTTTGGGGGATCAAAGGTTGTAGAGAATGAAATGCAAATTCTACAATCTAAGATTTTGATGGCAAAGGTTGTAGAGCGTTTGAACTTAAGTGTTAAATATGAGATTGAAGGCCGGGTTGTCAATTCAGATATTTATGAAGGCCGGCCCATAAATTTTGTTTTTACTTCAATTGATAGCTCATTATATGGCCGAAAACTAAATATTTCTTATCCAAGCGAGGATAAATATATTTTGGTTGATGCGGAGAATGGAAGGAAGGTATCGGGTTTGTTAAATCGTTTGGAGAGAAACTCATTTGGGGTTTATGAAATCAAGAAATCCCCTGACTTTGCCGATTCTTACAATAAACCTATGAACATTACAATTAGTGACCCCAAGGCTGTTACTAATTCTTTGTTAGGAAACTTAGATGTTGTTCTTACCAATAAACAGTCCACGGTGATAGAGTTAGGTTTTCAAACAAACGTAATTAAACGTGGAGAAGATATTTTAAATACCTTGGTACAGGTGTACAATGAGGCGGCTTTGGAGGATAAAAATCAGACGACCCAGAGTACTCTTCGATTTATAGATGAACGGTTAAAATTAATAACCGGAGAACTAACCGATGTTGAAAAAAATGTCGAAACTTTTAAAAGTAGTCATGGCTTAACAGATATTAGTAGTGAGGCTTCTCTTTTCTTAGATAATGTTAAAGACAACGATACTAAGCTAAATGAAATTAATATTAAATTGGGTGTTGTTAAGGATATTCAAAAATTTGTTGATTCAAAATCTACTCAGGAAAAATTACCAAGTACACTTGGAATAGATGATCCGGTTTTGTTGAGCCAGATCAATCAATTGAGTGAATTACAATCGAAAAGAGACCAATTATTAGCGACTACTCAAGAGGACAATCCATTGCTTGTACCAATTAATAAACAAGTTGAAACGGTTAGGGCGTCAATTAGGTCTAGTTTGTCAAATATCTACTCATCGTTAACAAATACGAAGATGGCATTAGATCAGAATAATGCTCAGTTTCAAAATTCAATTCGAAAAATTCCTGGGCAAGAAAGGCAATTCATTAGCATTAAACGTCAGCAGGGTATAAAGGAAACTTTGTACCTATATCTTTTGCAGAAAAAGGAAGAAGCGGCTCTTTCTTATGCTTCTTCGGTTGCAGATAGCCGTGTGGTTGATCCAGCTTTTTCTTCTAAAAGTCCTATTAAGCCCAAAAGACAGGTTACCTATCTTGTTGCTCTTTTGTTAGGTGTTTTATTGCCGGTGGGCTACCTTTATTCAAAAGAATTGATAAATAACAAGATAAAGAGTGCTTCTGATATAGCTAAGTTAACTGATGCGCCGTTATTAGGTGAAATACTTTATGAAGAAGGGTCAGAGCCCATTGTTGTTGAAGTTACAAGTCGAAAAGCTATTGCAGAACAGTTTCGGTCTATTAGGACGAATATGCAATTTGTACATGGGAAGAAAGAGGAAGGTAGAGGCAGGGTGACGATTTTGACTTCAAGTATGTCTGGTGAAGGAAAAAGTTTTGTTTCTAGTAATATTGCTGCTGCTTTTGCTATAAGTGGAAAGAGAACAGTTTTATTAGAGTTGGATTTGCGCAAACCTAAAGTGAGTAAGTATCTTAAGTTGGCAAACAAGATAGGATTTAGTAATTATTTGATTGGTAAGGCAGATGTGTCTGAAATTATTCAGGACTCCAATATACACCCAAACCTGTTTGTGATTGGCTCTGGTCCTATTCCTCCAAATCCTTCGGAGTTACTGATTCAATCTGAGGTGGACGCTCTTTTCGAATATTTGAGGGATAATTTTGACGAAATTTTGGTTGATACACCTCCTATAGGTTTAGTAACGGATGCTCAGATTTTATCCAAATTGGCAGATGCAACAGTTTATCTGGTACGTCAGGGGGTTACTTTCAAAGATCAAATCAAAAATCTTGATAAGTTATATAAACAAAATAAACTGCCTAAGCTTAATGTTGTTCTTAATGGTGTTAAGCTTGGAGGTAGTTACGGCTACGGCTACGGTTATGGATATGGTTACGGCTATTATTCTGATGATGTAGAACGGAAGATAACTTTGAAAACGATTTTTAGGGATATTTTTAGACGATTCTAAATAAATGAAACCTGGGATATCAAATAGGAAGATAGCAATAATAGGATTGGGTTATGTTGGCCTGCCATTAGCTGTTGAATTTGCCAAAAAGTTTGAGGTTTTAGGTTTTGACACTAATGCTGAAAGAATTAATGAATTGGTGAGGGGAACGGATTCTACCCTGGAGTCTGATCTAGATAGCCTTAATTCTGTTCTGCAGCAAGGATGGGAAAGTCGGATCGGATTACATCTTTCTTGTGATAAAAGAGATCTGGAAGATGCAAATATTTATATTGTAACAGTTCCTACACCAATTAACCAATTCAAGTCGCCGGATTTAACCTTACTCCTAAGAGCGTCTGAGATGATTGGAGAAGTTCTTAAGACTGATGATATTGTAATTTATGAGTCTACTGTGTATCCGGGATGTACTGAAGAAGATTGTGTGCCTGTTTTGGAAAAGGTAAGTGGTCTAAAGTTTAATATTGACTTTTTTTGTGGGTACTCTCCTGAACGAATTAATCCAGGAGATAAAATTAATACACTTACCACGATTAAAAAAGTTACGTCTGGCTCTACGGCAGAGATAGCTGAATTTGTGGATGATTTATATGCCTCCATTATAACTGCTGGAACATATAAGGCGCCTAGTTTGAAAGTCGCGGAGGCTTCAAAAGCAATTGAGAATGCGCAACGCGATATTAATATATCATTCGTAAATGAATTAGCTCTAATTTTTGATCGTATTGGGATAGATACAAATGACGTATTAGATGCTGCAGGAACAAAATGGAATTTCTTGAAATATAAACCTGGACTCGTTGGTGGACATTGTATTGGTGTGGATCCGTATTATCTTGCTTATAAGGCAGAGTCCTTGGGATATCATCCTCAGGTTATTCTTTCTGGAAGAAGAGTGAATGACAATATGGGAATGTTTATTGCCAATAAGGTAATAAAGCTGATGATTCAGAAGGGGCATCTTATTAAGGGGGCGAAGGTTTTAATACTTGGCTTTACCTTTAAAGAGAACTGTCCGGACTTTAGAAATACCCGGGTAGTAGATATTTATAATGAATTGCGTGAATTTGGGCTTAAAGTTGATGTGTCTGATCCATGGGTAGTGAAAGAAAATGTTGAGAAAGAATACGGAATACAAATTATTGATCAACCTGATATTACTGAATACAGTGCAGTAATATTAGCTGTTGCACATAATGAATTTTTGACGTTGGATTACGCGAAAGTGAGAGAATCAAACGGGATTATTTTTGACACAAAGGCATGTATTGATAGAGCCTTGGTAGAAGGTAGATTATAAAACAAGTATAGATAAATAAAAACTATGTTAGGCATTAACAGCAAATCACTTTTAATTACCGGCGGAACCGGATCTTTGGGTAAGGCTTTAACTTCCCATATCTTAAAAAAGCATCCTGAAATAAAGCGATTGGTTATCTTTTCTAGAGATGAGCAAAAGCAATTTCAAATGGCTCAGGAGTATCCTGCAGATAAATATCCTCAGGTGAGATTTTTTATAGGGGATGTAAGAGATAAAGAAAGATTGGTAAGAGCTATGCAAGGAATCGACTATGTGATTCATGCTGCAGCGATGAAGCATGTTCCGATTGCAGAGTATAACCCAGATGAATGTATTAAAACTAATATTGGTGGTGCACAGAACGTTGTAGATGCTTGTTTTGCTGCGGGTGTAGAGAGAGTAGTCGCATTGTCTACAGATAAAGCTTGTGCGCCAATAAATTTATATGGTGCTACTAAATTAACTTCTGATAAGTTGTTTGTTGCGGCAAATAACATTAGAGGAAATAATCCAATTCGTTTTTCTGTAGTTAGATACGGGAATGTGATGGGGTCTAATGGGTCTGTGATTCCATTTTTCCTTAATAAGAAAAAGGAGGGCAAGCTTCCAATTACTGATCCAAATATGACCAGGTTTAATATCTCCCTGCAAGGTGGAGTAGATATGGTCATGCACGCATTAGAGCATGCTTGGGGTGGGGAGATCTTTGTGCCTAAAATTCCTTCTTACAGAATTACGGACGTTGCAGAGGCAATTGGTCCGAATTGTGAACAAGTTGTAGTAGGAATTAGACCGGGTGAAAAGGTTCATGAAGAAATGATAACGCCATCTGACTCTTTTTATACTTATGACCTTGGTAAATATTATACGATTTTGCCTGCTACCCATAAATGGAGCATTGAAGAGTTTAAAAGCCAATTTAAGGCAGAGCTTGTTCCTTCTGGTTTTGCCTATAATTCTGGGGAGAATACAGAATGGGAAACGGTTGATGGCTTACGGACGCTGATAAAAGAACATGTTGATTCAACTTTTGAATTTTAAATATGAATAAGATTATTCCTTATGGTCGTCAGAATATTACGCAGGAAGATATTGACGCAGTAATTACAACGCTGAAATCTGATTATCTAACGCAGGGACCTAAAATCAAAGAATTTGAAAATGCCTTTGCTGAATATATAGGGTGTAAGTATGCTGTTGCTGTAGCAAATGGTACGGCTGCATTACATTTATGTACTTTGGCTCTAGGAGTTAAAGAGGGAGATAAAGTTATCACTACTCCTATTACCTTTGCTGCATCTGCAAATTGCGTTCGGTATTGTGGCGGAGATGTTGTTTTTAGCGATATTGATCAGGAGACTTATCTATTAGATCTAAATGGTGTTAAAAGCCTTTTAGAGTCGGCTCCAAAAGGTACTTTTAAGGGAATTATTCCCGTGGATTTTGCGGGGAGGGCAGTTGACTTGGAAGCTTTCAGAAAATTAGCTGATGAGTACGACTTGTGGATAATAGAGGATGCTTGCCATGCTCCTGGTGGCTATTTCAATGATTCTAATGCCCGTAAGCAAAATTGCGGGAATGGAAGTTTTGCAGATCTTGCGATTTTTTCATTCCATCCGGTAAAGCATATTGCCTCAGGAGAAGGCGGTATGATTACAACTAATGATGAGTCCCTTTATCAGAAGTTAATTCAATTAAGAACGCATGGTATAGTCAAGTCAGATGCTGCTTATACAAATAGTATTGAATTTGCGGGTGGAGAAGATGCTTATCCAGGTTGGTATATGGAGATGCAGACATTAGGATACAATTATAGACTTACTGATTTTCAGGCCGCTTTAGGTATTAGCCAATTAAATAGGGCGGATGAAGGAATTGAAAGAAGGAGGGAGATTGCAATAACGTATGAAAAGGCATTTAAAGACAAATCATATATTAAAGGACAAAGCGGTTCTATCGAAGGCCATGCTTATCATCTATATGTTATAGAAACTGAAAATAGATTGGGATTATATGATTATCTAAAAGAGCATCAGATTTATGCTCAGATACATTATATCCCATGTCATCTAATGCCATATTATAGACAATTTGGATGGAAAGAGGGAGATATGCCTCATTCTGAAATGTACTATAAGGGCTGCATAAGTTTACCTATGTATCCTACGCTCACGAATGAGGAGCAGCAATTTGTAATTGATAAAATAAATGGATTCTTTACAGCGTAGAATTGTTTTTAGGGCTGATGGTGATGGCAAAATTGGTCTTGGCCACATTATGAGATGTATTGCATTATCTGAGATGGTAAGAACGCAATATACTTGTATTTTTGTTGTTGCCCAGCCTTCTGATATTCTTAAAGAAATTATTAGCCCTTTTGGTGAGGTTATCATTTTGAATGCGCTGGATAAGGAAGGGCAGTTTAGAGAATTGGATAAAATTCTTAATCCACTGGATATTGTTGTTACTGATGGGTATCATTTTGATTATGATTATCAGCAGTTTTTAAAATATAAATCAGCTAAACTTATTATGATCGATGACCTGGCTGAAGAGTTTTTTTGTGCAGATCTTGTTATAAATCACGGCAGTAGTGCTATTAGTGGGCAATATAGAAAAGACAGAAATACAAAAGTTTTAGCAGGCTTTGATTATTTGATTCTTCGTAAAGAGTTTTTAGATGCAGCAAAGCGGATTAAAAAGATAAATAAGGTAAATTCTGTTTTTATTTGTATGGGAGGAGCTGATCCATCGAACATCACCAAGAAGGTTGTTTCTGCTTGTTTGAAGGAAGAATTTGTTAAACGTATTGTTGTTGTTGTTGGAGGGGTATATGCACACCGCGAGGAATTGGTAGAATTTGTAGATTTAAATAAGGAAAATGTTGAAGTTTCCATTCAAAGAAATGTATCTGCTTCAATGATGGTTGAGTTGATTTGGGGGAGTGATATATGTATTGTTCCATCCAGTTCAATAGCTTTGGAAGTATGCTGCGTAAAGAGTGGAATTTTAACAGGGATAACTTTTGACAATCAAAATGCTATTCATAATCAGTTGATAACGGATCAATGTGGTCTTTCGCTTGGGAATTTCAATACGGTTTCTGTTGCGGATATTACAGCTAAGCTGAAATTATTGAAATCCACACTGATCAATCAAAAAATGCTTGATCGGCAAGCAAAGGTTGTTGACGGACAATCAGGTAATCGTATATTAAATGAAATCAATTCAATTGTAGGATGTTAAAATTTAGATATGCAACGGATTCGGATGTTGAACTTTTATATGAATGGGCAAACGATCCAACTGCGAGAGAGAACTCATACAACAAAGAGTCAATACCTTTTGAAGACCATAAAAAATGGTTTGATAAAGGTTTGTGTTCTGGTAAAAGGTCTATTTACATTTTTACAAATGATAAAGGAGAAGCAATTGGTCAAGTTAGAATAGAATATACGAGTGAAAATGAAGCGATAATCAGTATTTCTGTTGATATTAATTATAGAAAGAATGGTTATGCTGTTGAAATGTTAAATACTGCATGCGCAGATTTTAAAGTCAAAACCCCAGGCATAAAAATATCTGCCTACATTTTTAAAAATAATATAGCCTCTTATAAATGTTTTATTAAGGCTGGATTTGAAGGTTATAAAGAAGAAGTAATTAAAGGGATTCCAAGTTATATATTATATAAAATATAGTGTGATGATAGAAGATATTAAAATTGAAGATATTGTAATAGGTAAAGGGCATAAGCCATTTATTATTGCTGAAATGAGTGGCAATCATAATCGTTCTTTGGAAAACGCGCTTGCTATTATTGATGCAGCTGCGGACGCTGGTGCGCACGCTGTAAAATTGCAAACTTATACAGCAGATACATTGACTATAAATGTATCGCACAATGAATTTAATATTACAGATCCTAAATCCTTATGGAAAGGAAGAAATTTGTACGAACTCTATGAAGAGGCTCAAACACCCTGGGAGTGGCATAAACCTCTTTTTGAACGTGCTAAAGAGAGAAACATAATGATCTTCAGTACTCCCTTTGACAATACTTCAGTCGATTTGCTTGAGGAGTTGAATGTTCCTGTCTATAAAGTTGCTTCTTTTGAGAATAACCATTTGCCTCTGCTAAAGAGAATTGCACAGACCGGAAAACCTGTTATTATGTCTACGGGTATTTCAACTCTAGCAGATATTGAAATAGCTGTTCGTACATTAAGGGAAAATGGCTGCAAGGAATTGATTTTGCTAAAATGTACAAGTACATATCCGGCAACACCTGAGAATACAAATATTTTAACGATACCGCACATGGCTCAGTTATTTGATTGCCATGTTGGTTTATCCGATCATACACTTGGCGTTGGCGTTTCCGTTGCTTCTGTAGCTCTCGGAGCTAGGGTAATTGAAAAACACTTTACAATAAATAGAGCTGAAGGTGGTGTCGACTCGTCCTTTTCTATGGAACCTGCAGAATTTAAGGTTCTGGTAGAGGAGACAGAAAGGGCCTTTCTTGCTTTAGGGAAGGTTACTTACGGCATTTTAGAAGAAGAGAAAAAAAGTCTTACTTTTAAGAGATCGATTTATGTTGTCCAGGATATGAACGAAGGTGATGTATTTACTGAGGAGAATATAAGGATCATTAGACCAGGTTTGGGATTACAGCCTAAGTATTTTGAGCAATTGATAGGTAAAAAAATCACTAAAGCGGCAAAAAGAGGAACTGCTTTAACTTTCGACTTGATTTAATATTTTATAGTCATGGGGATCAGGAAAATATTCACAATAATATGGCAAATTAATACTCATATCAGAATTTCCAGGTTCTTATATTATAAAATTCCCTTCATAGGGAAATACATAAGTCTTTTTATAGATAGGTTTCTGTTAATCATTTACGGTATAGAGTTGATGTCTTTTTCTATCAACGTAAAAAAGCTCTCTATAACTCATCCCAGTGGTGTTTTATTAGGTGGAAATGGAATCTATTCTAGTGGGAGGGTCGTGATGATGGCTGGAGTTAAATTAGGTGGACGTTCACCAAAAGATAAGGAATTTTTACTGAAGCATAAAGAGAAGAAAGTATTTGAATTCGGGGATAATGTGGTTATCGGGACAAATTCTGTAGTGTTGGGACCAATCACTATTTGCGATAACGTTATCATTGGTTCGATGTCTTTAGTAAACAAATCTATCACAGAACCGGGTATTTATGTTGGTGTGCCAGTAAAAAAAGTCTCGGATGTAGCGAACGAAGATTGGGTTTCACATTTATAAATTATAATATTATGAATACAATAAGAAAAGCAGTTGGTTTTTTACGTTGGCGCTTAGTAGGTATACGTCACTTGTCCATGCTAGCCAATATACAGGGACAGTCATTTTCAAAAGCAGCTCCCTCCTTACTTCCCAGCTCAAAGGAGGTTAATGAGATTGGGTACACTTCGGGACCGAGTCTTGATAAAGATGTTCTTAAAGAGATACAGTCTTTATACGAACCTAGAATTGCAGGAGTTGTTCCTAAGCCTACTGGTCATCCATTTAAAAATTTGATGCTGGATGAAGATATTACTATAGAGAATCCGGTAATTCGATTGGCGTTTTCTAAAGATATACTTGATCCTGCAATGGACTATTTTGGCAACAAAGTGCAGTTTGAAAGTTTACAAGTTTTGTATAGTTATCCAACGGATGGAAAATTGAGAGAGAGTCAAATGTGGCATAAAGATTTCGGGGATAATAAATCATTTCATGCAATTGTATATTTAAATGATGTAATTGACAAAAGCCACGGTCCATTTGTATTTGTTAGTAAATCCGATTCTCGAAAGATTACGCCTTCGATTCTTATAAGAAGAATAGATGATCAGCGATTCTTAAAAGAATTAGGTGACGGTGAGGTGAAATATTTTTATGGCAAAAGCGGCGAATCTGTTTTTGTAGATCCTGCAAAATGCTATCACTACGGCAGTCGCTGCAAAGAAGGTAGGCTGGCTTTATTTTTCACCTTTAATACATCGACGCCATTTATGATCATGCCTAGTTTGATTAAAAAGAATAAAGTGAAACTATTTGAAATTGGCAAAACATTAAGGCCGGACCTGGATCCGGATAAATTAAAGAATTTGTTAAGACTATAATAAAGCGAACTATGAAAAAATCTATTGCGATCATCACGGCCAGGGGGGGAAGTAAACGGATCCCAAGGAAAAATATTAAAGACTTTTTGGGGAGTCCAATTATTAAATATTCAATTGATGCAGCACTAAATGCTGGCTGTTTTGATGAAGTGATGGTTTCTACAGATGATGAGGAAATTGCATCAATTGCAAAGGCTCTTGGTGCAAGTGTTCCATTTATGAGAACATCCAACAATTCTAATGATTTTGCAACCACAGCAGACGTAATATCGGAAGTCTTGGATGCTTATAAGGCGCTTGGGGAAGAATTTGAGTATAGTTGCTGTATTTATCCTACTGCACCATTCGTTACTTCTGAGAAGCTTAAAACAGCTTTTAAAAAGCTGAAGGAAAGTGAGGCTGATTCTTTGGTTCCTGTTGTGAGTTTTGGGTTTCCAATACTTCGTTCATTTAAAATCGAAGAAGGAAGAGTAAAGATGAACTGGCCTGAACACATGAATACGAGATCGCAGGATTTACCCCCGGCATACCATGATTGCGGACAGTTCTATTTTGTTAGAACCAGTGCATTTTTGGAAAGGAAGAAATTGTTCTCGGACTATACGCTCCCTTATGAAATGCCTGAATCTGAAGTTCAGGATATAGATACAGAAGAGGACTGGAAAGTTGCAGAAATAAAGTATACTTTTTTACTAGAGAGGTTAAAGAAATAAAATGTACAAAGTGTTGGTGATTGGTTGCGGGAATATTGGTGCTCAATATGATAAACATACTGACGCAATTCAGACCCATGTTAAAGCCTGGCATTTAAATCCTGAAACGGCAGTTTCCATATTTGATCTTAATCAATCATTTGTTCAGGAGATATCAGACCTCTATGGATGTGAAATTGTAGAAGATATTAATGTTGATATATTGCGGAATTTTGATTGTGTAAGTATTTGCACACCTACAAAAACACATTTAGATCTGTTGGAGCAGTCTTTTACTGCCAGTGTGAAAACCATTATATGTGAAAAACCGGTTTCTATTGATTTTGGACAACTTGAGCAACTTAAGGAAAGTTATGCCAATAGTAATTCAAAAGTTCTGGTTAATTATATAAGAAGATTTCTTCCTGCTTTTAAGAAATTAAGGGAATATATACTTTTAAAATTAACAACTGAAAAAATAACTAATATTAGCGTAAGGTATCAAAGAGGATTTATTAATAATTGTAGCCACGCTTTTGATCTGATCGAATTCTTGACGGATAAAAACCTGACATTGGAGGAGATCCAATCTCACAATCGGGTTTTTGATCAGTTTGATTACGATCCGACATTGTCTTTACAGGCTATCTGGGGTGATATAAATATTAATGTTTTGGGTTTAAGCAATGTGCTGTTCTCTCATTTTGAAATTGATATTTTCCTGGAATATACTAAGATATCTATAACGAATGCGGGTGATTTGATCGAAATTTACGAAGCAGGTAAATTCAATGGGTTTTTACAACCATTGAATATTAATACAGGATTAACTCAAACCAATTGCTTAAAAGATTACATGAAAAGTGTAACTGACAAGGCAATTGAACTAACAAAAGGAGTGGCAGATCAGGATAATTTTTTATCGTCCATCGTCCTTAACCAAAAAATGTTAAAATATATAAAAGATTAATATGGCAAAACTGGCAATTAATGGTGGAGAAGCAGTAAGAACAGAACTTTTCCCCGCTTATAATACGATTGGACAAGAAGAAAAGGATGCTGTAATGCAGGTTCTTGATACAGGCAATTTATCCCAATTTTTAGGCGCCGAGCATAGTGATTTTTTGGGAGGACCGAATGTGAAGAGATTTGAAAGGGAATGGGCTGATGCAATCGGCGTTAAACATGCCGTTTCTGTAAATTCAAATACTTCTGGTTTGTTTACGGCAATGGGTGCTATTGGTATTCAACCAGGCGATGAAGTTATTGTGTCTCCATATTCCATGTCTGCAAGTGCTATTGCTCCACTTATTTATGGTGGGGTACCTGTGTTTGCTGATATTGATCCAGTTACGTTTTGTATGGATCCGGTAAGTATTGAGAAATGTATTACAGCTAATACTAAAGCGATACTTGTTGTTCATATTTTTGGGCATCCTGCAGATATGGATCCTATAATGGATTTAGCGAAAAAGCATAATTTATATGTAGTTGAGGATTGTGCTCAAGCTCCAATGGCAAAGTATAAAGGTAAATATGTTGGAACGATTGGCGATCTTGGAATATTTAGTTTGAATTATCATAAACATATTCATACCGGTGAGGGTGGAGTAATCACATCTAATTCTGATAAACTTGTTGAACGTTGTCAAATGATCCGTAATCACGCAGAAAATATAGTTGGCCCACGTAATACGGAAGACTTGACAAATTTAATCGGCTACAATTATCGTATGACCGAGATAGAATGTGCTATAGGCATACAGCAATTGAAAAAATTGCCTGGACTATTGGAAGAAAGGCTAAAAAATGTTGCTTATTTAAATGAGCAATTGGCTCAATTTCCGGCACTGGAATTACAACCAGCACCAAAAGATGGTTCAGTACATACCTATTATGTTCATCCGATAAAATTTAACAAGGAAATTGCAGGTATTGATAGAAATACATTTGTCAATGCTTTGAAAGCAGAGCTGCCATCAGCGATTTTAAGGGAAACTGCTCCTCTGATTGGTGCGGGCTACGTTAAGCCAATCTACTTACAACCTATTTATCAAGAAAGGGCTGCATGGGCTTTTCAACATCCTGCAGCGGCAGAATTGACATTGAAGTATGAGCTGGGAACATGTCCGGTAACAGAAAAGATGCATTTTGAACTTCTATTTACTCATGAATTTATGAGACCTGGAATGAGTGAGCAGGATATGGATGATGTGGTTAGGGCATTTAAAAAAATATTTAATAATATTAATGAACTAAAAAGTGTTGAGACCACGGCTTAAAGGTAAGGTTCTTTTTGTTTTTAGTGATCCGGGAGGTGCTAAACCATGTTTGTCTTTGATTGCTGAAGATGGGATATCAGATGTTTTGGTGATCTCTGATCGGTCATATAGTTTTTATGGAGATTTTGGTGTGCCAGTCAGTTTCCCAGATGCAACTCCCTTAGATATTATTAATGATTTTAAGCCAGAGGTTATCTTTACTGGAACATCTTATACTTCTGACCTAGAATTGTGTTTCATTTCTTTAGCTAAACAGCTGGGAATACCCTGTATTTCTTTTGTTGACCATTGGACCTCCATTGCTAAAAGATTCTTGATGAAAGATGGAGAATTCTGTTTTCCGGATTTTATCTGGGTTATTGATCAAAGAGCAAAAGAAATTGCTATTAAAGATGGAATTGATTCTTCCCTGGTGATTATTTCTGGAAATCCTTATCATCAGTGGCTTTCTAAGTGGCTTCCTAAAGTAGAGAAAAATCAATACCTTGAGAAAATCAGTTCAGATATAGAATTTAAGAAAATAGTGGTTTTTGCCCCAGACCCTCTTTCTAATATAAATGGGAAGTCCACTTATGGATTTGATGAGCTAACGGCTACGTCAAAATTTATGGAGTTATTGGAGCAACGTAAAGAAGAAATTGAAGATTGGGCTATACTCATTAAAATGCATCCTAATCAGCAAATTGAGGGTCTTAAGAAAATAACAGAAAATTATTCTTTTGTTTTTCTTGTTGAATCTACTATTGATGTAAATGAGACGATTTTCTTTGCTGACATCGTTGTCGGTTTCTTTTCTTCTTTTTTAATTGAAGCCCAAATTATGGGAAAACCGGTAGTTAGATTTATCGGACCTGATACTATCACAGACCCCTTTGAAGAGTTAAATGTGGGTATTAAAGCAGGTGGAGATACCTTAATTACTGAAATTTTAAAGTATGTGTAATGGAAAAAATTAGCAATAATATGTTCTTAGCCGGGAATAATATCTATTTAAGGGGATTGGAGGAAAAAGATGTGGATGGCAATTATTCAATCTGGTTAAATGATCCTGATATTACCAGTTTTAATTCCCATGGACGTTTTCCTATGACAAAAAATAAGCTAAAAGATTATGTGAATCATACCAGCGGTTCACATAATATGCTGGTCTTAGCCGTTATTGATAAGGAAACAGAGACTCATATTGGGAATATTAGTTTGCAGGGAATTAATTGGATTGATAGGAATGCAGAGATTGCTTTTTTATTAGGTGAAAAGGCTTACTGGGGTAAGGGAGTGATGTATGAAGCAGGGGCATTAATCTTGGATCATGCCTTCACTGTTTTAAATTTACATAGAATATACTGTGGTACATCTTCTGAGAATATTGGAATGCAAAAATTAGCCTTGAAGCTCGGAATGGAACAAGAGGGAATTCGAAAAGAAGCTATATACAAACAAGGAGAATACCATGATATTATTGAATATGGTTTATTAAGCCTTAATTACAAAAAACAATAAACAGATGAGAAAAAGTGTCTTATGTTTTTCAAGATCCTATTTAGCCGTGCTTTGCCCAACTCTGGGTGAGATGGATGTAAATAGAGATTATTATTACATTGTACAAAGTGATCAGGAGGAGCGTACTGTAACTGAGAAAGGTGGAAAAGTGGTGATGAATATTTCTAGGCTGATTAAAGAAAATATTCATTCTGATAACTTAAAATGGGAAGAACCTGATGATTTTAGATCTCTCACTGATTTTAATTGGTCTCCAGTCCTATCTGATCGATATTTAATCGAATTTTCAGTAAAGGAACGGGAAAAGATAGCAGCGGCCCTTTTTAAAGGAATAAGTGAATTATTCAATACACATAAATTTGATTTTTTGCTTAGTGAGCCAGTAGCCTTGTTTACAACGCATGTCTTATACTATTTTTGTTTGAAGAATGGTACTCAGCCAAAATTCTTTAATCCCTGCTATTTTCCTGGATATTTTTATTTTACAAATAGTATTTCTGATAGGATGCCATATTCTTTGAACGAAAGCAGAAAGGAAAAATTGAGTAATGAAGTGCTTGAAAAGATAAATTCTTTTGGCATGGGAATTATAGAAGATAAATCTGGGCCGAGTTATCATTTTCAGTTTTTAGGGAAAAACAAACCAAATTACTTTAATCAAAGAAAGGGATCTGCCCCTCCAATAACCAATACTACTTTTAAGGTTAAACTGATTCAAGTCGTAAGGGTGCTAAGGGCTTTTGGGTATAATAAATTATTCCCAATATTGAGCGACTTTCAGGTTGCTGGATCTTTATCTGAACATGTTTTCTATTTGAAATGCTTAATAGCATCTAAAAGAGGCTATGATAAACTTCCAGTTGAATATGAGAAAGGAGCATTATTGTATCCTTTACATTATGAGCCAGAGGCTTCCTTGCTTTACTATGGACTTCCTTATTTTAACCAGATAGATTTAATTGAGGTGATTTTGCGTATGTTACCGAAAGGTCATGTGCTCTACATGAAGGAACATCCTAATCAGTTTGGAGCTTTAAAAGCAAAAAAGTGGCTGGATCTTAGAAAAAAGTATGGCAACGTTAAATTTATCTATGGACGGGAGTCTGGACGGAAATTAATGAAAAATGTAAATTCTATCGTTACCATTAACAGTACTGCTGGGTTGGATGCGGCTATAATTGGTAAGAGGGTATTTGTATTAGGAGAGGTTTTTTATAAGAAATTCCCAGGAATTCAGGCTGTTAATGCCTTGAATGATCTTGGCTTGTACTTAAAGAATTTGCGTTCTGATCAGCATAATGAGAACCATTTTGATGGAATTATAAATGGATTGGCAGATATTGTAAGGCAATCGTATCCTGGTAATCCTGGGCCATCTTTTGATCTTTATTCAGAAGAGAACCTTAAGAATATATTGTTCGCAATAGACAGCGAATTTGTTTAGAATCTAGTATGACGCATTTATATACAGCTGATCATCTTAAACCGAATTCTCGCTCTGGGTTTAAATCAATAGACCAGGTCGACTATGCACTAGCAGCAACATTTATACTTTTTGTTTGTTTTCCGTATATCCAAATTATACCAACTGCCAGTTATAATCAGCCTTATGCACTGATATTTGGTTTCTTATATTGCTTATATAATACAAAATTTCTCTATAATTTTAGAGATCATCAGTTTTATATTATGATGATCTTGTTTGGATTAGTTGGGTTACTCTTCTTTATCTTTACAAGTTATCCTTATAGTGATGATCAGGATTTTAAGTATTTTACGACATATCTTACTCTGCCGGTAATTTCTTTGGCTTCTTTTGTGGCTTACTTAAAATATCCTGATGCAATAAAGAAAATTTTAATTTGGACAGCTTTTATTTGGTTAGGAGTTGGTCTCGTTCAAACATTAGTTAGTACGTCATTTATGTCCTTTTTGATTGGTACTCATAGCGATGTAGCCGAAATTGGAGGAACTGGTGGTAGAGGTGTATTGGCTCTTGCGCCAGAACCAACGCACTATGGCTTCCATATTTTATTGATCGGGATCCTGGCGTATTTGGTAAGTGGGTCTAAAAAAATTGTATTTATTTGTATTTTTCAGGCCCTTTTTCTGGCTAAATCCTCTAGTGCTTTGTTGGCTTTGGGAATGGGAGGACTTGTCTTTCTGGTCTTTCAGAGAAATTGGTGGACTAGATTTGCATCTCTTTTTGTCCTGGTATTTTTTGTGATGCTTTTTTCGGGTAGTATCTCACCGTTAGCACAGACAGATGATTCTTCTAGGATGGTCGTTTTATTTAATAATTTCATTAAATATCCTACGGAATTTATAACCGCTGATGCAAGTGTAAATGCAAGGATTGTTGGAGCATATGTTTCTATTAAAGGTGTTTTTGAAGACTTCTTTATGCCAAACGGGGTCGCCCATCAGGCTTGGCTGGCAAAAAGAATAGAGCTCCTGCGTTCAAATAAAGAATTGTTATTTTTAAGTAATGCAGGCCCTCCTTCCGGTATTGGTATTATTTTGTTTCAATTGGGCTTTGTTGGAGTTCCATTCATATATTTTATGATGAAACAGATTTTTATTGCACCAATGAATTGGAAATTTGGGTGGCTTAAATACACTGTTTTCTTTATTGCATTAAGTCAATTTTCTTTAGCTACCCCGGCTTTTGGAATGTTATTGGGGATTGTTATAGCACAAAATAAAAGGAAATTTTCGCATGGTTAAGACTGCAGTTAAAAATTCAATTGAACAATTTAGAAGAAATAATGGGTTAGCCTATATTCTTTCAATTGGTTCTACATCTGGATTCTCAATATTTAAGGGTTTTTTATTAGCGATCTTCCTTAGTCCTAGTATCTACGGACAATATGCATCACTCTATGCAATCTGTATTTTTATGGGAACTATGCTTAGTTTCGGTAATATTGAATCCACAATTAAAACCTATCCCAGGTGTCATTTAGATGGGCAGCATAAGGAAATATTAGCTGATACTTTTGTTATTATACGTATTCTAACCTTTAGATGCTTAATCACATTACCTATTGTGGCATTTACGGTATGGTATTTAACAGGCACGCTAGATGCCGTCACGATTATCGGGAGTTCAATTTTGACTTTAACAACTGCTGTATTTAACATTATAGCTTCGGGGATAAGAGCAACAGGATTATTAATTTACATTGGAAGGATACAGTTTGTTAGATCGATTATTTCTTTCATTATTGTTCTCTTGATAGCCAAACTTTTTAAGTATGTACCCTATCTTTTTATAGCAGAGGCTTTAGCCTCCACCATATCTATAATATTGTCAGTTTTCACTTTGTCTAAAAGCTTAGATCTTCAACGGGAAAAATTAGTGATTCCTTCAAAGGGGAGTTTGCCGATTTCTGCCTTTAAAGAAGGTCTTCCATTATTTTTTAGTAATGCTCTGATTTCTATACCTGCTTTTTTTGATAAAAGTATCATAGGCTCATCGATAGGTTTTGCCCTTGCTGGTGCATATGGATTATTGAGTGTCATTAATCAAGCTGGTACATTGATTAGTAATATTATGGCCCAGAAAGTGGGGCCGCAAATTATAAAAATAGCGAAACAAGCTAAAAATATAAGAAGTGTAATTGTATATTTTATAAAATGGATAAGTATATTTTGTTTTATACAGTTTGTGATTGTTATTGGAGTATTAATCGTGTATAATATACCTTATTTTCATGCGCTTTTCGCAAAATATAACATCCAAAATAGCTCAATCTTCTTAATGGGGGCAATCTCTATTATGCAGGCAAAGTCATTTATGGATTTCTTTTTTATAGCCTATGATAAGGAGAAAATAATATTTTGGAACGCCCTTCAATATATTGTACTTTTTGTTGTTTTTTTTGCCTTTGTAATCGTTATGAAGATGGATTTTAACAGTTTCCTTTGGGCTATTTTGGCTGCGAAATTTATTCAGATGCTTCTTTTTGTATTTGATTACATAAAACTCACAAAGGGGATGGCTTTAACGCATAAAGAAATATAGGGTTTAATAATTGTAATATGATGAATGTTTTCAGAAGATATGGGTTTTTAGGGGTTTTCCATCTTATATGTAGTAAGATAATCACAATGATAATTATGCCTAAGGCTAAAATTATCAGATTACCTATAGACATACGAAACAAAGGGCTTATGAAAATAGGGAAGGGATTTACTACTGGAAGAGGTTGTCGATTAGAGGTGGAGGATTATGAGGACAAGAGAATAACAAAATTATTCATAGGCGAAAATGTGCAATTAAACGATAGTGTACATATTACTGCAATGGAGAAGGTTATTATTGGCAATAATGTTTTGATGGCAAGTAAAATCTATATTTCAGATTGTTCGCATGGTAGTTATGCTGGCGATGAATTTGATAGCCGACCTGATTCAAAACCGCAGGAACGTCTTTATAAGACAAGTCCTGTTTATATAGAGGATAATGTATGGCTTGGAGAGTTTGTGAGTGTCTTACCTGGCGTTACCATTGGTGAGGGATCCATTATTGGGACAATGTCTGTTGTTACGAAATCCATACCACCATATAGTATTGCAGTTGGAACACCTGCAAAAGTTATTAAGCAATTTAATTTTGATACAAACAACTGGCAAAAAATTTAAAAAAATGAGCGTAACTAAAAATGTGTTAATTACAGGCGGAGCTGGATTTATTGGCTCGAATCTTAGCTTAAAACTGATTGAGAAAGGATATAACATCACTGTATTAGATAATCTTTCCAAACAAATCCACGGAGAAAATCCTGTAGAAACATCTCCATTATATCTTTGTATTAAGGACAAAGTTAATTTTATTCATGGAACAGTTACCTCTGTTGATGATTGGAAGAAAGCAATCGAAAAACAAGATGTTATCGTTCATTATGCTGCTGAAACCGGTACTGGACAATCGATGTATGAAATTCAAAAATATGTTGATATTAATATAAATGGAACAGCAATAATGCTTGATCTATTAGCTAATTTCCCCCACCAGGTTAAAAAGGTAGTGATTGCTTCTTCAAGATCCATCTATGGTGAGGGAAAATACAAAAGCCCTGAGCTTGGAATTGTTTATCCAAAACATCGGATTGCTGCTGCGATGGATAATGGTAATTTTGAAGTTCAATTTGAAGGTTCAAACTCAGATTTGGAACTTCTTCCAACAGATGAAGAATCTAAGATTCACCCTTCATCTGTTTATGGGATCACAAAACAAAATCAAGAACAAATGATTATGACTGTATGTCCTACGATTGGTATAGCGGCGGTTGCTTTCAGATATCAGAATGTTTATGGCCCAGGTCAATCCCTTTCAAATCCATATACAGGGATATTGTCCATTTTTTCAACTCGTATTAGGAATGGAAATGCAATTAACATATTTGAAGACGGTAAAGAAAGTAGAGACTTTGTTTATATTGATGATGTGGTTGATGCAACTATTCTTGGTATTGAACAAGAGAATGCAAATGGGGAAATTTTTAATGTTGGTTCGGGAATCGCGACGGATGTTTTGACGGTTGCCAACACATTGATTAAACAATATGGGATTGATGTTCCTGTTACAGTTTCTGGTAATTATAGGCTTGGAGATATCAGACACAATTATGCAGATTTAACTAAGATTGAAAATAAATTGGGATTTAAACCAAAATTCAGTTTTGATGCCGGAGTCAAAAATTTTGCGAAATGGGTATTGCAACAAGCGGTAACTGAAGACAAATACGCTAAATCTATTGAAGAAATGAAAGCTAAAGGTTTGTATAAATAAAAGAACTTATGACTTTAGATCTTGCTGGCAAGAATATTTTATTAATATCACCGAGGTATTTTAACTACGAACAAGAGATTCAAATTGAATTAGAGCGAAGGGGAGCTTTTGTGTACTATATTGATGACAGGATTAAAAATAGTACGATTAATAAAGCATTTTTTAGACTAAAGCTTGCTGAGAGCTTAGGTAAAAAGAAAGTCTTTAATTATTTCAGTGATCACCTAAAAAAAATGGGTGATAGGAAATTTGATTATTTATTAGCAATTATTCCTGAGGGTTTTTCCAAAGAGATTATAGAATTCTACAGGTCCCAGTTTAAGGATACCACTTTTATTCTGTATATGTGGGATAGTATTGATAATAGACCCTATATTATCGAGACGCTTGGTTTATACGATAGGACGCTAACTTTTGATAAGAGTAATTCAGAAAAATATGGTTTGAAGTTTAGACCCTTATTCTTTACTAATCACTATGAAAGGATAGGTAAAGAAGGTGTTAAGTCAAAATATAAGTTTGATCTTTCCTTTGTTGGTACGGCGCATTCAGATAGATACAGTGTTATTAAGAGATTTGTTAGTACATCTAAATCCCCGTTAAATAATTTCTTTTTCTTTTTTTTACAACATCCTGTATTAATAGCCTATTATTGGATGGTTGATCCGAATTTCAGAAATGTAAATGTTAAGGATATTTCTTTTAAGGGGATGTCGAAGGAGGATGTTTTAGATGTAATTTCCAATTCTACTGCTATAATTGATATTAACCATCCTAATCAAACGGGTCTAACGATTAGGACTCTGGAGGTTTTAGGTGCAAAGCGTAAGCTCATTACAACCAATAAGGATATTTTGAATTATGATTTTTACAATACTAAAAATATTTCCTTAATTGATAGGGAAAACCCGGTTATTGACAATGAATTCCTTTCTTCGGGTTATGATGAGGTGGAAGAAAGCGTTTACAATAAATATTCACTATCGTCATGGGTTGATGATGTATTTTCTAATTTGAAATAAATGAAAGTAGCAATTACAGGTTCTAGTGGCTTTGTTGGACAAAATTTACAGAAATATTTGTCTTTTGGACATCATACTGATTTAAAACTGATTTCAAGATCCGTTTTAGAAAATGTATCAATTAGTGCCTTAGAAGACATTGATGTAGTGGTACATCTTGCAGGTAAAGCACATGATTTAAAAAGTGTTTCAGATCCGGAAGAGTATTACCGGGTTAATTTTGAATTGACAAAACATCTTTTTGATGCCTTTTTGAAATCTAAAGCTTCTAAATTTATTTTTATCAGTTCTGTTAAGGCTGCTGCGGATATCGTTGAGAACGTCCTGTTAGAAGAAGATAAGGCTGTTCCAGAAACACATTACGGTAAGTCGAAGTTGCTGGCAGAAGAGTACATTTTGTCTCAATCATTACCCGAAGGAAAATCAATTTATATATTGCGGCCTTGTATGATTCACGGACCAGGAAATAAAGGAAATTTAAACTTATTGTATTCATTTGTAAAGAAAGGAATTCCATATCCTTTGGCAGCTTTTGAAAATAAGAGGTCGTTTCTAAGCGTGGAAAACCTATGTTTTGTGATTACTGAGATTATCGACAGGGCTGATATAAATGGCGGTATTTATAATGTTTCAGATGATATGCCACTTTCTACTAACGAGGTGGTTAGTTGTTTAAGTGATGCTAGTGGTAAAAAAGCTAAATTATGGGCCTTACCTAAAGGTCTGCTGATTTTTCTGTCAAGAATCGGGGATCGTTTAAAACTTCCGTTAAATAGCGAGCGATTGTCAAAATTGACAGAGAATTATATTGTAAGCAATTCGAAATTAAAACTTGCACTTCATAAAGAGTTACCCCTGTCTTCAAGACAGGGGATTATGAATACAGCCAAATCATTTTCAGAACAATAGCTTTGTTAAGCTATGGCAAAGTATACAATGCATTTAACAAATTCCGCAACCGTAGTGCCTGTATATGTTGCCTGAACTTTTAGATTCCGGCCAGCAGAATTTAACCCATTTGCCTTAACAATCAATTTTACCCTATTTCCAAAGTTAGGTGAATCGGGAGTTAGAAACGCGGGGTCTAGTTGTGGGGTGCCTGATACGTATGGAACCAATTTGATTTCTCCAGGTTGTCCTAAAGTGCGAACAGATCCAGTGCTGAATAAGCCGTCAACCCATCCTGTTTGAGGAAGTACAAAACCTCCTTTGTCAGATGCTCCCTGAGTTGTTTCTAACCATACTTTTCCCGTCCCTGCTGGCACAGTACCTGAGAAAACAAAAGGGATGATTCTACTGGAAACAACATTGTCAATCTTTTCTATTTTTCTTCTTTGTATAATGCTGTCGGCTGATTGTGTTCTAAATGAAGTGTCTATGATGCAGTTTGAAGCTCCTCCCTGAAAATCGACGAATAATGGAGATGTTTCCAAATTGACGTTGGTAAACGAAATATTTCTTGTTTTGGGCATGTAGATTTCGATGTTATCTCCCGATGAAAAAGGATACGGGAAGAATCCAAGACAAGTATTAACGGTTGTTCCTTTAGCACTGGTGATTTGCGCTGATCTGCCCTGGTTTAATCCAGATGTTACCAGCACAGACCCATTTACGAATGATGCTGCACTAGTGTTTATATTAAATGTGTTGACCCCACCGGATGAAATACCGCCGGAATATACTGGTGGAATATTTCCTAAACGTATGGCAGTGTTGTAGCATGCCTCCAGGGAGATGTCAGTACCGGAAAGGCCGTCAGTTGCATCAACATCAATTCCTGTATCAACGGCAATAATGCCGCGTATTCCATTTAATGTCCATCTGTTTGGTCCAGGGGAGGATGCATTAGCTTTTCCCATTTTAAATTTGATGCCAGTTTGACCACTTCCTGGCTTTGCAGAGCCGTATATTCTCTGGTTGTTTATCGCCCCGTAATAGGGCCCCATAGGGTTTGTATTTCCAGTAATTTGTATTCCGGTTTGATTATCTCCTTTTAGAACGATATTTGAGTCTCGAATGGTTACCCAACCTGCGTTTTGCACAGAGATAGCTACTGCTTGCGGGTTGTCTGCTGGCATAAATAATCTTAATCCGTTTATTACAGAATTACTGGCTGGAGATGTTCCATTATGTCCGAAGCCAACACCTACAGAGCCATTTGATATAAATTCAGAGCTATAGCCATTGACGGTTATTCCGCCACGCATTTGAATCATATTGTCGCACTTATAAGCAGCTCCAGACAACTCTATGATACCACAGCCGTCACCGGTACCCTTGCCAGAAGTTAACTGAGGTAATGAATTTATAGAGGCATTTAGGCTCTTAGTATCGTCTGTTATTGAATCTGCCTTCGCTCCAAACCACTTTGGGTCAACTCCGCCTGTAAAATTTCTCTTGAAGTAGTTGTCCCCAACCTTTTTGTATAGAACTCCGTCGCACTTAGAATCACTCATAGATGAGCCATCCGAGAATAAAGAGACCTGTGAAAAACTAATGTTTTGCCCTGTAAGTGGGTCTACTACGTTTGAGGTTAGAGCACCTG
This sequence comes from Pedobacter sp. HMWF019, assembly GCF_003061025.1. Classification (GTDB taxonomy): domain Bacteria; phylum Bacteroidota; class Bacteroidia; order Sphingobacteriales; family Sphingobacteriaceae; genus Pedobacter. The sequence goes on along the minus strand of NZ_QAIL01000366.1, from coordinate 2,290 downwards.
TTGTTTTTTTGGTTTGAGGAAAGCCTATTTTTGGAAGGATTAGTCCTGCCAAAAATATTTTCACAAAATTAGACCTTTTCATAGTGATAGAATTTATATTAAAAATACGGAATTAAGAATAGATAACGTAAAAATTCTATTTACAATATGGCGCTAATTAGCCAGTTATTAATAATATTATGTTTATAATAGTGGAAGAATAGTTTTGCACTTGTCGTTTTGAAAGTAATACCCATTTACATGCTCCTTCCAAGACCTTCTATCTGTTACCTTAAAGTAATTACGTTGGCGTTGGGCCTAATTTTATTGCAGTCCTGTAATAAGAGGAATAGCTATAAGAAATTGCAAAATATTCCTGAAGATGATACTGCTTTCGCAGTAAGCGGGGAAACAATAACCTTATCGGGAGAAAAGGTAGCTTATCTATTAAGGAAGGATGCTAAAATTAATAATGTATATAAAATTGGCGAAAATGGATCCATTACAATATATAAAAAGGGTTTGGATTATTTATTAACGCCAATGGGAGGGATTAAAAGAACAGCCAAGTCGTTAATTCCAGATTTTTCGCATCATCAAGTTAAATTAAATCGTAATGGGAAATTTACCTTTAAACCAGGTCCTGACAGAAATCCAGAGACTACTCTTAAATGGCAGGTAATGGTGGATTACTCAACTCATCTGGATTCTATGATTAAATTTAAAGGGGGCTTCTTGTCAAATGATCTCAAAGAAAAAATTAGAGCGAAAAAAGATATTTCGATTTATTGTATTGGTACGTCAATATCGGCAGGGGCACATACTGTACAGGTATTTTTTAATGGTATGAATACATCCGTATACGTTCAGTTGATAGCGAAAGCAATAACGAAACTATATAAAAATAAGGTGTTAGTGACAAACTTAGCAGAAGGTGGGGCAACTACTCAGTTGTTTACGGAAAAGTTAGAGGAAATTAAATTGAAAAAGCCAGACCTCATTTTCATTGAATTTGGAATGAATGAACATGGGGCAGATAATAGAATTTTGTATCATCTACAGGCTATAGAAGCCGGTGTTAAATCTTTGATTTCTGAAAAAATAGATTGTGTATTGATCGGCTTCTTTCAACAAAATCTAGATTTTGAATTAGAAAAACCTTCATATACAATGTATTTTAATCGTAAGCTGAAGGAAATAAGTGAAAAGAATAATGTATTTTTTGCTGATATTTATGAAAGGTTTAATCAATTCCCTAAGGAAAAAGTTTATAATGATCTTTTAGGAGACTATCTGCATCATCCGACGGATTTTGGTCATCAGATATATTACCTTACTACTGTTCCTGTTATCTTATTTGGGGACAAGAAAGAATCTGAATTACTTAGGATAATTGAATGAGAGTTTAATTTAGACCTTCAAATTTAAGCTGATGTCCTGTTCAAAAATAGCTTCCCTGACCAGATCTATTACAAAGTTCAATTGCTCTTCATGAGTAAGATTGGTATTATCTAAAGTAGTTGCATCTTTTGAATGAATGAGAGGACTTTCTTGTCTGGTGGTGTCTTCGTAATCACGGTGGGCAAGATTATTAAATACTTCTTCAATGGTAACTTTTTGATTTGAGGCTTGAAGTTCGAGATAACGTCTGTCTGCTCTTACCTTAGGGTCAGCAGTCATAAAGATTTTTACCTGGGCATTAGGAAATACAGTGGTACCGATGTCTCGTCCATCCATTATAATGTTTAGATGATCCGCCATTTTCTGCTGCTGTTCTACCATGGCAACTCTAACCTGCTTAAGTGCACTGACATGACAAACATATTCTGAAATTTCCATTTCCCGAATCCTTTCGGAAATGTCATTCTCATTTAATAGAACAATCGTTTTGCCACTCACATTGTTGAATTTAATATGAACATTAAGCAAGGCCATTTTAATTTGTTCTTCATCGGTAATTTGAATCTTATTTTCTAGAAAATAAACTGTAACAGCACGATACATTGCTCCGCTATCAATATACACGAAATTTAATTGTTTCGCTACAGCTTTTGCTACAGTACTCTTTCCGCAAGAGGAATAACCATCGATGGCTACAATAATGTTCTTCATAAGTATTTCAAAGATAGTTTTTTTAGTAGATAAGATGGTGCATTTTTTAATTGCCATATATAGGTTAAAATTTTTAGTTTTGCTCAAATTCTACATTTATGTTGTACTTAGTTCTTCTTGTCGTTTTATTTTTATTGATGTTTGTGTATTTTATTATAGCAGATAAACTGAATATTATCGACAAGCCTAATGAGAGGAG